>CAZACZ010000044.1:4206-15620 GCA_964483695.1 uncultured bacterium | reverse complement strand
CCCTTACTCGGCCGGCGGCCAGCCCCTCACGGGGCTGGCTTGAACTCCGCGTCGATGACGTCATCGTCGCTCCCGGACGGACCCGCCTCGGCCTCCTTGGCTTCGGCCTGCGCCGGCTGCGCGGTGGCCTGCTGGAACGCCTGGAGCTTCTCCGCCAGCTCGCGCGTCAGCTGCTCGAGGCGGTCCTTGTCGGCGCCGGTGTCGATGGCGCGCTGGGCTTCCTCGACGGCGTTGCGCAGCGGCTGCTTCTGCTCGTCGGTGGCGTCCTTGGCGTCGTCCATCGCCTTGCTGGCCTGGAGCCTGATGCCGTCGAGCTGGTTCTTGGCCTCCGCCAGCTCGCGCGCCTTGCGGTCTTCGTCGGCATGCGACTGGGCGTCTTGCACCATGCGATCGACTTCGTCGTCGGACAGGGTGGTGGTGTTCTGGATGGTGATGCTGGCTTCCTTGCCGGTCGACTTCTCCTTCGCCGTGACGTGCAGGATGCCGTTGGCGTCGATGTCGTAGGTGATCTCGATCTGCGGCATGCCGGCCGGCATCGGCGGGATGCCGTCGAGCTTGAAGCGCCCGAGCGACTTGTTGTGCGCCGCCATCGAGCGCTCACCCTGGAGCACGTGCACCTCGACGCCGGTCTGGTTGTGATCGGCGGTGGAGAACGTCTCGGCCTTGCGCACCGGCACGGTGGTGTTGCGGTCGATCAGCTTGGTGAACACGCCGCCCTTGGTCTCGACCCCGAGGCTGAGCGGGGTGACGTCCAGCAGCACGATGTCGTCGACGGTGCCGGTGAGCACGCCGGCCTGCACGGCAGCGCCGAGCGCCACCACTTCGTCGGGGTTGACCGACTGGTTCGGCTCCTTGCCGAGCAGCTCCTTCACCAGGCGCTTCACGGCCGGCACGCGGGTGGCGCCACCTACCAGGATGATCTCGTCGATGTCGCCCTTGCCGAGCTTGGCGTCCTTGAGCGCCTGCTCGACCGGCCCGCGGATGCGCGCAAGCAGGCTGCCGACGAGCTCCTCGAACTTGCTGCGGCTGAGCTTCTTCTCGAGGTAGAGCGGCGCGTTCGACGCCGGGTCCATGGCGATGAACGGCAGGCTGATGGTCGTCTCCGGTAGGCCCGAGAGCTCGATCTTGGCCTTCTCGGCGGCTTCCAGCAGCCGCTGGAGGGCTTGCTTGTCCTTGCGCAGGTCGACGTTGTACTCGGCGCGGAACTCGTCGGCGAGCCACTGGACGATGGCGTAGTCCATGTCCGACCCGCCCAGGTGCGTGTCGCCGCTGGTGGAGCGCACCTCGAACACGCCGTCGCCGACCTCGAGGACGGAGACGTCGAAGGTGCCGCCGCCAAGGTCGAACACCAGCACCGTCTCGTTGCCCTTCTTCTCGAGGCCGTACGCCAGCGCCGCCGCGGTGGGCTCGTTGACGATGCGGAGCACCTCGAGACCGGCGATCTTGCCGGCGTTCTGGGTGGCCTCGCGCTGGGCGTTGTTAAAGTAGGCGGGCACGGTGATGACGGCCTTGGTGATCTTCTCGCCGAGGCGCTCGCTGGCGTCGGCCACCATCTTGCGCAGCACCATGGCCGAGATCTCCTCGGGGGTGTACTGCTTGCCGCCCACCACGAAGCGCACGCCGTTGTCGTCGCCGCGGACGACCTCGTACGGGGCGCGTTCGGCTTCGGTGTGGACCTCGTCCCAGGTGCGGCCGATGTAGCGCTTCACTTCGAACAGGGTGCCCTTGGGGTTGAGCACGGCCTGGCGCTTGGCCACCTGGCCCACCAGCCGCTGCTCCTCTTTGAAGGCGACCACCGACGGCGTGGTGCGGTTCCCTTCGGAGTTGACGAGCACCACGGGCTCGCCGCCCTCCATCACCGCGATCACGCTGTTGGTGGTGCCAAGGTCGATTCCTACCGCTTTGGCCATGTCGGAACTCCTCGTTGGCGGGAACGTCGCGTGGCCACCCGTGCTTCCGTGGCCACCGGTCTCGCGAAGTCATCGACGCGGGCGCGCGTCCGGTCGGGGGACGCCGTCACCCGGTCACTGCAAGCGAGTATACGGAGGCTGGAGCGGCATTGTCAACAGATATGAGTGTGGTCGTATCAAGTTCGCCGCGCGTCCCGGAGGGAAGCGACGGCCCAATCTACCCCGGCGCGGCCACGCGGTCGTACCACCGCAGGCTGTACTGCATCGCCGTCACGCGGTCATCGGGACCACGATGGAAGCGCCCCCCGTCCCACGCGCCCGCTTCCCCCACCAGCACGAACTCGTCGCCTTGCAGCGGCACCAGTCGCCCGACATCGTCCGCGTTCTCGCCGGCGTAGGCGCGCAGCTCACGCTCCGCGGACTCGTCGGCCCGACCCCAGCGAAGCTCCAGGCGCCCCCACGGCTCCCCCGAGGCGTAGACGCCCGCCACGTCCCCCCAGGCAGACGACGGCGAACGCTCGGCCGGCGTCGGGTACGGCGCCTCCTCCAGCGTCGTCCCCAAGGCGGCGTTCACCGCCGCCATCCACAGGCGCTTGACCGGTGCCTCGTCGAGGTTGGTGAGCACCGCGACGCCAAGGCCGAGTTCGGGAACGAACCCCTGGTGCGAAGCCACCCCCTTCAGGCTGCCGCCGTGGCGCACCAGCGTCACGCCGGCCGACCGGCAACGGTGGATCATCCAACCGAGCCCGTACTCCGTCTCGGGCGCCGCCCAGGCCCGGCCCCGCCAGGCCTCCGCCGCCGCCGCGGCCGGCACCCACGCCCCGTTCGTCGCGGCGAAGCGCTCCGGCGTCGTCCAGAACGCCAGCGCCTTCGCCACGTCGACCACGTTCGCCTTCAGGAAGCCCGTCGCCAGATGGGCCGGCGCTTCCTCCCATTGCGACGACAAGGTCACCGTCCCGTCGGGGGCGCGGGTGTAGAGCCGGGTGCAGTCGCCCGAGGCCTCCGCCTTGCCGGCATCGAACGTCGCCGACGTCATCCCAAGCGGGGCGAACACCTCCTCGGCCATCACCCGTGGGTACGGCACGCCGCCGGCGCGCTCCATCACCGCGCCGAGCAGCCCGTAGGCATCGTTCGAGTAGCTCACCACGGTGCCGGGCGCGGCCAGCGGCGCCCGTTCGCCGCGGCGCAGGTACGCCAGCAGCTCGTCGTACGTCGCGACGCTCGGCGCTCCGCTGTAGTCGCGCTTCCGGAACGCCTCGGCGGGATCGCCCAGCTGGCTCGGGTGGATGGCGAAGTCGAGCGCCCGGAGCGGCGGGATGCCGCTGGTATGGCTCGCCATGTGCCACAAGCGCACCTCGCCGAGCGCGTCCAGGCCCGGATAGTCGAACTCCGGTAGGTAGCGCCGGACCGGGTCGTCGAGGTGCAGCACGCCCTTCTCCTGCAGCGCCAGCAGGCCCAGCACCGTGAACGACTTGGTCAGGGAGGCGATGCCGAAGCGGGTCGTGGTGGTGGCCGGCGACCCCGCCTCGCGGTCGCGGCTCCCGAAGGCACGCAGGTAGACCGGCTCGCCGTCCCGCACGATCGCCACCGCCGCGCCGGGGATGTCGTGGCGCGTCACGAACGCCCGTGCGAACGCGTCGAAACGCTCCAGCCAGCCGTCCGGGAACCGTGCACCGTTCGCGATCATGCTCGCCCTTCCTGGGTCGGTCGTGCCGCCGCGGATCGGCGACGGCCTCAGGGTACTCGGGCGGAGGAACGGCGGTATCGTGGCGGGTACCTGGAGGTCACGATGCTCTACCTCGTTCTCGCTCACGACGGCACCGATGCCGAAGCGCCCGCCCGCCGCGCCGCGGTGCGCGCGAAGCACCTGGAGGGGGCCAAGGCGTCGGCCGCCGCCGGCACCCTCACCATGGGCGGCGCGTTGCTGTCGAAGGACGGCGCCATGATCGGCTCGGCCATGCTGATCGAGGCCGACAGCGAAGACGCCGTGCGCGCCATGATCGAGAACGACGTCTACCGCCACCGCGGCGTCTGGGTCGAGTACCAGATCTGGCCGTTCGCACGCGCCGTATGACGCTCCCCTCCGCGCGCCCCGACGTCGTGGTGGTGGGTGGCGGCATCGTCGGCATGGCCACCGCCGAAGCGCTGTTGCGCGCCCACCCCGACCTGCGCGTCACGCTGCTCGAGAAGGAAGCCGACGTCGCGCAGCACCAGACGGGCCACAACTCCGGCGTGGTGCACTCCGGCATCTACTACCGCCCCGGGACGCTGCGCGCGAAGCTGTGCGTGGCGGGCGTTGGCAAGCTCCGCGCCTTCTGCCAGGAGCACGGCGTGGCGTACGACGAGGTCGGCAAGGTCATCGTCGCCACCGACCCGAGCGAGCTCCCCCGCCTCGACGACCTCTTCGCCCGCGGCACCGCCAACGGCGTGCCCGACCTGGCGATGATCGGCCCGGACGAGATCCGCCAGATCGAACCGCACGCCGCCGGCATCAAGGCCATCCACTCGCCCCGCACCGCCATCGCCGACTTCCCTGGCGTGACCCGGGCGCTGCGCAGCAGGTTCGAGGGCCGTGGCGGCGTGGTGCGGACCGGCGTCCTAGTGGAGGGCATCCGCGCCACCGGCGCCGCCGTGACGCTCGCCACCGACCAGGGCCCGATCGAAGCCGGGTACGTCATCACCTGCGGCGGGCTGCACGCCGACCGCCTCGCGCGCATGGCCGGCGCCGACGTCTCCGACGTGCTGATCGTGCCGTTCCGCGGCGAGTACTACGTGCTGGAAGAGCCGCGCCGCTACCTGGTGCGCGGCCTCATCTACCCCGTGCCCGACCCGAGCATGCCGTTCCTGGGCGTGCACCTCACGCGCACCGTGCACGGCGAGGTGGAGGCAGGGCCGAACGCCGTCTGGGCCTTGAAACGCGAGGGGTACGGCCAACTCGACGTACGCCTGGCGGACGCCGCCGAGGCCGTGGTCTACCCCGGCCTGTGGCGGCTGGCCTCGCGCTACTGGCGCACCGCGGCCTACGAAGCGTACCGCTCGTTCTCCAAGCGCGCCTTCGTCGAGGCGCTACAGCGCCTGGTGCCGGCGCTCGGCATGGACGACGTTCGTCGCGGCGGCGCCGGCGTGCGCGCGCAGGCGCTCGGGCGCGACGGCGCCATGATCGACGATTTCGTGGTCCGCCCCAGCCCCCGCGCGTTGCACGTGATCAACGCCCCTTCGCCCGCCGCCACCGCCGGCCTGGCGATCGGCGAGCACCTCGTGGGGCAGGCGCAGGAGGCGTTCGGGCTCTAGCGGCGCGCGGACGCTCAGGGTCCGACCGCCATGTCCACCAGGGCCGCGCGCCGGACGTCGACCAAGCCGCGGTCGGTGAGCCGCAACTCGGGGATCACCGCGAGGCCGAGGAAGCTGAGCACCATGAACGGCGCCGGTACGCCGCAGCCGAGCTCGGCCGCGGCAGCGTCGAGGCGGTCCAGGCGCTCGCGCACGCGGGACAGCGGAGCGGCGGTGATCAGCCCCGCCAGTTCGAGCGGCAGCTCGGCCAGCACCTCGCCGCCGGCGAGCGCCACGAAGCCTCCGCCCAACGCTTCGAGACGGCGCGCGGCCGCCACCATGTCGGCGTCGTCCGCGCCGACCACCATGACGTTGTGATGGTCATGGCCGACGCTCGACGCCAACGCCCCGCGGCGCAGTCCGAACCCGCGCACCAGGCAGGCGGCGGCGCCAGTCCCGACGCCGTGGCGTTCGATGCAGGCCAGTTTGAGGAGGTCGCGCTCGGGATCGGCGATCACCTGACCGTCGGCACGCGTCGGCTCCACCACGGCCTGCTCGGTGAGGATCTGATGCCGGACGGGCACGATGCACCGCACCCTCCCACCCGGGTCGGGGATGCGCAGGGCGCGCTCGTCGAACGTGCCGAGGCGAACGGTGCGAAGGACGACCGGATCGGGGGCGGCGGGCTCGGGGGCGGCAACGTCACGCTCGGCGGGGTCGAGCAAAGAAGGGTCGTCGACAGCGGAATCGCGTAGGGAGGCCGCGCCGCCGTGGCCCCGACGCGGCCGCCGCGTCATGGCACCCGGCACCAACGCGCCGTCGCGCGCCACCTCCGTTCCCTCCTTGAACACCCGCCGCGGCTCGAACCCATCGAGCGTCTCCAACACCACGAGGTCCGCCACGTACCCGGGCGCCACCGCCCCGCGGCGCGGCAAGCGGTAGTGGCGCGCATGGTTGTACGACGCGCACCGCACCGCGTACGCCGGCTCGACGCCGGCGGCGATGGCGCGCCGCACCAGCACGTCGACGCCTCCCTCGGCCAGCAGGTCGTGCGGGAAGCGATCGTCGGTCACGAAGCCGATGCGGTCCCCGTGGCGGGGGTGCACCAGCGGCAGCAGAGCCCCTAAGTTGCGCGTCGCCGAACCCTCGCGCACCATCAGGAACACACCGGCCCGCAGCTTCTCGAGGCCTTCCTCGAGCTCCGTCGCCTCGTGGTCCGAACCGATGCCGCTGGCGAGGTACGCCTGCAGCTCGGCGCCCCGCAACCCCGGGGCGTGCCCCTCCACCGTCAAGGCGTGAGCCTCGCCCAGGCGCGTCTTGGCCAGCACCGCGTCGGCGCCGGCCACCACCTCGGGGTAGCTCATCACCTCGGCGACGCCCACCACCCGCGGGTGCGCCAGCAGGCGCTCCATGGCGCCCACATCGAACACGGCCCCGATCGTCTCCAGCGGCGTCGCCGGCACGCAGCTTGGCACCGTAACCCAGACGTCGAACGGCAGATCCTCGGTAGCCGCAAGCAGCCAGCGCACGCCCGCCTCGCCTGCCACGTTGGCGATCTCGTGCGGGTCGCACACCGCGCCGGTCACACCGCGCGGCAGCACCGCCTCGGCGTAGGCGGCGGGCGTCACCAACGACGACTCGAGGTGCACGTGGCCGTCGATGAGCCCGGGGGTGACGAAGGCGCCGCCGAGGTCGAGGACCTCGGCGGCGTTGGAAGCCGGCACGTTGCCGACGGCGGCGATCAGCCGGCCCGCCAGCAGCACGTCGGCGTCATGGACCTCGTTGGTGATCACGTTCACCACTCGGCCGCCGCGCAGCAGCAAGCTGCCCGCGGCACGGCCGGCGGCCACGTCGATCGCCCGCCGCACCTCCGCGGCGCTGGGCAGGCTCAGGGCTCGCCCTCCCACGGGCCCTCGACGTTCGACGCCGCCCACTGCATGCCGAGCAGCTCCGCGACGCTGGCGACCTGGCCGTCGGCCAGCACCTCGGCGCCGTTGCGATCGACGAGCGGGCCGGTGAACGGGTCGAACGCCACGGGCGTGCTGGACATCTGCTCGATGCGCGTCATCAGCAGGTCGTAGACGCTGATGCTGCCCAACTCCGGGTGATCGATCACGGCCGCTTGCAGGTCGTCGACGTAGTCCGGGTGGACCACCATGCCGGGCTCGGCGCCCACTTCCACCGCGCCCTCGGCCAGCAGCCAGAACGGGTCGACGTCCTGGAGGTTGGTGCTGGTGTAGGTGCCGTCGATGACCTTCTCGAGGATGTCGGTGGTGAGCACGTCCCAGTGCACGATCTGCCCGGAGACGATGGTGTCGGGCGCGTACGGCAGCATCGAGGCGTAGTGCGAGAAGCTCGGGTAGCCGCGCGCCGCCGCGGTCTGCGCTACGGTCGGGGTGTCCTCGGTGAAGGCGAACACGTCGGCGCCCTCGGCGATGAGCGCTTCGGTGGCTTCCTTGGCGCCGGCGGGGTCGAACCAGTTGAACAGCCAGCGCACCACCACCTTGGCGTCGGGGTTCACCTCGTGCACGCCGAGCGCGAAGGCGTTGATGTGCCGCTTCACCTCGGGGATGGGGAACGCGGCCACGTAGCCGATGGTGCCGGACTCGCTGAGCGCGCCGGCGACGAGGCCGTTGGCGTAGTAGACCTGGTAGAAGTCGGCCATGTACGTCAGCACGTTCGGGGCGCGCTCGACGCCGGTGGCGTGACCGAAGATGACGTCGGGGTAGCGCTCCGCCGCGGCCAGCAGGCCGTCCCCGAACCCGAAGCTGGTACCGAAGATCACGTTGCAGCCGTCGGCCACCAGCTGATCGACGGTGGCCTCGACGTCGGGCTCGGCCACGGCCTCCACGTACGCCGTCTCGATGGCGGGGAGGTCCTCGGCGGTGGCCTTGCGGCCGAGGTCGTGGGCGTACGAGAAGCCGTAATCGCCGACCGGGCCGACGTAGATCCAGCACGCCTTGACGTCTTCTGCGGCGATCTGCGCCGAGGCGGTGCCGGCGACCAGGAAGAAGGCCAGGAGCAGGCCGGCCAACGGAGCGAGGGAGCGAGGGTACGACCGCATACGACGACCTCCGGGGGTGCGTCCGGCGGGCCACGGTGGCGCCTGCGCCGGAACGAGGGTGGGTTGGTGGTGGGACGGCCCGCGGGGCGGCACCGCTCCACCGTGTCGACCGGACCGGGCGCGCGACGACGCGCCCTTCCGGGAACGACCGGGCATCATCGCTCTCCCCTACGGTACGGCGTCCCGAGCGCCTCGGGTGCGCCGACCGCGCCTCGACCACCGCGCAGCGCGATCAGCGTGAGCGCGGCGATGGTGACGAGGTACGGGAGCAGGGTCAGGAGTTCGGGCGGCAGCACGCTTTGCAGCCGGAACGAGAGGGTGAAGAAGGCGCCGAACAGCACCGCGGCGCCGATGGCGCGCAGCGGGTGCCAGAGCGCGAAGATGGTGAGGCCGAGCGCGATCCAACCCATGCCGTTGGTGATGTTCTCGCCCCACGAGGGGCGGTAGGCCAGCGACAGGTACGCGCCGGCCACGCCGGCGAGGAGCCCGCCGAACGTCACCGCCAGGAAGCGCACGCGGCGCACCGCGACGCCGGCGGTGTCGGCGGCCGCCGGCGACTCGCCCACGGTGCGCAGCGTGAGGCCCAAGCGGGTACGGTACAAGACCCACCACAGCCCCACGGCAACCGCCAACGCCACGTAGCTGAGCACGTACTGGTCGCGGAACAGCGCCGGACCGAGCACGGGGATGTCCTGGAGCAGCGGTACCGACACGAACGGCATGGCGGCGGGAAGCGGCCGACCGACCCAGTCGCGCCCCAGCAGGTTCGCCAACCCCACCCCACCGATGGCGATGGCCAGCCCGCTGACGTGCTGGTTGGCCAGCACCACCACGCTCAGGAGCGCATGCAGGCCGGCGGTGAGTGCGCCCGCCAGCGCCGCGGCGGCCAGGCCGAGCAGCGCCGACCCGGTGACGGCGGCAACGACGAAGCCGGCCACGGCGCCGAGCATCATGGCGCCCTCGACGCCTAAGTTCACCACCCCGGAGCGTTCCGCGACGATCTCGCCCAACGCCGCGAGGAGCAGCGGGGTGCCGAAGGCCAGCGCCCGCGCCAGGGTGGTGGTCAGGAGCTCGAGCTCCATCAGGCGCTCCTCCCCGTCGGGCGCGGCGCCGTCGCGGCGGTTCGCTCGCGCGGCCTCGCCCGCCAGCGCGGCCGGTAGGTCAGCAGCGGCTCGGACGCCACCAACAGCAGCAGCGTCACGCCGGTGATGACGTCGGTGATCTGGAACGGCAACTGCAGGCTGACCTTCATGACGTCCCCGGCGGCGAACACCCACCCGAGCAGCAGCGCCGTCACGGGGACGGCCAGCGGCCGCGATCGCGCCAGGAGCGCCACCAAGATGGCGGTGTAGCCGTACCCGAGGGAGATGCTGGTGGGTTCGATGAGGCGATGGTGGATGCCGGCCACTTCACCGGCCCCAGCGAGCCCGGCGGCCCCGGCCGCCAACGCTGCCAGCGCCAGGGTGGTCGGCAGCAGCCGCACGCCGGCGTAGCGCGCCGCTTCCGGGCCCTCGCCCAGCAAGCGGATCGAGAACCCCAGCCGGGTCGAGCGCAGCAGCCACGCCACGGCCAGTGCCAGGAGCAGCCCCAACACCAGCGTCGGTAGGTGGATCCGCGTCCCTTCCAGGACCGGTAGGTAGGTCTCGCGCGGGAAGCGGTCGGAGTAGGAGAAGCCGGTCACGCTGCGCCCGCGCCAGGGGCCGTTGATGAGCCACCGCACGACGTAGATGGCGACGTAGTTGAGCATCAGCGTGGTGATGATCTCGTTCACGCCCAACCGCGCCTTGAGGTAGGCGGGGAGCAGCCCGTAGCCGGCTGCCGCCACGAAGGCCGCCAGGTAGACGGCGGGGATGGTGAGCGGCCCGAGGCCGGGCACGAACAGCGCAACGCCCGAGGCGGCGACCGCCCCGGCTAGGATCTGGCCTTCGGCGCCGATGTTCCAGAAGCGCGCCCGCAGGGCGATGGCCATGCCGACGCCGGCCAGCAGCAGCGGGATGGCCTTGCGCACCACCTCGCCGAAGCCGCGCCACGACAGCAGCGTGCGCTCCACGATGGTGCCGTAGGCGCTCCAGGGGTTCAGGCCGTAGGCGGCGAAGATGCCGGCGGTGAGCAGCAGCGCGGCGAGGAACGCGCCGCCGCTGACGGCCGCCACCAGCCACGGCGGAGTGTGGTCGCGCGGGACCCACGAGAGGCGCCTCATGCCGCGGCGCTCCCCGCCATCCACAACCCGATGCGCTCCATGCCCTCGGGCGTGGCGGCCTCGGCGGCGGTGCACTCGCCCGTCACGCGCCCGGCGTGCAGCACCACGATGCGGTCCGAGAGCCGGACCAGCTCGTCGAGGTCCTCGCTGATCAGCAAGACCGCGGCGCCGCGCGAGCGTTGCGCCAGGAGCAGTTCGTGCGTCATGGCGGTGCTGCTCACGTCGAGCCCGTAGGTCGGGTGCGAAGCGACCACCAGCCGCGGGGCACCCGAGAGCTCACGCGCCAGCACGATCTTCTGGACGTTCCCGCCCGACAGCAGGCGCGCCGGCGTGCGCAACGACGGCGTGCGGATGTCGAAGCGTTGCGCAGCTTCGCGGGCGAACGCCTCGGCCTTGCGCCAGTCGATCGTCACGCCGCGGGCGAGCTCCGGGTCCCGCACCTGACGCAGCACCAGGTTCTCGAGCACGCTCATGCTGCCCACCACGCCCTCATTGCGCCGGTCCTCGGGGATGTAGGCCACGCCCGCCGCCCGCGCCTCACGCGGCGCAGCGCCGGTCAGGTCGGCGTCGCCGAGGCGCACGCTGCCGCGCTCGGGGCGCGCAAGGCCCGTGATCACCTGTGCCAGCTCGCTCTGGCCGTTGCCTGCCACGCCAGCCACGCCGAGCACCTCGCCCGCGTGGACGGCGAGCGTCGCGCCGCGCAGGGCAGGCACGCCGCGCCGCCCCTGCACCCAGACGTCGTCGACGCGCAGCAGCGGATCGCCGGTCGGCACGATCCCGAGCCGCTGCGGGACGGCCATCGGCTTGCCGATCATCGCGCGAGCGAGGTCCTCGGACGAGGCCTCGCCGCGCAGGAACCTGGCCACCACCGCGCCGCCGCGCAGCACCGTGACGCGATCGGCCACGCGCCGCACCTCGTCGAGTTTGTGGCTGATGAACAAGATCGCCTTGCCGCTCTGGCGCATGCGCT
>CAZACZ010000044.1:0-4106 GCA_964483695.1 uncultured bacterium | reverse complement strand
ACCGTGTGGCGCCGCGCGAGGTGGAAGTGCTGCGCCACCAGGCCGATCCCGAGGTCCATGGCGTGGCGCGGGTCGCGCACGCGCAGGCGCGCGCCGTCCATGGCGAGCTCGCCCTCGTCGGGTTGGAGCAAGCCGTACAGCAGGCTGACCAGAGTGGTCTTGCCCGCGCCGTTCTCGCCCAGCAGGGCGTGGACCTCGCCAGGGAGCAGGTCGAGGCTCACCCGATCGTTCGCCAGCACACCGGGGAACCGCTTGGTGACGGCGCGGACGCTAAGGAGAGGTACGGAACGAGCGCCCGCGTTGGAAGCATCGGCCGACCGCACGCCGGTACCGTATCACGGGGTCCTCTTCGCTCCTCGCGCTTGGCGGGGGATCTTCAGGCCAACGGCGACTCGGCCTCGTCGGTGGTGCGCGCGTAGTAGGGGTTCTGCCCGGCGTCGTGGTCGGTGGCGTCGCGCACGGCGCGGATCTCGGGCACGCGCTCCTTCAGGATGCGGTCGATGCCCTGCTTGAGGGTGACGTCGGCCGCGCCGCAGCCTTGGCACCCGCCGCCGAAGCGGATGTAGGCCACGCCGTCCTCGACGCCTTCGAGCGTCACCGTGCCGCCGTGCCCGGCGACGCCGGGGTTGATGGTCGCGTCGAGCACGTCTTGCACCTTCTGCGCCAACGGGTCGTCCCAGGTGGGGCTCGGGAAGAACACCCGGAAGCCCGACTGCATCACGCCCTCGACGAAGTCGACGGTGGCGCCGCCGAGGTGCGAGGCGGTGAGCGGGTCGAGGTAGACCTCGAACCCACCGGCGTCCTGGACCTGGTCCTCGGGCCGCTTGTCCTCGGGCTTGACCAGCCACAGGCGCTGCTCGGTGCGGGTGCCGGCGACGCGCAGCGCGCCCACTCCTTGGGCGCGCTGCACGTCCATGAACTTCAAGACGCGTTCTCGGGCGATGTCGGTGAAGGTCAGCATGGCTCCCGTCAGCCTACCGGACGAAGCGGCGGCTCACAGCACCTGCATGACGTAGTGGTCGGTGGCGCGCTCGAGCCCCTCGATGTCGGCGACGTAGACGCCGCGGGTGCCGGAGAGGGCGCCCTCGTTGCGAAGCTCGCCGAGGATGCGGGTGATGGTGACGCGGCTCGAGCCGGTGAGGTCGGCGAGGTCTTCGTGCGTCAACGCGAGCGGCAGCTTGACGGCGCCGCTCTTGTCGTCGGCGGGGAGCCCGAACTGCTTGGCGAGCCGCAGGAAGGCGCGGGTGACGCGGGCGCCGACGGGCATCTCGGCTTCGTCGAGCATCTCGCGGCTGCGGCGCAGCTGGCGCGCCAGGCTGCGCAGCACGTAGTCGCGCAGACCGCGGTCGTTCATCGCTTGCTGCGGGTCGATCGGCGTCAGGCACGCCTCGTGCACCGCCACCACGGTCTCGGCGTGGTGACCGCCGTCGAGGGCGCTCAGGCCGAGGACGTCGCCGGGGCCGTAGAGGTCGGCGATCCGGTCGCGCCCCAGGCTGGTCGGCACGACCGCCTTCAGCACGCCGTGGTTCACGATGTAGAGGCTGCTGGCCTCACGATCGGCTTCGTAGAGCACCTGGCCGGGCTCGAGCGTGCGCGTGGGCAGCGCGAGGCCGCTCGGGACGATGTCGGGGATGTCGCAGGTGCTCGGCGGATCGAGGGTTTCGAACGTGTCGAGCATGAGAGTCCTTTCTTCGGATCGACCATCCTGGTCGCCTTCGAGGGGTCGTCGCTTGGGGGCGGCGCCCGGCGCGCGATGGCGGCGGCGCGGACGCTGGGGTGGGTCGCGGCCTGGGACGAGGCGGCTTCCCGGTTCCTGGTGCGTTGGCGCCTATCCGTGAGGCGCGCTCTCGAGCAGTGACGCGCCGCTCGTGCGGCGCGGAGGAGGGCGAACCAACTACAGAAACTATAGCAGGTGACCCCACCCTTGTCCATCCCCCAGGGCGTCCATGAACGGAGCATGAGAGTCGTCCAGGACACGCTTTCTCGCTTCGCCCCGGACGCCGCGAGCGGCAATTCCTACCGTGCTGGTCGGGATATCTTCGCGGTCCGGAATGTCGCCTGGGCGACTAGCCGGAGCGGGCCGCCGCAACGGCCCGCATCGGCGCACACGGGCCCACGCCGGCTCACCGCGTTGACACGCCGGCCGCACGCACCTTAGCATTTGAGGTAACGATGGCTTCGTTAGGCACCCCGCAGCCGCTCTCCCCCGCCCAAGGCAAGGTGTACCAGCGCCTGCTCGACCATCACCGCCGCACCGGCGAGATGCCCGAGCTCTCCGAGTTGGCGCGTGCCCTCGGCGTGCATTACGTGTCGTTGCGCCAGCACCTCGAGGCGCTGCACCGCAAGGGGTACCTGGTGTTCGAGAGCCGCGGCCGCGGTCGCTCGCCGCACCTGGCGCTACCCGCCGATGCCACCGGCATCCCCGTGCTCGGCGACATCCCCGCCGGCCCGCTCAGCAGCGCCGTGGCGCACGCCGAAGCGTTCCTGCCCCGCGCCGGCCTGCATGGCGAGCTGTTCGCGCTTCGGGTGCACGGCGACTCGATGGCCGACCTCATCCAGCACGGCGACGTCGTCCTGTTCCAGCACACCGAACCGCGCCGCAGCGGTGAGATCTGCGCCGTCCGGGTGGAGGGCGAGGACGTCACGCTGAAGTACCTGGACCGCCTCGACGGCGCCAGCTACGCGCTGCGCCCCCACAATCCCGACTACCCCACCCTGAAGGTGCATGCCCGCGACCTCGTGATCGACGGCGTCTACCGCGGCCTCCTGCGCGGTGACGTCGCCGAGGGCTTGCTGCTGCCCAACTGACGGCGCGTGCGTGGCCGCTAGCCGCTCCGTTCCGGCGCCGGCCTAGCCGGCCAGGCGCACCACGCCGGCGTCTGCCAACGCCGCCACCTCGTCCGCCGCCAACCCCAAGTCGCGCTGCAGCACGTCGGCGGTGTGTTGCCCGAGGAGCGGCGGGACGGGGGAAGCGTGGGGGGGCGGCTCGAGCCCGACGGGGCTCCCGTCCGGACCGGTAGCGCGCCACAGCGGGCTCGCCACCATCGGCAACGCCCCCACGGCCGGGTGCGCGCCGTCGATCACCAGGCGCCGCGCAAGCGCCTGCGGGTCGGCCAGCGCCTCCGGTAGCGTCGCCACCGGCGTGGCCGGCACCCCGGCGGAACGGCACTTCTCCAGCAGCGCCTCGCGCGGCCACGCCCGCAGTTCGGCCGCCAACGACGGCACCAGCTCCTGACGGTGCTCCACCCGGCCCTGGTTGGTAGCGAAGCGTTCGCTGCTCGCCCATGCTTCCTTGCCGAGCACCGCGCAGAGCCGCGCGAACTGCCCGTCGTTGCCGACCGCCAGCACCACCGCCCCGTCGGCGGTGTCGAACGCCTGGTACGGCACGATGTTCGGGTGGGCGCTGCCCAGGCGCGCCGGCGGCTCCCCCGTCAGCAGTGCGTTCTGCGCCTGGTTCACCAGGCTCGCCAGCGCGACGTCGAACAGCGAGACGTCGAGGTGGGCGCCCACCCCGCTGCGCTCGCGCCTACGCAGCGCGGCGATGGCGCCGGCGGCGGCGTGCAGGCCGGTCAGCACGTCGATCCACGCCACGCCCAGCTTCACCGGCGGGCCGTCGGGTTCGCCGGTCATCGCCAACAGCCCCGACTGCGCCTGCAGCGCGGCGTCGTACCCCGCCTCCTGGGCGCGCGGGCCGGTCTGCCCGTAGCCGGTGATCGACACGTAGACGATCCCCGGGCGCTCGGCCGCCAGGGTCGGGTAATCGAGCCCGTAACGTGCTAGGTCCCCGACCTTGAAGTTCTCCACCAGCACGTCCGCCTGGAGCGCGAGCGACCGCACCAGCTCGCGTCCGCGAGGGTCCTTGAGGTTCACCGCGACCGACTCCTTGCCGCGGTTGACGGACAGGAAGTAGCCGCTCTCGCCCGCCACGAACGGCGGGCCCCAGCGGCGGGTGTCGTCGCCCTCGAGCGACTCGACCTTGATCACGCGCGCACCTAGGTCGGCGAACAAGAGCGTGCAGTACGGGCCCGCCAGGACCCGGCTGAGGTCGAGCACGAGGACGTCGTCGAGCATGGTGCTGCGAGTGTACCGTCCGCTCGCGGGGCGAC
>CAZACZ010000043.1:0-23599 GCA_964483695.1 uncultured bacterium | reverse complement strand
TCCACTTCCGCCGCCGGAACGCCAGCAGCATGCCCGCGGTGAGCGCCAGCATCACCAGCCACAGCACCGGGTAGCCCCAGCGCCAGTGCAGCTCGGGCATGACGTCGAAGTTCATGCCGTAGATGCCGGCCAGGAAGGTCAGCGGGATGAAGATGGTGGCGATGATGGTAAGCACCTTCATGACGTCGTTCAGGCGCACGCTGAGCATGGTGAGGTAGACGTCGTGCAGGCCGGTGAGCATCTCGCGTAGCGTCTCGAGCGTCTCCAGCACCTGCACCGTGTGGTCGTGCACGTCGCGCAGGTAGGTGGCGGCGGCGGCGCCGATGAACGGCGACTCCTCGCGGCGCAACTCCGACAGCACGTCGCGCATGGGCCAGACGACGCGCCGCATGAGGATGAGCTCGCGCCGCAGCTGGTTCACCTGCTCTAGCACGCGCGGGTTGGGGTCGCGCAGCGCGTCCTCTTCGAGCGTCTCGATGCGATCGCCGTAGCGCTCGACGACCGTGAAGTACCGATCCACCACCAGGTCGAGCAGGGTGTAGGCAAGGTAGTCGGCACCGAGCCGGCGCGCGCGACCGCGGCCGAGGCGCAGGCGATCGCGCACCGGGCCGAACGGGTCCTCCGGCGTCTCCTGGAACGTCACCAAGAGGTTGCCCCGCAGCACCATGCTGAGTTGCTCGCTTCCGCCCAGGACCGGCGGCGGGTCGCCGGGAGACCCCGAAGCCTCCGGCGCGTCGGCTCCGCCGAGACCGAGCATGCGCGCCACCACGTAGACGTACTCGTCGTACTCCTCGACCTTGGGCCTCTGCGCCAACGACGCGAGGTCCTCGACCGTCAGCGGGTGCAGGCCGAGGATCTCGCCCATCCGCTCGAGCAACGCCGTGTCGTGCACCCCGACGACGTTCACCCAGGTGACGCCGGGTGCGTCGAGGAGCGCGCGGAGGTCGTCGGGGTCGGTGACGGCACGCTCGTCGAAGGTCGTCTCGTCGTAGTGCATCAGGTCGATGCGCACCGGCGCCGTGCGCGCCGGACCGGTGTAGACCACCGTGCCGGGCGAGACGCCGACCTTCCGGCGGCCGGGCGTGAGCCCGCCCGCGTGCCCCGGCGTGGACCCTCTCGTCTCGTCTTCCGGCACGCTCAGAACTTCCCGCCCGTCCGGAACTTGCCGCCGCCCCCGATCTTGCCCGAGCGAGGCGCGGGCGACGAGGACTTGCCGCCCGTGGGTCGGAACCCGCCGGACGGACGGCTCCCGCCGGACGCGCGGCGCGTGCCGCCGAAGCTGCCGCGCCCTGCCAGGCCGCCCAGCCCTTGCAGCGCCTCGCCCACGGCTTCGAAGACGTCCTCGAGGTCGTCGATGTCGCCGAGGCGGGGTCGGCGTTGGGTGGTGGCGCCGCCGCCCCAGATCGTGCCGCGGCCGAAGCCGCCCGAGCCGAAGGTCGGGTCGGAGCGCGGCGGGGTGTAGCTGCGTTGCTGCTCCAGCACGCGCCAGAGCGCGTCCCGCGTGAGCAGGCCGCTCAGGAACTGCCCCAGCAGGGTGGCGATCACCGCCCCGTCGGGGAAGCTCGACCCCGGTGCGTCGTACTGCCGGCGCGTGAACTCGGTGCGGAGCTGCTCGAGCTCCTGGATGCGGCTCCGGTTGCGCTCGGCGGTCTGCTTGAGCTCGGTGACGGTGAGCGCGGTGCGCTCCCGCTCGGCTTCGAGGTCGAGCAGGCGCGCCACGATCACGTCGTCCTGTGGGAACGGCGTGGCGAGGGCGTCGCTGCGCAACGCTTGCAACTCCTCGCGGCCGAGCTCGGAGGCCAGGAACGCGAGCGCCTGTTGCGAGCGCTCGTCTTCGCCCTTGGCGAAGACCTCGAGGCGCGCGAGCAGCGCCTGGTAGTCCGCGGCGATGGCGGTGATGCGCGCATCGACCTCGGCGAGCGCCTTCTGCGTCGCGCCATGGGCTTCTTGCAGCTTCGGGATGCCGTCCGCGACGCGCGCCTCGGTCTCCAACCGGGTCAGTTCCGCCAGCTCGGCGTCCGCCTGCTTGCCGACGGTCTCGGCGTGCTCACGCAGCCGCAGCGGGATCTCCAGCAACCGGGCGTAGTTCGCGCGCGCGTCTGCGTACCCGATCAGCCGTGCCACCTTGCCGTCGAGCCAGCGCAGCAGGGGCCCGAACGGTCCGCCTCCGGCGCGGTAGCCGGTCGTGCCGTACTGGCGCTTCCAGAGGTACGTGAACAGCGCGTCATCGCGGTAGGCCTTGCCCTTGGCGTCCTGCTCCTGCTCGCTGAGGGTGGCCTTCTCGTCGGCGTGCACCGCCACGCGTTCGGCTTCGCGGGCGCGCTCGAGTTGCCGCTGGTAGGCAGGTTCGGAGCGGAGCCGCTCCTGGGTGGCAGCCTCGGCGTCGTCCACGGCGGCCGCGGCGCGCTCCACGGCGGCGGCGGCCGTCTCGCGCTCGGCCTCGAGCACCGCACGTTGCTGCTCCGTCTCGGTGAGGCGCTGCTGGAGCGCCTCGTGCTCCGCGCGGCGTTCCTCCAACAGCGCCAGCACCTGGCGGTCGGCCTCGTCGATGCGTTCGACGACCGATCCCTTGCCGAGGAACTCGAGGCGCAGGCGTGCCAGCGCTTGCAGCTCCTTGGTGCGCGTGACGTCGAGCTGCATGACACGTTCGTTCGCCTGCGCCAACTTGGCGTCGAGCTCGCGGGTGCGCTTCTGCTCGTCCTTGATGGCGCGCTGGACCTGAGAGAGGGTGTCGCGTCCGGTGATCATGCCGCCTACCAATCCGTGATGGCCCCGCCGGTGGTCGGGAAGACGTAGTCGGGTTCGAGGTAGCCAGCGCGCTTCTCGCCGAAGGTACGGTCCTGGATGATGCCGTCGTCTAGCTTGTCGGCGCGCACGCGTTCGTAGGTCGCTTCGTCGACGCGCAGGCCCCAGCGTGCCACGCGCTCGACCCGACCCGTCTCCTCGTTGAGGATCGGCAGCGTCAAGCGACGGCCGCTCGCGTCGATCGCCTCCACGATGATGTAGTAGTTGCGCGCGCCGGTGTTGACGTCGGGGATGCGCCAGACGCCGGTGTCGGGCTCGAGCGCGATGCGGAGCTGGTAGGCGGACTGCACCTGGTCACGCAGCGCTTCGAGCGTCGTGAGCGCACTGCGCGCGTCCGCGACGTCGTCGCGCGCCAGGGCCGCCTGCGCCTGCTGGTAGAGCGTGTCGGCCTGCTCGCCGGCGGCGTCGACCACCGCGGCGGCGTGCACCGCCACGCGCGCCGCGCTCAAGTCGGCGACCAGCTCGCGCCGCGGCGCGCGCACCGTCTGGTCGTAGGTGACGATGGCGGCAGCCACCACCAGCACGACGACCAGCAGGCCGAGCGCCCAACGTCCTCGACGGACGTAGACGTGCGCCCAGCGCGTCGCCGCGCTGCGTTCCGGCGGCTTGTAGACGAAGCGCTCCTCGCGCAGGGCCGCCACGCCGTCGCGCAGGATGTGGTCGGGGACGTCGATGCCTTGCGCCGCGTAGATCTGACGGAGACGCTCCAGCATGTCCTCGTCGCGCTCGCCGGACGCGAGCTCCTGCGCCACCAGCTGCTGGCGGTGGCGCAGGGTGTCGACGACGTCCATGGCGAGCATGACCTCGTCGAGCGGAGCGGGCGGCCGCGGGGCGGATGGACGCTCCTCGACGGCGCCTTCGGCGGGACGCGGAGGGGAAGGGGTGTCGTCGGGCATGGTCGGTCGTCAGGCGCCGGGCGCCGTCAACGCCGTTCCCTCCCGCGCCAACTTCGCCAACCGGCGCTTGCCGTCCTCGACCGCGTCGCGGATCTCGGCTGCGTTCCGGGTGGCCTGCTGGCGCATGTCGGCGATGATCTCGATCGAGCGCTCCTGGTAGGTCACCACCGAATCGACCAGCTTCTTCACGGCGTCGGCGCGCACGGTCGGACCGTAGCCGGCTTTGAGCGCCTCCTCTTGGATCTTGCCGCCGATGTCGGACAGCGTCTCGAGCGACTTGCTGACGCCTTCCTTCATCACCTCGACGGTGCGCGTCGCCTCGTGCAGGCCGAACAGGCCGGTGAACGACGCGGTCAGCGCGGCCAGCACGGTCTCGTTGGTGCTGAAGAAGCTGACCGCCTGTGCGCGCACGCGCTCCTTGGCGGTGTTGGTCTGCATCAGCCGCGCCATCACCACCTCGGAGGTGTTGTAGCTGATGGTGAGGTTGTCCGAGAGGTCCTTGGCGATCTGGTACCGCTTGTCGATGTCTTGCAGGGTGCGGACCTTCTCGTCGCGGGCCAACTCGAGGCGCGCGCGTTCGGCGAGGTCGTCGCCGGTGTAGGCGTCGACGGCCTTCGAGGCGTCCTCGACCGTGAGGCGCGCGGCGTCGAGCTTCGCCTGGGCTTTCGCGAGCACTTCGAACGCCAGCACCTCGGACTGCTTCAGCGCGCCGCGGAAGTCCTGGTACGCCTCGAGGATGACGTGCTCGCGCTGGATCTGGTCCTGCGTGTCCTTGGTGACGTCGAGGTAGGTGCGCTTGATCTTGTCGAAGCGCGTGGCGATATCGCCGCGGGTCACCTTCATCCAGACGTTGGTCAGGCGCTCGAAGGTGTTGAGCCTGCCGTCCTCGATCTGCTCGACCATGCCTTTGGCGTCGTCGCGGATGCTGTCGAACGCCTTGGCGATCTGCTCGTAGCGCGTGCCGACCTCCATCGCCTCGACCTGTTGCCGCACCACGTCGTGGAAGAGCGACGCCTGCGCCAGGGTGCGCGTGATGGCCACCACGCGGTCCTGGTCGAGGTCGGTGATCTGGTTGAGCAGCGCGACGATGGGAGCCTCTTGGCTGCCGGTGTCCTCCGGTACCAGGCCCAGGTTGCGCAGGCCCGCCATGGCTTTGTCCAGGTACTGCAAGGGAGTGGAGCGGAGCAAGGCGCCGGCCTTGGCGCTGGGCGCTTCGACGGTCTCGGGGGTGGCAGCGACGGGGCTGGAGGCGTCGGGTTCGGACATGGTCTCACCTTCCTGGTGGTCGAGGGGAACGGCTCCGTGACGGCGCAGGGTGCGCTCTCATCATCATCCCGTGGCGCGGGCGATGCAAGGTGACGGATGACCACGACGACCGCCCGCGGACGTGGTGGCGACGCCGCATGGCCGTACAGGTAGCATCGTGCATGCAGCATCGCCAGCCCACCGGCGCCGCGGCCGCGCACACCGCTCACCACGAGCCGCCGCACGCCCGCACGGTCGCCGCGACGGCCCGCGTGCGGAGCGCGGCGTGAGCCAGGGGCGGCCGTTCTGCGGCCGCGAGGAGGAGGTCACCGCGCTGGTCGAGGCCTACCGGGCGGTCGCGCGAGGCGACGCCGAGGGGCCCAGGGTCGTGGTGCTGCTCGGCGAGGCCGGGCTGGGCAAGACGCGCCTGGTGCAGGAGTTCTACGCACGGATCGCCGCCGACGCCGAGCGGGCGGGGGAGCGGTACTGGCCGCCCGCCCTGGGGCAGGTGGGGGACAACCTGAGCGTCAACCCGCCGGACGCCAGCTGGGACCCGACCCAGACGATGCCGTTCCTGTGGTGGGGCGTGCGCCTCGTCGACCCGCGCGGGCACAACCAGGTCGGCACCGGCGTCCTGGCGGGGCACGTCGAGCGCCACCTGGCGCCGCATCTCGAGGCGATGTACCGCGCCCAACGGAACCGCCGGCGCCTGCGCCAGCTCGCCCGCATGGGCGGCGCGGTGGTGGCGGACGCCGTCACCGACATGGTGCCGGTGCTGGGTCTGCTGAAGAAGGTGAGCGAGGCGGGCCTCGAACTCAAGGGGCTGCACGATGCCTGGCGCGCCGATCGAGCCCCGATCGACGCGACCGCGCTCGACAGCGCCCGTCGCACCAGCCTGATCGAGCAGGTGCTGCGCGACCTGGGCGCCCTCTTCGGCGCCGCCGGCGGCCCGTCGGTGCCGATGGTGCTGTTGATCGACGACGCCCAGCTATCGCGCTTCGACCCGGGCGTGACCGCGTTCGTGGAGGCGCTGCTCCCCGCCATGAGCGCCGGACGCTGGCCGCTGCTGCTGCTCGTGACGCACTGGGAGCGCGAGTGGGAGGAGGACGCCGAGGACGGCGCGCCGAGCGTGGCGCGTGCGCTGCGCGCCCACGCGGCGGATCGGGCCGGCCCGATGGCGGTGCTGCCCCTTCGCCCGCTGCCCGACTTGGAGCCGGTCGTGGCAGCCGCGCTGCCGGGCCTCCCACCGGAGCAGCGGCGCGCCCTGCTGCAGCGTGCCGGCGGCAACCCGCGCTACCTCGACGAGCTCCTGCTGCAGACGGCCAGCCCACTGGCGCGCGCTTGGTTCGTCGGACGCGACCCGGGCGCCGCCCTCACCGAGCGCGGCCTGGAGGACCTGCTGCGCCGCGGGACCAGCCTCACCGAGTTGGCGGTGCATCGCTTCGGCGACGCGCCCGAGGCGGTGCAGCGCACGCTGGCGCTGGCCAGCCTGCTCGGCGTCGAGTTCTTGGCGCCGTTGCTATCGCGCGCGACGCCGCCGGGGGGCGCAGCCACGCTCGAGGAGACGCAGGCCTCGCTGGAGCAGGCAGAGCGCGTTCACGGGTACCTGGTGCGCGCGTCCCAGGCCGTGACCGCGTTCCGACAGCCGCTCTACCACGACGTCGCGCGCCAGTTCCTGCCCGCCTACTACGACGAGGAGGAAGCCGCCGCCGCCCTGGCGTCGGCGCTGCGGGCCGGGCTCCACGAGCGTGCGGTGCTGGGCGACCTCACGCCGGAGGAGGTGCGTGTGCTCGCCCGTTCGGCCGTCTTGGCGTTCGAGCAGGCCAGCGACGAGGCGGACCGACGCCTGGCGGCGCACGGGCTGTTCCTGTTGCTGGTCGACGCGCGCGAGCAGGGCGACGTGGCGCGCGCTCTCGACCTGGCGCGCCGGCTGGCGTCGGTGGTGGCGGCGATCGGCGACGAGCACCTCGACGGGGACCTGGCCTGGCTGCGCGCGGCGGACGCGGCCTTCGCGTTGGCCGGGGAGGCGGACGCCCGCCGCCCGTTGCTGCAGCGCTTGCTGCGGCTCACCGGAGAGGCCTACGACGACGACGCCAACCCGTGGAGCGCACGCATGTACTTGCGCACGTTGCTCGACGTGAGCGAGTTCCACGTGGCCCAGGGCGCCACCGAGCTGGCCGACGAGGCCATGGGCCTGGCGCTGCAGGTGGTGACGGCGATCGACGCCGAGGACGATGACGTCGCGACCTGGACGACGGTGGGTGCGTGGTTCCGCCGGCTCGCGCAGTGGCTGCTGGCGCGCGGCGCCTTCGCCGACGCCGCGGCGATGGCCAGGCAAGCCGTGATGCTCGCCCGTCACGTCCTCGCGCTGGAGCCCACGGCGGACGCGCACCTGGACCTCGCCGCGGCGTTGCGAACGACGCTGCGGGCGTTCCCGCTGGCGGGCGTCGAGCTCGACGCAGTGGCGGCGGCGCAGGAGGCGGTGGAGCAGGCAAGGGAGGCGACGCGGCTCGGCGCCACGGCGGACGCCCGCCTGGACCTGGCGGCGGCGCTCGACGCCTTGGCGGCCGCCCAGGTCGGCGCCGGAGAGGTCGCGTCGGCCGGGGCCGCCATGCAGGAGAGCCTCGCCATCGCGCGCGCGTTGCACGAGGCGAGCGGTGTCGCCCGGGCGCACCTGCGCGACGTCGCGGACTCGCTCGAGCGTCTGGCGCGCCTCGGGCTGGTCACGGACGCGCACGACGCGGCCTGGGAGCACGCCGAGGAGGCGGTGGCCGCGCGGCGCGAGGCACGTGCCGGCAGCGACGCGCCAGAGGACGCCGCGCTGCTGGGCCAAGCGCTCACGCTGGCGGCGCGGGTGGCCGCGGCGCGCTCGGAACGGCAGCAGGCGAAGGCGTTGGCCCGCGAGGCGGCCGAACTGCTGGAGAGGACGTGGCGACCGGGCGACGCCTTCGCGACGGGAAGGTGGCTCGACGCCTGGCAGGCGGTGACCGAGCTCGAGGCGCTCGACGACGAGCGCGCCGCCGTGCGCGCCCGCCTCGCCGCGTACGACGCGCGCATCGTCGAAGCGCCGAGGTCGGTGCTGGAGCATCTGTCCGCGGCGTTGGCGGCGATGGAGGAGATCCGCGCCGAACTCCTGGCCGTCGACGACGACCTGCCGGGCGCGGCGCAGGCGCGCGAGCGCGCTCGCGCCTTCGCGGCTGGCGAGTTCCCGGAGGGCGCGTTGGTTCCGCCGGCGGAGCTGCCAGGGGCACGACCGGACTAGGCTGGGGGACGTGAAGGAGACGAGCGCTGCCACGGCCGCGTCGCGCCGGAGCCCGGAGACGGCCGGCGGTTGGCTGGCGGCGGTCCATCCGGGGAGCACCACCCTGAGCCCCGACCGTGCTTCGGTCATCGGCTACGACCTCGAAGGGCGGCCGCTGCACTGGTTGGTGGCGGGGTCGACGTTCAAGCGCTCGCTCGCCTCGGAGGTGTTCGGCCGCCGGACGGTGGCAGGCGTGCGGCAGCGCTGGCGCGTCGACGAGGCGCATGCGCACGAGCTGTTCGCGCTGGCCCACGCCACCGCGGAGCGCGCGAGGGGCGCGCTGGACGCGGGCGCGGTGCAGGTCCGTGGCGACGCTGGGGCGCTCCGTGCGCGGCTCGAACGCGCGGTGCGCTGGACTCCGACGGCGCTTACCGCGGAACGCGAGCGCTACCTGCACGCCTATCGGCCGGTCGGGATCCTCCCGCCGGATCAGTATCACGCGGTGGTACTACAAGCCACGCACGGCTGCAGCTGGAACCGCTGCACCTACTGCACCTTCTACCAAGACCGCCCCTTCTCGGTCGTCCCGGAGGCTGCCTTCGAGGCGCACGTCGAGGCGGTTCGGGCGCTGCTTGGCGCCGACGCCGCCGCGCGGGCGGGGATCTTCCTGGCCGACGGGAACGCCCTGGTGCTCTCGAACGCGCGCCTGCGGCCGATTTTGGCCGCGGCGGAACGCGCCTTCCCGGGCAGGCCGCTGGCGGGGTTCGTGGACGTGTTCGGCGGCGAGCGCAAGGCCGCCGGCGACTGGCGCGAACTGCGCGAGATGGGTCTGCGGAGCGTCGCCATCGGCGTCGAGACCGGGCACGACCCGCTGCTCTCCTACCTCCACAAGCCCGGCAGCGCGGCCGAGGCGGCCGCCTTCGTGCGCCAGCTGAAGGACGCCGGGCTGCAGGTGTCGGTGATCCTGATGGTGGGTGTCGGTGGCCAGCGCTTCGCGGCCGGTCACGTTCGGGACAGCGGCGCCCTGCTCGAGCGGTTGCCGCTGGGGCGGGGCGACCTCGTCTACCTCTCGCCGTTCGTCGTGCAGCCCGGCTCGGCGTACGCCGCGCGGGCCATCCAGGACGGCACCGCGCCGCTCGGCGAGGCCGAACGGGACGCGCAGTACCGCGCCCTACGCGACCTTGCGCGCGCCGCCGCGCCCGAGGCGCGCGTGGCGCTCTACCACATCGACGAGTTCGTCTACTGATTCGTCTACTGAGGCGCGCTCAGCGTGCGGGGCCGCGCACCGCAGCTGCTTCGCTGCCGGGCGCCGAGCCGGCGGGCGCGCCGAGTGCTTGGCCGAGGCGCGCCGCGAACGCCGCCACCTCGTCCCAGTCGGTGTACTCGTGATCGACGCTGGTGTCCTGGTCGAGGCCGGCGTCGCGCGCCACCATGCGCATCATCTGCCGTTGGATGAAGCCGTAGGAGCGGTAGCGCAACGCCCCGCCGAAGCTCGCCACCAGCGGCGGCGACCAGCCCGTGGCGTCGAGGAACGTGCGGTGGTAGCGCTCGACGGTGGCCACGTCGCTGGCCGTGCAGCGGGCGGCCGCGAGGCACACCGAGAAGAACGCCGAGGTCGGTCGCGGCAGGGCGCTCAGGGCGGGGACCAGCACGTCGCGCACCCAACGCGTGAGCGGCGCGGGGAAGCTCCCCACGTGGACCGACGCCCCGACGACGACGGCGTCGTACGGCTCGCCGGAGGGCACCAGGGTAGTGACGCTGGCGTAGGGCGCCACCGTCACCCGGTGCCCCTCGGCGCTCAGCGCGCCGGCCAGGCGCCGCGCGATGCGCTCGGTCTGGCCCTCCTGCGAGGCGTAGGCGATGAGCAACTTGGCCATGACGCACCCGTTCCTCCCGGCGTCCTGGTCGTGGTCGGCAGGTGGCGACGCCCCGGGGATGCTGGCAGGATGCGGTACGCGCCCCAGGGCAGCAAGGATCGGGCGTCCCGCGTGGCGGCGGGGCTCGCGCTCAGCTGCGCTTGCGGCGCGTCCAGCCCAACACGGCGACCCCCGAGCCGATCAGGACCAGCGGCACGATCCAGCGGGTCCAGCGACCGGTCGGGTCGTTGGCCAACACGGTGATGAACGCCCAGACCAGGGCTGGCAGCAGGGCCCAGCGCCCGCCGCCACGTTCGCGCGGGAGCAAGTAGATGGCGGTGAACGTGGCCGTCATGCCGAGCAGGAACACCACGCCGACGTCCCAGCGGGGGGCCAGCGCGTTCAGCAGCGCCACCAGGGCGAGCGTGCCGATGACGCCGCCGGGGATCAGCGCCCATCCGGTGCGCGGCCCGTCCTTGGAGGGGGAGCGGTACACCAACCAGAACGCCAGCGCGACGAACCCCAAGAACGCCGGTCCCGAGAGGACGTCGAGCGTCGCGGCGGCCACCAGCCCCAGCCCGCCATGGACGGCGAAGCGGACGCCCAGCGGGACGCGGCCGGCCAGCGCGCGCCACGTGAACGTCGCCAGCACGAAGAACCCCGCCGCGTAGAGGAGCTCCACCAACAGGCCACCGATGCGCGGGGTGCCGAGCAGCGCCAGCGCACCGACCAGCATCAGCGCCACGCCGAGCCGTCGGGCGTCCCTCCCGCGCCGGCCGTTCATGCCGGGGGCTCGCTTCCCTGGGGCGAGGTCGGCACGCGCACGCGCACGGTGGTGCCGCGACCGGGGGCGCTGTCGACCTGCAGTCGACCGCCGAGCGCCGCGACGCGCTCGTGCATCGACGTCAGCCCGAGGTGGCCCGGGTAGCTGCCGTCGGGGGCGAAGCCGATGCCGTCGTCGCCGATCTCCAACTCGACGCTGCCCAGGTGCGTGGCCGTGCGCACCGTCACGGTGCTGGCGAGCGCATGCTTCACCACGTTGTGGATGGCTTCCTGGGCCACGCGCAGCAGCACCTGCTTGGTCGCGAACGCCAGGTCCGGCTCGGCGCCGAGATGGCGTACGGTAGCCAGACCGTGCCGCAGTTCCAGCCCGTCGAGTTGCCGGTGGAGCGCCCCGATCAGGCCCACCTCCGCCAGCGCCTCCGGACGGAGCTCGAAGATCAGCGCGCGCATCTCCGCCAGCGCCGCTTCGGCCAACTCGATCACCGTGTCGAGCGCGGCGCGAGCGCCTTCGGGATCGCGGCCGGTGCGTTGCTGCGCGGCGTGCGCGGTGAGGACCACCGAGTAGATGGCCTGGCTGACCGAGTCGTGGAGTTCGCGGGCCAGGTGCCGGCGCTCCTCGTCTGCCGCCTCGTCACGGGCACGCTCGTAGAGCCGGGCGTTCTCGATGGCGACGGCGGCCTGAGCCGCCAACCCGCTCGCCCAGCGGAGGCGCTCCTCGTCCCAACCCGCGCCGTTCGGTGCGAACGCGTGCAGCACCCCGACCACGCGGTCGCGCACGCGCAGCGGGAGCGCGAGCGCGTCGCCCTCGATCACCGCGTTCGGAGCGATCTCCGGCACCACGTCGAGCCGCGTGTCGCCGACGACGGCGCCGCCCTCGATGTCGCCAGCGACGGTGCCGCTCTCGGTGCTGGCGCCGCCCTCGGCGTCGCCACTGGCGTGGGCCGCGCTGGCGAGGGCCGGGACCGCGCCGCGTCGGGCGATGGCTACCAAGCGGCCGCTCGGTCCGAGCTCGAGGACCTCGGCCGCGACCGTCTGCCCCGCCTCGCCGAGGCGATCGAGGACCGCCTCGAGCTGCGGCTGCAACTCGGTGGTCAGCGCCACCGTGTTCGACAACGACAACAACGCGCGCAGCTCGGCGGTGCGTGCGGCGACGCGCGCTTCGAGCCGATCTTGCGCTTCCGAGAGGGCCTCCGCCATGCCGTCGAAGGCGCGTGCCAGTTCGCCCAGTTCGGACCGGTCCTCGAGGTTGATGCGTACGTCGCGGTTCCCGGCCGCCAGCGCGCGCGTGGCGGCCGTCAGGCGCGCCACGGGGTCGGCCAGGATGGCGCGGGAGAAGGCCGCGGCAGCGACCAGCGTCACCGCCACCACCGCTGCGAGGTTGATCAGCGTGCCGCGCACCACCGCGGCCATGGCCGCCCGGTCGACCTCGGCCACCGCCTCACCGACGACGCTTCCCACCGCGCCCGAGCCGTCCACGCCGAGCTGCGCCAGCACCAGCGCCGCCAGGCCGCGCCACAGCAGTACGGCGGTGGCAGCGGCCAACACCGCGATCACCCCGAGCAGCAGGAGCGTCAGGCGGGTCGAGATGCGATGCTGCCAAGGGACCTCGGGCAGCGCGACGTCCGTGACGACGCCTTCGCGATCACGACTCACGCACCACCAACCCCTCGCGGAGCGCGTGCAGCGCCGCCTGCGTTCGGCTCTTCAGACCCAGCTTCGATAGCACGTTCGAGACGTGGGTCTTCACCGTCGCCTCGCTCACGCCCAGCGCCTGGGCGATGCCCTTGTTGGTGGCGCCGGCCGCGAGGTGGCGCAGCACCTCTTCCTCGCGTTCGGTGAGTTGCTCTTGCGGGGTCGGAGCCCGGACCTCCCGCACCAAGCGCTGCTGCGCCCGCGGGTCGAGGCGGACCTCACCCCGGGCGGCGGCGCGCACGGCGTCGAAGAGGTCGTCGGGTCGTGACTCCTTGAGGATGTAGCCGGCCGCCCCCGCCTCGACCACGTCGATGACCAGGCGGTCCTCCAACACCGACGTCAGCGCAACCACCTCGACCTCGGGATGCGCGGCCCGGATGGCGCGGGTGGCGTCGACACCGTTCATGACCGGCATCAACAGGTCCATCACCACCACGTCGGGGGCCACCTCCCCGACCTTGTCGAGCGCGTCGCGGCCGTTGGCCGCCTCGCCCACCACGCGCAAGTCGGCTTCGAGCTCGAACGCCAGGCGCAAGCCGCGCCGCACCACGGCGTGATCGTCGACCAGTAGGACGCGGATCGGGTGGCTCTCGGTGGTGGCCGTGGCGCGCGAGGGGTCGTCGGGGGTAGGCGATGCAGGCATGAGGTCTCCGGCCCTCAGCCTACCCGTCCACCGGGCGCGGTCGCCTCCGCCTTTCGGAGGAGACCCGACCCCGACGTCGGGGGGAGGAGGTATCCCCCCCGTCGGCCGACGCGGGCCCCGGGCGCGCCGCCCTACCCTGAGGCAACACGAAGGAGGATGTCATGTCCCAGCGGTTCCACATCGACCCCGACAACAAGAACGCCCTTCCCGGCCTGATCCTCATCGTCCTAGGCGTGCTCGGCCTGTTCGGCACGCTAGGCGTCCTGCAGGGCATCGGTGGCTTCTTCGGCGCGTTGCTCTTCGGCGGCCTCGCCTACTTCGCCTACGTCGAAGGCCGGCGCCGCCAGAGCCTGGCGCTGCGCCTGGCGGCGTTGCCCCTCGCCGGGCTGGCGATCGCCACCTTGGCGCCGGGCGGCGTCGGAGGCGCCGCCTTCCTCGCGTCCATCGGTGCGGCGTTCGGCGTCGTCTGGTACCTAGACGACCGGCGCTGGTGGGCGCTGATCCCGGCGGGGACGCTGCTGTCGCTGGCGATCGTGGCGTTCCTCGATGCCTCGCTCGGCGGTTCGCACGGCGCCATCTTCCTGCTGGGCTTGGCGGCGACCTTCTTCGCGCTGACCCGGCTGCGCGTCGAGGCCCAGCCGTGGGCGATCTTCCCGGCCGCGGCGTTGGCGGTGCTGGCACTCCTGTCGATCACGACCGGCGGTCGCTGGCTGGTGCCGCTGGTGCTGATCGCGATCGGCGGCTTCCTGCTGATGCGCTCCGGCAGCTTCCGCGTGTCGATGGGGCGGCACGAAGGCGCGGCGCCGGCCGTGTACCCGCCCGCCACGCCGCCCAGCAGCGGCCCGGAAGTGCCCGTCGCCCAAGCGCCCGCCCCCCAAGCGCCCGCCCCCCAAGCGCCCGCCCCGGTGCCGCCCTCGGCCGCCGTCGAGGCTCCGGAAGCGCCCGCTTCCGCGGCCGATGGCGAAGCCGGGACGACCGAGCCGCCGACCGACGATCGCACCTCGTCCTGACGCCACCGGCGTCCCGCCCGCACCCGTGCCCCCCGCCTGGGTGCGGGCGCACGGCGCGCCCATCCGGCGCGCTCCCGGTCGACGCTCGTACCTGCCGCAACGCCGAGCGCGCCGCCTCCATCCGAGGCGGCGCGCTCCTTCGCTCGCCTCAGCGGTGCTCGAGCAGGGTCGGCGCGTCCGGGTCGAGGTGGTAGAAGCGTTCGACCGACGTCCACTCTTCGCGGTAGGCGCGCTCCTGCTCGTCCTCGGGACGCGAGGCGCCGGTCTCGGCCTTGGCGTCGGCCTCGGCTTGCATCTGCGCGAACATCGCCTCGGTCTGGCTCCGGTGGGCGCGCAACGCGCCGAGCTTGCGCTCGGCCACGGCGCGGATGTCGCTGCTGAGGTGCGGCTCGCCCAACTCCGCGCGGATCCGCTCGCGGTCCCCCACGGCGACGCCCAGCAGTCGCGGCCGCTCGGCGGCGGACAGCCCGCGGACGGCCAGCACGGTGGCGTGGCCGAGCGCGTCGTGATCCGGGTGCACGCCGTGCCCGGGGTAGAAGGTGATCACCGTCGTCGGCGCGACCTCGCGCACGACCGCGCGCACGCGCGCAGCGACGTCCTCCGGGTCCTCGAACTCGATGCACTTGTCACGCAGTCCCAGCATGCGGAACTCGGCGCCGAGCACGGCGCACGCCGCGCGAAGCTCCTCGACGCGGACGTCGCGCAACGACTCGCGGGTGGCGAACGCGGGGCGGCCCATTCGCCTGCCCATGTCGCCGAAGGTGCCGCAGAGGTAGACGGCGCGCACGCCGGCATCGGCGCAGCGGGCGATGGTACCGCCGGCCGCGAACGACTCGTCGTCGGGGTGGGGCAGGACCACCAGCAGGCCGCGTTCGGCGGTGGGGACGAAGACGTCGTCGTGGCGAGGTCGCGCCTGGACGTGGGGGTCCCGGCTGGGGTTCGGTAGGGTCATGGCTCGGTCCTCAGGCTTCCCGGAACGGCGTGGCCGAGAGTTGCAGCGCGACGGTCAGGTTCCCCTCGGCGTCGAGACCGGCCAACAGCAGCTCGTCCCGCTCGTTGAGCTCGACGTTCGTCAACCCCTGGGCGTAGACCCAGCCATCGTCGAGCTTCAGGCCCACCCGGTACGGCCCCGTGCCGGCGACGGTACCGCGAAGGTAGGTCACGCGCGCGTTGCGCACGAAGGCGATCACGGGATCGCGCTTCTCCGGACCGAGCTTGGTGTACGAGCCGGTGGTGGTCTCGAGATGCAGGTACATCGGACGACCTTGGCGGCGGTCGAGTTCGCGTTGCACGCTGGCGGGGTCGATCGGTCGCAACGGGGTCCTCCCGGACGTGGCGGGGCGCGAAGGGGCCGGTGCGTCTTCGGTGGGCGCCGCTGGCACGTGCGGCCGGCCCCTTGCCCGGCACGCCCCCGAGTCTACTACCGGCGCGCCCGAGCGCCGTCGCGGCCTTGCACGTCGGCGCGTTCACCGTCACCTAACCGTGGTCGGGCACGCTCCGGCCCTGGAGGTGTTCGCATGAACGCACGGAAGTACGCCATCACCGGGATCGCCGCACTGGTCGCCTTCGCCGCGGGGTACGGCTTGCTCGGCCTCGCCGCCCCCGCGGCGCCGAACGCGGCCGGTACGGGCCGGGCGCCCGACGCCGAGACGCTGCGCGCGCTGTTGGCCGACCCCTCGATCGCCGGTGCATCGCCCTCGAACGTGATCGTGCTGGACGCGCCCGTGGGGGACGCCGTGACGCCGGCGTACCGGCGAGCCGACGACGATGCCGGCAACTGGCGCGGCGATCACGACCAGGACGATGACCACGACGACGACCGTGGCAGCGACCACGACGACGAAGGACGCGGCCGTGAACGCGACTGAGCCCGGTCCCGGGACCGCCCGCCGAACCCGGCGACCGACCTTCGACAAGGTCGCTTCCACGGCGCGCCTGCTGGTCGTGCTCCTCGCGCTCGGTGGCGGCGTGCTGGCGCGCCTTGCGCTGCCCGACCTCGATCGCGCGCAAGGAGCGGCGGCGCGCTGGAACCCCGGCCTGGCGGGCGACGTGCGCACGTTGACGGCGGCCGCCGCGCCCGCCGCGCCGTCCTCGGACGCCGCCCCCTCCCGTACGGCGGCGTCCGGTCCGACCATCGTGATCCTGCGGCGGCCCAGCGCCGCGCCGGTGGCCCGCACGAGGGCGTCGTGACCGACCTCGCCGCGAGGGGCCCCGCTGGCCACGGCGTCGAGGAGCCGTGGCGCGGCCTCGACGAGCTGACCATGCGCGCCATGGGGACCGAGGTGCGCCTGTGCGGCGCCGGCGCCTGGCGGGTGGCCCTCGAGATCGACCGGCTCGAGGCGCTGCTGACCCGCTTCCGGCCCTCGCCCTTGACCACCCTCAACGCCACCGGCCGGCTGGCGCGCCCGCCCGCCGAACTCGTGGCGGCGCTGCGGTGGGCCTGCGAGGCCGCCCGGCTGAGCGGCGGGTTGGTGACGCCGCTGGTGCTCGGGGCGCTGGAGGCCCAAGGCTACCGGCGCTCCTGGCCCGACGTCGACGCCCCCGGTGTCGGTGCTGCCGGCCGGAGCACCGAGGCGGCCCTTGCCGAGCCCAGGTCCGGTGCATCCCCTGCCGCTGCGCGCTCGTCGGGGGTACCGGACCTCCGGGCGCTGAGCGTAGGCGACGACGAGCTGGTCCTGGCGCCGGGTGCCGGCATCGATCTCGGCGGAACCGGCAAGAGCTGGATCGTCGAGCGCGCGTCCGCGGCGTTCGAGGGTGCCTTCGTGGCCGATGCGGGCGGGGACGTGCTGGTGCGAAGCGACGTCCCCGTGGAGGTGGCCGTCGACGGGACCGCGGAACCGTGGCACGTCGCGTTGCCGCCGGGCAGGTGGGGCGTGGCGACCTCGAGCGTCGCGCGTCGGGCGTGGCATGGGGCACATCACCTGATCGACCCGCGCACGGGGCTGCCGGCCCGCGGCGCCTGGGTGCAGGCCACCGCCGTCGCGGCCTCGCTCGCCATGGCGGAGGTGGCGACGAAGTTGGTGCTGCTCGACGCTGCCATCCCCGCGACGCTAGGGATCGTGGGCGCATGGGCGGTGGACGCCCGTGGCGTCGTCGTCGACGTACTCGAGAGGAGAGCCGAGCATGGACGCATCGAACCCGCCGCGGCCCTGGCGTAACGAGGTGGTGACGGTAGTGGCGCTGGCGTTGCTGGCGGCATTGTGGTCGGCGGGCTGGCGCGGCTCGGCCCCGGACGGCTGGGTCTGGGTGACGATGCGCGTGAGCGGCGTAGTGGGGTACGCCACCTTGGCCGTCTCGGTGGCCTTGGGCGCGCTCACCCGCAGCCGCTTCCTCCCCGGGTGGCTGGCCAAGCCTCTGCAGTACGGGTGGCACGGCGTACTGTCCGGCACCGGCCTGGCGCTGGTGGGAGTGCACGTGGCCTTCACGCTGGTCGACGCCCAGTACCCGCAGACGTTGCGCGGCGTGCTGGTGCCCGGCCTCGCCACCTACGCCCCGCTCGGGCTGGCCCTCGGCACGCTCGCGACGTACGCCGCGCTGGTGCCGTACGTTTCGTACGCCGTGCGGCGGCACCTCGCGCCGCGGTGGGTGCGGACCTTGCACCTGTTCGCCTATCCCGCGTTCGGCCTCGCTACCGTCCACGGCGTGCTGTCCGGCAGCGATCGGCTGGCGTGGCTGTACCCGACGGCGTTGGCGTTGGTCGTCGCGGCGACGGCCGTGCGGCTGCTGGAGCGGCGCGCCACGGCTGGTCACGGCGCGGCGGCGAGCGTCGGAGCGTCGCCGAGCCGACGCGACGCGCAAGCGTAGACTGGCCGCGGGGAAGGTCGTATGAGGGCGCTGCTGGTAGAGGACGACCGGCGCATCGGCGAACCGTTGCTCGCGGCGTTGGACGAGGCCGGCCTGCGCACCACCTGGTCCCGCGATGGGCGAAGCGGGCTCGAGGAGGCGCGCTCGGGCGGCTACGACGTCCTGATCCTCGACGTCATGCTTCCGGGGATGGACGGGTTCGCGTTGGCGCGGGCGTTGCGCACCGAGTCCGTCACGACGCCGATCGTGTTCCTCACGGCGCGTGGCGAACTCGACGATCGCGTCCACGGCCTGGACCTCGGCGGGGACGCCTACCTGGTCAAGCCGTTCCACCTCTCCGAGTTGCTGGCGACGGTGCGCGCGGTGGTGCGACGAGGTGAGGCGGTGGCGTCGGCCAGGACAAGCTTCGCCGGCGGGCGTGGCGCCATCGACACCCGTCTGCGGCGGGTCACCTTCGATGGCGCCGAGGTACCGCTCACCGGCAGGGAGTACGACCTGTTGGAGACGATGCTACGCACGCCCGGACGTTGGTTCGCGCGGCGCGAGTTGCTCGACCGCGTCTGGGGCCCCGACTTCTTCGGCGAGCCGCGCATCGTCGACGTCTACGTTCGTCAGCTCCGTCGCAAGCTGGACGACGGCGTGGTGGAGAGCGCCAGAGGGCGCGGGTACAGCGCCTCGTGAGTCGCGCCCCGACACGCTTCGCGAACGAGGAGCGGCGCGCGTCGGCCGCCGCGTCGCGCGGCGGCCTGCGGCGCCGCCTAGCTGCCTCGCTCGCGCTCCAGACGGTCCTGGTGCTGCTGCTCGCGGCGGCGGCGTTGTTCCTGGTCCTGGCGCGGTTCCTCGAGGTCGGGCAGGAGCGGCGTCTGGAGGCCGCAGCCGAGATGATCGAGGTGAAGGGCGAGGACCGGCCTACCCTCGCGGTCGACGACGGCTTCCCGGCCGCGGTGTCGGCCCGGCTGGTCCGCGGCGGCGAGGTCGTGGCGCAGGTCGGGGCGTTCCCCGATCTACCGGCTGCGTTGCCCTTGGGCATCGGCACGCGAGCGGGCCACCAACTGCTGGTGCGGGAGGTGCGCGAGGACGGCCAGCGCTACGACCTGCAGCTCGCCGCCGACGCCAGCGGCGTGCGCACGCCGCTGCGCGCCTACCTGGCTGCGCTGGCCATCATCGTGCCGGCTTCTGCGCTGGTGGTGTTCCTGACCAGCGGCGCCGTGGCGGGCAGGTCGTTGGCGCCGCTCCGCCGGCTCGACCAGGCGGCATCGTCGGTGGCCGGTTCGCACGACCTGCGCCAGCCGCTGCCCGCCACCGACGAACCGGGCGAACTCGGCGACTTGGCACGCACCCTGGAGTCGACGTTCACCCGGCTGGCACGCGCGCTCGAGCACGAGCAGGCGTTCACGCGCGCCGCGGCGCACGACCTGAGATCGCCGCTCACGGCGCTCACCACGCGCATCCAAGGCGCGCTGGCTAGGCCGCGAGAGGCGGCGGCGTACCGCGCCACGCTGGTGGAACTCGAACACGACGTCCTGCGCCTGACACGGCTGACCGAGCATCTGCTGCTGCTCGGGCGCGACGAACGCGCCGTGCAGCGTGTACCCGTCGACCTGGGGGCGCTGGCGCGCGACGCCGTCGTTCGGTTGCGGCAGCGCTACCCGGAAGCGGCCGTTGCGGTCGAGGTCGGCGGGCCGCCCGTGTCCGTTGCCGGCGACCCTCTGTCGTTGGCGCACCTGCTCGACAACCTGCTCGAGAACGCCGCCTTGCACGGCGGTGGCGCAGCCGTGACGGTGACGGTGCAGGCGGACGCGGACGGTAGCCCGGCGCTGCGGGTGTGCGACGAAGGACCGGGGGTGCCGGAGCAGCAGCGGGCGCGCCTCGGCGAGGCGTTCTTCCGAGGCGACCCCGCGCGCGCCGAGGCGGGCAGCTCCGGTCCGTTGGACGCGACGGGGGCGGGCGTGGCATCGGAGGCCCCACGGGCGGCGCCGGTGAGTTCCGGGAGCGGGCTCGGCCTCGCCATCGTGCAGCGCATCGCCGCCTTGCACGGCGCGACCTGCACCCTGCGCAGTGCCCCTGGCGAGGGGTTCGAGGTGATCGTGCGCTTCGCGGCCAGCGCGGCGCCGGCCGCGCCGGCCGGCCGTACGCTCGGCGGGCTATGATCCCGCCATGACGTGGCTCGACGACGTGCAGGCCGATCTTCGGCGCGAACGGCTCGATGGCTGGCTGATCTACGACTTCCGCGGCAGCAACCCGGTCGCGCGGTCCATCTTGGCGCCGTTGCTCGAAGGCAACGTCGCCAGTCGCCGGGTGTTCCTGTTCGTGCCGGCGAACGGGCGGCCGACCCTGCTGGTGCATGCCATCGAAGAGAAGTCGTTGCCGGCCGGCGTGCCGGTCGAGGTGCGCAGCTACGCGAGCCGCGACGACCTGGACCGCGAGCTCGGACGCCTGCTGCATGGGTGCACGCGCGTGGCGATGGAGTACTCGCCCGGTGGGGACAACCCCTACGTCGGCACGGTCGACGCGGGCACCGTCGAGCGGGTGCGGAAGCTCGGCGTCGAGGTGGTGTCGTCGGGTGACGTGGCGCAGGTGCTGGAAGTCTGGAGCGCCGAGCAGCTCGACGATCACCTCACCGCGGCCGACGGCGTGATCGAAGCCAAGGACGCGGCTTTCGCGTTCCTCGCCGAGCGCTGCAGGGCGGGCACCGACGTCCGCGAGTCGGACGTGCAGCGGCGCATCCAGGACGTGTTCGACGGGCTCGGGTTGATCTACGACCACCCCGCCAACGTCAGCTTCGGCGCGCACGCCGGCGATCCGCACTACTACCCCATCCCTGGGGTGCGGGACGCCGTCCTGCAGCCCGGCGACGTGGTGCTGATCGACCTGTGGGCCAAGGTCGCCAACGACGCGGCACCGTACGCCGACGTGACCTGGATGGGCGTCTTCGGCGAACCGGCGCCGGAGGTGCTGCAAGCGTTCGCCGCCGTGCGTGACGCCCGTGACGCTGCCTTCCGGGCCATCGCCGACGCCTACGCGGCCGGGCGCTGTCCCCAAGGGGCGGAAGCCGACCGGGCCGCGCGCGCCGTGCTCGAGGCGGCCGGGCACGGGCCGGCGTTCCACCACCGCACCGGCCACTCCCTCGGCCTGCGCACCACCCACGGCGGCAGCGCGCACCTAGACGACTACGAGACCGCCGACACCCGCCTGCTCCGGCCCGGCGTCGGCGTCACCATCGAGCCGGGCGTCTACTACCCGCACTACGGCGTGCGCAGCGAGATCGACGTCTACCTGGCCGAGGACGGGCCGCACGCCACCACCGAGCTCCAGGCCGAGCTCGAGCGCCTCTGACCGGCGGCTCGATCGACGGGCAGGAAGGTAGGCACGGTATGGGTCGAGTGGTCCACTTCGAGATCCCGGCCGACGACGTACAACGCGCGAGCGACTTCTACCGCAAGGTGTTCGGGTGGAAGATCCAGGCTTGGGGCGGTCCCATCGACTACCACCTCGCCGAGACCGGACCGCAGGGCGCGCTCGGCATCGACGGCGCCATCATGCCGCGGGAGGCGCCCGTCACGGGGGTGGTCAACACCGTCGGCGTCGGCGACATCCAGGCGGCACGCGACGCGGTCCGCGCCGCCGGCGGCGAGATCGTCACCGAGGTGAACGACATCCCGGGGGTGGGGAAGTTCTGCTACTGCCGCGACACCGAGGGCAACCTGCTCGGCCTGATGCAGCCGTTGCCCCGCCAGGGCTGAGCCGGCGCTCCGGGCCCACGTCGCCATGACCCGCGCTCCCGAACCCCTCCTGACCGTCGTCGGCGACTACGCCTGGGACGTTCTCATCCGCACCAACGCCGCCTTGTTGCCCGGGGGCGACATCTTCGGGGAGGTCCAGCTGGCGCCGGGCGGCAGCGCCGCCAACACCGCGGTGTGGGCGCGGCGCTGCGGCCTCGCCACGCGGTTCGTGGGGAAGATCGGCCACGACCGCTTCGGCCAGCTCGCGGAGGAGGAGCTCGCCGCCGAGGGCGTCGAGGCCGCCTGGGTGCACACCGATGCCCATCTCACCGGTTCGGTGGCGGTGTGGATCGACCACCAGGGCGAACGCTCGATGGTGTCCGGCAAGGGGGCGGACCACTACCTGTTGCCGTCCGAGCTGCCGGTGGCCCTCCTCCGTTCCGGCAAGCACCTCCACCTGAGCGCCTGGTCGTTCTTCGGAGACCCGCCACGAGCGGCGGCGCGCCGCGCGGCACAGATCGTGCACGCCGGGGGTGGCACGGTGTCGTTCGACCCCGGTTCGTTCCAGATGATCCAGGAGATGGGGGTGGAGGCGTTCCTCGCCGTCACCAGCGACCTACGCTTCGATCTGATCTTCCCCAACTACGAGGAGGGGAACGTGCTGACGGGCGAGCGCGAGCCGGAACGCATCGCGCGGGCGCTACAGGAGCGCTACCCGGCGTCGTTGGTGGCGTTGAAGCTCGACGCCAACGGCGCCTGCCTGCTGAGCGACGGCTCCGTCGCCCACTTGCCGCCCGCCCCGGGTCGTCTGGTCGACGCCACCGGCGCGGGCGACGCGTTCGCCGGGGCGTTCCTGGCAGCGTGGCTACGCGGCGTGGACGCGTCGGCCGCCGCCGCCGGAGCCAACCGCGTGTCGGCGTGGGTGATCGAACGCGTCGGCGCGCGGCCGGAGCCGGACGCGGAGTTGCGGCGGCTGCTGGCGAGCTTGGGCTGAGGTAGTCCGATGGCCGCGCAGCGGTTCGGGAGGCTCGCCGCCGGGTAGTACACTCGCCCCAACGTGGTTGGACCGAGTCCAAGGAACCCGACCAGTTCCCGCGGCGACGCGAGCTTCGGTGGCGCCTCCGTCGCCATCGTCGACGGTGCCCGCATCCCGTTCGCCCGCGCCGGCACCGACTACCGTGACCTGATCGCCTACGACCTCGCGCGCATGGCGATCGCCGGTCTGCTGGGGCGGACGGGCATCGACCCGGCCGACCTGGACCTGGTGGTGATGGGCTCGGTGGTGCAGAACGTGGCCACCAGCAACGTCGCGCGCGACGCCGCGCTGGCCGCCGGCGTTCCCGAGCGGGTGCCGGCGCATACCGTCACGATGGCCTGCATCTCGTCCAACCGCGCCATCGCCGACGCGGCCCTGGCCATCCAGGCCGGCCACGCCCGCGCGGCGCTGGCCGGCGGCGTCGAGATGCTCGGCGACGTCCCGGTGGGCTTCTCGCGCGAGGTGCGGCGGCGCTTGTTCGATGCCCGACGGAACCGTTCCGCGGTGGACTGGGCGGCGTTCTTCCGCGGCCTTCCCTTGCGAGAGCTACGGCCGCAGACGCCGGCCATCGCCGAGTTCGGCACCGGCGAGACGATGGGCGAGAGCGCCGACCGGCTGGCGGCCGCCTTCGGCGTGACCCGGGAGGAGCAGGACGCCTACGCGCTGCGTTCGCATCGCGCGGCGGCGCGGGCGCGCGCGGACGGGCACCTGGCCGCGCAGGTCGTGCCGGTCGTGGTGCCGCCGCGGGGCCTGGTGGTGGAGCACGACAACGGCGTGCGCGAGGACACCAGCTTGGCGAAGCTCGCGGCGCTGCCGCCGGCGTTCGTGAAGCCGTTCGGCACGGTCACGGCGGGGAACGCCAGCCC
>CAZACZ010000042.1:22236-24081 GCA_964483695.1 uncultured bacterium | reverse complement strand
ACGCGGGTGCCGTTGTCGGTACTCGAGCGCGCGCATCGCGTGATCGAACTGGCGTCGGAGGTCGGCACGATCGGCAACGAGAACAGCGTCTCCGACGCCGGCGTTGCGGTGCTCTGCGCCGGCGCCGGGGCCGAGGGGGCGTACTACAACGTGCTGACGAACCTCGCGGCCTTGGCGAAGCTCGAGGCGGGTGGTGGCGCGGGTATCGGCGTGGCTACTGGCGCGGGCGGCGACGCCGGCGGGGGTGCGGGTATCGGCGTGGCTGCCGGCGCGGGCGGCGGCGACGCCGTCGGCGACGCGGCCTTCACGGAGCGAGCACGCCGCGAGGCCGTAGCGTTGATGGAAGCGTGCGAGGCGAAGGCCCTCGCGGCGCGCCGGGCGATCCGCGTGAGGCTCGAAGCGGCCGTCCGGCCACATCACGGGAGGTGAGCGATGGCGATGCTTCGGAACCTCGATTCCCTCGACCGGCTGTTCGTCGCCTGGGCGTTCTTCTTCCAGCTGGCGTTGATCGTGCACTTCGCCATCCGCGAACCGCTGTTCGACGTCTACACGGTGCGTTTCGGCTGGATCGTCTACGCCCTTGCGATCCCGGCCGCGGTGATCAGCATCGTGCTCCTGCGCGGCGGTAAGAGCTGGGCGTTCTGGTTGGGTGGGTTCTTGTTCGTCGCCTACGCGGCGTTCGGCTACTGGGTCGACTACATGGCCCAGATCGAGTTCCGGAACCCGCTTCGCTGGTCGGTGGCGGCGCCGTACGTCGCCCTGTACCTGGCGACGGTCATGTTCTATTGGTGGCCGCTGGCGCGACTCGACCGGGCGCTGTGGGGCGCCTACACGGTGCTGTTCGTAATCGCGATGGTCCTGAACATCCGCTCGCACTGAACGAGGCGCACCCACGGCGGCGAAGCCGAACGCGACCGAACCGTCGACGCATGCGGTGTCTTCTGGGTCGACGGTCGCGGCGCAGACCCGCGTACCACGTACCCCCATGTCAAAGATACTTGACATACCACCGCCGCCCCCCTAGACTGCGGATGTAAAGGATGTTTGACACCGAGGGCAATCGACCCAGGAGTGTCTAGCACCCACCAGCTTGGACGCCATGCGACCGAAGCACGCCGCGCGTCCGAGCCCAAGGAGACGAGCATGTCGTGGGAAGAGAGAATCGCGTGGGTGAGTGGCGTGGTGACGGTGCTCGCTGCCCTCTGGTACGGCTGGGCGATCCGAGACGTCTTCGAACCGGTGCCGGTCGACCAGATCGTCTACCGGACGCCACTGATCGTCGCGGTGGTCGCGATGATCGTGGGCAACGTCGCCGGCGCCATCGTGCTGGCGGTCGGCGCCGCCATCCGGGCCGAGGTGACCGGCGTAGGCGCGGCCAACGCCATCGACCGCAAGGACGAGCGCGACGCTCGCATCGAGGCACGCGGCGACCGGGTGGGGTTCTACGTGGTGGCAACCGCCACGGTCTGCGTGCTGGGCATGGCGATGCTCGAGAGCCCGTACTTCTGGATCGCCAACGCCGCGTTCGCGGGGCTCGTGGTGAGTGGATTGGTGAGCACCGTGGTCAAGCTCGTCGCGTACCGTCGTGGGTTCTAGCCGTGACGAAGCCCACGCGGGTGACGAACGACATCCGTGCGCTGCGCGCCGCGGCGGGGGAGATGACGCAAGCCGAACTGGCGGACCGCGTCGGGCTGACGCGCCAGACCATCATCGCCATCGAACAGGGCCGCTACTCCCCGTCGCTCGAGGTGGCGTTCAAGATCGCGCGCGTGTTCGGCGTGCCGCTGGAGCGCGTGTTCCACTACCCGGACGAGTCGTGACGAGCATCCCGAACGAGCCGCGCGG
>CAZACZ010000042.1:17777-22136 GCA_964483695.1 uncultured bacterium | reverse complement strand
CGACCGTCCCGGCCCAGGAACCCAGAAGGACGAGGTAGAACGATGAACGATCGACTACTCGAAGCCAAGCCCAAGCAACTCGCCCGAATCGTCGGCGCCCTGTACATCGTCGGGACCGTCGCCGGCGTCCTGAGCGCCGTCGTCTCGGGCCCCGCCCTGAGCCAGCTAGGCGAGGGGACGACCCTCGCGCGCGAAGCCCCGATGATCGTGGGGGCGCTCTTGGTCCTACTCATGGGGTTCTCGCTCGCGATGATCCCCGTCGTCCTGTTCCCGGTGGTCCGCAGGGTCAACGAGATCGTGGCGCTGGGGGCGGTGCTGTTCCGCGGTGCGCTGGAGGCCGTCGCCTACGTTGCCGTGGCGCTCCTGTGGCTGGGGTTCGTGACGATCGGTCGGGTGTCGGCCGGCGCGGGGGCCGCAGGGGCCGCGGGGGGTTTCGACCTTCGCGGCTTGCAGGCCCTGCTGTTGGGGGCGCAGGAGTGGACGACGTTGTTCCTGGCGATCGTCTTCTGCCTCGGGGCGTTCATGATCTACGGGCTGTTCTACGCGTCGCGGCTCGTGCCTCGGTGGTTGTCCGCCTGGGGGCTGGTGGGTGGCGTGCTGTACCTATCGGTTCCGTTCCTGGGTCTGGCCGGTTGGGACGGGTTCGGCGCGCTGATGGCGCCGCTGGCCGTGCAGGAGATGGTCTTGGCGGCGTGGCTGATCCTGAGGGGGTTCGACGGTTCGGCGCTGGCCGCCCTCTCGTCGGTTGCCCCGCAGCGTCGGGGACCGTCGAGGTCCTGGGACGCGCCTTCCCTGGATGCGGCGTCCTGAAGGTCCCTTCCTGACGGACCACCGGTCCCCGGCCCTGCGCGGGGCCCTATGCTGGACCGGCCGATGGCGTCCGCTCCTTCCACCGCTTCCCTCGACGACGAGGTGCTGGCGCGCGTGCTGGCCATCGCCCGCGCCGACCCGCGCGTTCGCGCGGTCATCCTCGCCGGGTCCCGCGCCGACCCCGCCGCGCCGGCGGACGCCTGGCAGGACCACGACGTGACCTTCGTGGTGCGCGACGTGGCACCGTTCCGTGCGGACCCCACCTGGATCGACGTCTTCGGGGAGCGGGCCATCCTGCAGCGTCCGGATGCGATGTTCGGCGCGCCGCCTCGGGACGATGGCGGTGAGGCGTACCTGATGCTGTTCGTCGACGGATCGCGCATCGACCTGACGCTGCTGCCGGTCGAGGCGATGGCGTCGTTCCGGCACGACGGTCCGGCCGAGGTGCTGTTCGACCTCGACGGCGTCGTGCCGTCCCCGCCGCCGCACGACGAGCCCGCGTTCGTACCCGCCCCGCCCACGGTGGCCGCCTTCGCCGACGTCTGCAACGAGTTCTGGTGGGTGGCGCCGTACGTGGCGAAGGGCCTGGCGCGCGGCGAGACGACGTACGCCCACCACCACCTCGACACGGTGCTGCGCGCGCAACTCCTCACCATGCTCGGCTGGGAGGTGGCGGCCGCGAGCGGCTTCCGCCGAGGGCCGGGCAAGTTCGGCCGGTTCCTGCGCCGCGAACTTCCGCCTTCTACGTGGGCTCGGCTCGAAGCCACCTACGCCGGGGCCGAACCGGAGTACGTCTGGGCCGCGTTGGCGGCGATGGCCGGACTCTTCCGCGAGGTGGCGGTCGGCGTGGCGGAGCGTTTCGGCTTCGCGTACCCGTGGCGCGACGACGATCGGGTGATGGCGCACATCGAGCGGGTGCGGGCGGCGGCTCTACCGCCTCCGCCCCGAACCGCTGAAGGAACTGGACGACTGGCTCGAGCCGTACCGGGCGGAGTGGGCGAACCGCCTGGACGCCCTCGAGCGGCGCCTCGAGCGCAGCGCAACCCCGCGCACGGCGAAGGAGACGGTATGGACCCCAAGCACCGAGCCACGTTCGAGCGCACGGCGGAAGGCGGGCTGATCCGTTTCGATCGCCAGTACGCGTACCCGATCGAGGAGGTCTGGGCTGCCATCACGCAGCCGGAGCGCCTTGCCGACTGGTGGGCGCCGTTCGCCGCCGACATCACCGTGGACCTGCGCGAGGGTGGCTCGATCGCCTTCGACTGGCCCGAGCACGACATCCCGGCGTTCGAGTTCAGGATCGTGCGCCTGCGGCCGTTGACGCTGCTCGAGCACACGCACACCGCTCCCGGCTCCTGGATGCGCTGGGAGCTCGAGCCCAGCGCGAACGGCACGCGCCTGCGCGCCACCTACTTCGTGCCCGACCCCGACCTCGCCATCGCGCGTGGCGACGTGGTGGGCGCCCACTACGGCCTCGACCGGCTCGGAGCGCTGCTCTCGGGCCAACCGGTCCCGGTCGACATGGACGCCTTCGCCGCGCTGCAGGCCGATTACGCCGAGCACGGGCTCGCAGTGGCACCACCTCCGTGAGGGGTGCTCGCACCGTAGTAGACCTACTCGTTTCTGAGTAGACCTACTCGTTTCCGAGTAGGTCCACTCGTTTCCGAGTAGCCGCCGCAGAGGCATGCCATGCGCTCCGGCCTCACGGTGCTACCATGACCCAACCGAAGCGTGTCGTCTCTGGTCGGCGGGGCCCCGAGCCCCGCGACATGCTGGAGGCGGGAGATGACGGATCGACGCCGGCAAGGCGGGGCGGGCGCCCGAGCCGGGACCACGAGCGAGACCGATGCCCTCGGCGCACTCTTCGCCTTCGAGGGTTCCGGTTCACTGCGTCACGATCTCGACCGGCAACTCGCGCATCTCCGCGCCGCCAGCGGCGCCGACGTCGGCGAGCTCTACCTCGCCGAACCGAACGGCAGCGGCATGGTCCTCACCTGCCACACCGGCCCCTTCCGCCACGCGTTCAACGATCCCTTGCGCTTCGATCGCGGCGCCGGCTTCCCCGGGCGCGTGTTGGAGACGGGCGCGCTGGCGCTCACCGCGGACGTTCGCAACGACCCTTCGTACGTCCGCGAGCGCGTGAAGCAGGCCGGCTTCCAGGCGTACCTGTGCGCGCCGCTGCGCTACGCGGGCGAGGTCGTCGGCTCGGTCGGGCTGGCGTACCGGCATGCCGACGACGACCACCTGACGTGGGCGCGCGAGCTCGTCACGCGCCTGGGCGGGCCGATGGGAGCGCTGGTCAAGGCCGCCCTCGCCGAACGCTGCACGGAGATCGTCACCAGCGCCACGCGGGGCGCACTTCCTACCGAGCGGGTGGAGGCGCTGCTGCGGAAGTTCATGGACGTCAGCGGCGCGCACGCAGCGGACGTCCAGTTCCTGCGAAGCTCCGTGCGGGCGGGCGATCCTACGCCCGCCGCTGCCAGCGTGACGCTCGGCCCGTTCCCCGACGACTGCCGCACCTGTCGCGAGCACCGCTTCGCGGAGTGCCCCGTGCTGGCGGCGAACCGAGGCGAGGCGTTGTACGGCCGCCGGACGGCGTGGCCCGGCCCCTGCCGTAGTTGCGCTGCCAACGGCGGCCTTCGGATCTGCGTGCCCATGGTCGTGGACGGCGAGCCCATCGGGTTGCTGCGGCTATGGCGTCGGCCCGATCGCGGCGAACTCCCGAGCGCCGACCTCGTGCTCGTCGAGGCCATGGCGACGGCGGCCTCCGCGGTGCTGGACGACCATCGCAAGCGGCTCGACGCCCCCGTACCCGTGGTCGAGGAACCGCGTCGGCCACGCGGTCCGGACGAGGCGACCACGCCGCACGTCGCCGTGCGGGCGTTCGGCCCCTTCGAGGTGCGCGTCGACGGGGTGCCGCTCAGGCCCTCCGACGTCGGCCGCCGCAAGGCGCTGACGCTGCTGAAGGTGCTGGTGGCCCACGAAGGCCGCCCGGTCTCGCGCGACGCCCTGATCGAGTACCTCTGGCCCGGAGGTGACCCGGACACCAAGACCGGTCAGTTGTACGTTCTGGTGCACGAACTTAGGAGGCGGATCGAGCCGCCCGGCGGCCCCGAGTACCTGAGTTGCGTCGAGGGGCGCTACCAGTTCGACCCTTCGGGGGCGGCGTGGGTCGACGTGCGCGACTACCAGGCGCTGGCCCAGGAGGCAACTCGAGCGGCCGAGCGCGGCGACCACGCTCGCGCGGTTGCGGCGGCCGAGGCCGCGGTCGAGCTCTACCGAGGCGAGTTCATGGAAGACGAACCGTACGCCGACTGGTGCCAACTCGCGCGTGAGCAGCTGCGCGAGTCGTGCCTCGGGCTGCTTCGGCAACTCGCAGACCAGGCCGCTGCCGAGCACGCCTGGATGCGTTCGGTCGCCTTCCTGCGCGCCGCCGCGCGCCTCGAGCCGTTGCGCGAAGAGACCCACCGGCGCCTGATGGAGGCACTGTGGCGCTCCGGCCGGCGCACCGAGGCGCTGCAGCAGTACCGCACCTGCGAGGACCTGCTG
>CAZACZ010000042.1:5252-17677 GCA_964483695.1 uncultured bacterium | reverse complement strand
GCCCCCGCCCTACGGCGCCCGCAGCATCGAGCGCAAACGCCGCGCCGAGGACCGCACCAGGCCGAAGAACGCCGCCGCCCAGGCGCCCACCGCCACGTACCAGAACGCGTGCGGCACGACCAAGAGGAAGTCGAGGCCGAGGACCTGCGCCATGTGCAGCGTGCCGAGCGTGTACATCCCCAGCGGGAAGACGGCGCCCCAGTAGAGCGGGTCGTAGCGCAACGGGAAGCGCTCGACCAGGTGGCGCCACAGCGCCAGGATCACCAGCATCGGGATCCACCACGTGCCCGTCGCCCAGAAGAACACGGTGAAGCCCTTCATGAACGGTAGGGCGGCATCGAGGAAGGGAGAGGCGATGGCGTCGGAGTTCTGGATCAGCACCGCGCCGCCCAGCGTCGAGATGGCCATCGCGCCCATGTTGATCCAGTACGGCGGCGTCAGGTCCTCGGGAGCGAGCCGGAAGAACGTGTAGCGGTAGAAGATCAACGAGATCATCCAGATGTAGAGCATCCCGCCGAACAGCCACATCGACAGCGCCGCGAAGTTGAGCTCGAGCCTGCCCGGTTGGGGCAGCGTGGGCGCCAGCGTCGCGGCCAACACCGACACCGCCTGCGTCGCCACGACCGCCAGCAGCCAGGCGCCCGTGAGGCCCTCCGCCAGCGACGGCTTGTGGCGCTTGACGGTGAAGGCGGTGAACACGGTGTACGTGACGACGAGCCACAGGACCGCCGCGACCGCGCCCAGCACCATGGCCACGCCGCGCGCCGCATGCAGCGCCAGCACCTGCCGGCCGAGGACGGCGGTGGCAGCGACGATGGTGAAGTACCCCGGACCGCGGACATGGTCGACGAGGTCGTCGATCACGCGCCGCGGGTGCCAGATCACGCGCGCCACGAGCAGAAGCCACAACACGGCGTAGGCGACGATGCCGACCAGGCTCAGGGCGTAGCCCAGCCGTGGGTGTCCGAGCTCGGCGGTGGCGGTGGAGACCACGCCGGTGGCCATCACCAGCGCGAACGAGGCGGGCGGTTGCTCGGCCGCCACGTCCGACAGGGCGGACGCGAGCCGTGTGCGCAAGCCGCGCCTGGCGGGGCCCTCCCGAGGCGCGGGGGTGCTGCTTGCGGACCCGTCGGCGCCGGGCTTTCCCACCGTTCAGACCTCCGGCGTCACCGTATCACCGCCGTCCTTCGCCGCCCCGCGACGCGGCGCGTGCATCCAGGCCAGCGCGCCGAGCACGAGGGCGAACAAGAGCATCCAGTTCGAGGTCCAGATGCCGGAGAGGTCGAGCGCGTAGCCGAAGCCGATCGGCAGGAAGAAGCCCCCGAGGGCGCCGAGCACGGCCACGATGCCCCCGACCGTGCCGACCTGGCCGGGGAACGCAGCGGGGATGTGAGCGTAGACGGCTCCGGCGGCGAACCCCATCAGCACCGCGAGCAGGACCACGAGCGTGGTCATGACGGCCACGTCGGCTTGGAACTCGATGTGGGTAGTGCCGCGCACCAGCAGCTGCCCGGGCTGCACCACGTCCCCGACCGCCACGATGGGCTCCAGCACCAGCCTGCTGCGTGGCAGCAGCGAGCGTGGCCGAGGGGCGTCCTCCGGCCCGAACGCGATGCGGGCCCCGGCGCTGGTGCTGGCGAAGGGGTAGACGTCCGGGCCAACGACGAGGCGGTCGTGCGCGACGCTGGTGACCTGACCAGCCCGGCTCGCGGTGATGCCCGGCCCCGGCGTCTGCACGTCCATCCGAGGCGGGAACAGCGCCACCAGCAGCACGAGGGCAAGTGCCAGCGACCAGCGCAAGACGCGCGCGGGGGAGAGGCGGTCGGCCAGCCACCCCCCCAACACCCGCACGCCCGCGGCCGGCAGGATGAAGAACGACGCCAGGAAGCCCGCGGTGGCCAACCCCAAGGCGTAGAGGTTGACGTAGTAGGGGATGAGCCACTGCGAGAGCGCCACGAACCCGCCGTAGGCGAAGAAGTAGTAGAGGCCGTAGCGCCAGACGCGCGCCTCGCCGAGCGGCTTCAGCCGTACGGCCAGGGGCAGCACGCTCGCGCTCTGCATGCGCCGCTCGCGGGTCGAGACCCAGAACGCCACGGCGGTCACCGCCAGCAGCGCAGCGTAGATCCGCGGGAAGCCGCGCCAGCCGTCGAGCGCGCCCCCCTGCGTGAGGCGCACCAACAGCGCCGGCCCGAGCGTCGCCGTCAAGGCGGTGCCGGCGTTGCCGGCGCCGAAGACGCCCAGCGCCGTTCCTTGGCGCTTGGCGGGGAACCACGTCGACACGTAGCAGACCCCGGCCGCGAAGGTGGCGCCCACCACGCCGAAACCCAGGCCACCGAGCAGCAGGCCGGTGAAGTCGCGCGCGAAGCTCGTCGCCAGGCATGCGCCCGCGCTGATCAGCATCAGCAGCGCGAACACCCGCCGGCCACCGAAGCGGTCGGACAGCATGCCGGCCGGCAGGCGCAACAGCGCCCCGGTGAGGACCGGGATGCCGATCAACCAAGCGCTCCGCACCCGCCCGAGCTCCATGGCGCCGCTGGAATCCAGGAACGTCACGAGCACGCCGTTCATCAGCCAGGCGGCGACGCACACCGCGAACGCGGCGGTGCTGGCCACCAGCGCGGTCCACGCCTGGCCGGTCCGCAACGCCGAGGCGTACTCGGGCACGACGCCTTCTTCCAGCAGCGCCTCCTGCGCCGGCGACGCGCCGATCATGGCGGCAGCACGCTCCCCTTCAGGTAGGCGACGATGGGCCAGATCTGACTCGGCCCGAGGCTCCCGAACGCCGGCATCGCCTGGCCGGTGTCGTCGACGATGCCGCTGGCGATGCGGTAGTAGAGCTGCAGCGGGTCGGTGCCCGCCTTCACCTTCCCGGCCGCGAGGTTCGCGGGCCGTACCGCCAGCGCGGTAGCCGCCGGGCCATCGCCGGCGCCGGTGGGTCCGTGGCAGGCGCTGCACATGGCGGCGTACGAGCCGGCACCTTGCGCGGCCAGGTCGGCCGTGAGGGTCGGCACCGGTCCCGGGTCGACGGCGGCGCCGGGGGCGGGCCGGTTCACCCACACCTCGTCGATGACGCCTACGAGGCTCTGCACCTGGGCCGGCGTCAGGTGCGGGAAGCCAGGCATGCCGGCACTGGGCAACCCGGCCGTGATGACGTGCGCCAGGTCCGCGTCCGACGCCACGCCGTTCACGGTCGACACGAAGCGGAAGCGCCCGGCGGTCAGGTCGCGCGGCGGCACGGCGAAGACGGGCGAGGCGCGGCTGATGACCTGGCCGTCGCCGTTCACGCCGTGGCAGCGAGCGCACGAGCCGAGGAAGAGCGGGTAGCCCTCGAGGGTGCCGTAGCGCGCCACGACGCTCGCGCCGGCGGCCTCGGTGAGCGCCGCCAGGCTCGTCGGTTCGCCCGGGCTGCCGGCGGCCGCGCTGGGTGTCGAAGCGGTGCTGGACGCGGGGGCGGAGCTGGCCGCGGGCGCGGTGCTGGCCGCAAACGCGGCGCGCACGGCAGGCGGCGCGCTCGGCGTGCGCAGCAGGAACCCGACCGCGAGCGAGAGCAGCAGGATGGTGCCGACCGAGTAGAGCAGCATCGAGCTGTCGGTGCGCAAGGCCAACTCGAAGCGCCGCTGGTACTTGCGCACGCTCGTGCGCATCGATTGGTACGGCCGCACGAAGTAGTTCACCGGGTAGGTCCAGGCGTGCACCAGCTTCGTGAACGGGAAGTACGCGAAGAACGTCATCGCCAGGACCAGGTGGATCTGGGTGTACAGCGGCGCGCCCGCCATCAGCTCCGGATCCGGCTGGAAGCGGAACAGGCTCGCGAGCCACAAGCCGCCGTTGAACGCCGCCCCCCAGATCAGCTGCACCAACGACTGGTAGAGCGCCACGCCCATGATGGCGATGAGGAAGACGTGCACCAGGTAGTCGTCGAGCTGGCTGATGGCGCGCACCTCGGGCGTGCTCAGGCGCCGGATCAGCGCCAAGGTCGAGCCGGCCAGCGCCGCCAGGCCGCCAACGGCGCCGATCCAGAAGAACGCCCCCACCCAGCTTCCCCAGCCCAGCACGCCGCCCGTCAGGCCGATGGCGTGGGCGACGATCAGGGTGATGATCCCCCAGTGCATCAGCAGCGACGCGACGCCCAGCAGGCGCCTGCCGAAGATGCCGCTGGCGCGCGTGCTGTACTCGAACGGCCGCTTCCGGAGCCGAAGGAACGGCACCACGAAGAAGAGCGTCAGGCACACGTACGGGTAGACGGCCCAGAGGAAGAGGCTCATCGGCGCACCCCCTCGACGCGCCCGTCGCGTCCGGAAGCCTCGGGCGTCAGCATGGGCGGCTGGATCACCGGGAGTTCGGCGGCGTACCCAGCAGAGGCCGGATCGGGGGGTGGCGCGGCCAGCGTGTCGTCGGCGACGAGGAACGCCAGGAAGTCGATCACCTCGGCGTAGGGAGACTCGTAGCGCTCGAGCCGCTCCCGCATCTCCGGCAGCGCCGGCGCCACCATGCGTTCGAGCAGGCGCAGGCGCACGCCGGCGGCGTCGTTCGCTGCGTCCTCCGTGGTCATGGCGAGGAACTCCGCCAGCAGCGGCAGGAAGTCCGCCATCTCGCCGGCGTCGGGTTCGAGGCCGAAGTGGCGGTAGGTGGCCTTGAGCTCGAGCATGTACGCGTTGCGACCCGACATGCCTGCCCCTCGGCACGACGCCGGTTCCTCGAAGAGGTACGCACCCAAGTAGAGCGGGCAGGGCGGGGCGAGTTCCAGCACGTCGAGGTACTCCTCGGGGTCGAACGCACGCTCGTGGGCGAGGAACGCGTCCAACAGGCGCGCTTCCGGAGCGCCGGCGAGCGCGTCCCGCCAGGCGGCGACCTGCGCCATGTCGCGCTCGTCCGGGTAGAGGAAGAGCTCGGCCACGATCCGGTACCCGGCGGCACGCTGGACGGTGGTGAGGCGCGGGTCGGCCGGGGGCTCGGTCGTGCGGCCCGGGTCGGCCAGGGCCGCGGTCGTGAGGCGCGGCTTGGACGGGGGCGCGGTCGTGGTGCGCGCGTCGGCCGCGGTGGCCCTTGCGCCGGTGGCTGGCGTCGCCGTGCGTTCGGCGCGTATCGTCATCGCTCCACCCCCTCGCCTTGGCCGTGGAAGGTGGTGCGCCGCTTCGGCCCCTTGTCGGCCGCGAACTCGGCGAAGCCGGCGTAGCCGCGCTCGATGTACGGCGTGCTGGCGCTCTTCTCGACGTGGGTGGTGGGCACCACGAAGCGCTCGTGGTAGTGCGCCAGCGCCAGCAGCCGGTGCATCTGCTTGGCGTCCTCGACGCTCAAGCCTGCCTCGGCCAGCACCGCCTCGTCGGGCGTGCCCTCGACACGCACCGAGCGGCGGTAGCGGCGCACGGCGAGTTGCCGCGCGAGCGCCTTGCGCACCTCGGCCACGTTGCCGGCCGAGAGCAGGCTGGCGAGGTACTCCATCGGGATGCGGAAGTCGTCCAGGCCGGGGAAGAGCTTGTCGCCGGCCACCATGTCGTACGGCGCGTCGGCCCGGCCGTCAACCGCCCGATCGGCGCTCGCCACCGGGCTCTCCGGCGGGATGTAGAACAGGCTCGGGAGCGTGCGGAACTCGGGGTGCAGCGGCAGCGCGATCTCCCAGTCGACGACCATCTTGTAGACCGGCGAGCGCCGGCACGCCTCGAGCCACGCTTCCGTGACGCCCTGCTCCTTGGCGGCGGCGATGACCTCCGGGTCGTTCGGGTCGAGCAGTAGCGAGCGGTGGAGGCGGACCAGGTCGGCCTCGGGCGCGTTCGCCACCTCGGGCACGCGGTCCAGGTCGTAGAGCAGCGGACCCATGTAGCGGATCCGACCGGGGCACGCGACGAAGCACGCCGGCGGCTGACCGGTCTCGAGGCGCGGGTAGCACAGGATGCACTTCTCGGATTTGCCGGTGCGCCAGTTGAAGTACGTCTTCTTGTAGGGGCACCCGGAGACGCAGTAGCGCCAGGCGCGGCAGCGGTCCTGGTCGATCAGCACCACGCCGTCCTCTTCGCGCTTGTAGGCCGCTCCCGACGGGCACGAGCCGACGCACGCCGGGTTCAGACAGTGGTTGCAGATGCGCGGGAGGTACATCATGAACGAGTCGCGGAACTTCAGGTAGGCGCTCTTCGCCTCGGGCGTGAGGGCCTCGAGGTTCGGGTCTTGCGCGCCCGAGCCTTCGTCGTACACGCCGGCGGCGTTGTCCTCCCAGTTGACGCCGTAGGTGATGTCGATGTCTTCCTCGCCGGTGATCATCGACTTCGGGCGCGCCACCGGCTGCGAGAGCTTCGTGGGGGTGGCGGAGTGCAAGTCCTCGTAGGTGAAGGTGAACGGCCCCTTGCCGTAGTACTCCTCCATCTGCGGCAGCACCGGGTTGTAGAAGAGGTTCATCATCAACCAGAAGCGCGACGCCTGCCGGAGCGACGGGCGGTCCGAGCCCTCGTTGCGCACCCAGCCGCCGCGGTAGATCTCCTGGTCTTCCCAGCGCTTCGGGTAGCCGATGCCCGGCTTGGTCTCGACGTTGTTCCAGAACATGTACTCGGCACCCTCGCGGTTGGTCCAGACGTTCTTGCACGCGATGGTGCAGGTGTTGCAGCCCAGGCACTTGTCGAGGTTGAAGACCATCGCCATCTGCTGCTTGACACGCATGGGTCAACCGATCCTTCCGAGCTGTTCCTCGCGATAGATGACCTTGCGGCCGCCCGCCTCGAGGGGCTTCTTGCGGATCACCACCACGCAGTCGCGCTCCGAGGGGCTGGTGCCCTGGTAGTTCAGCCAGTACGTCCAGTTGGCGTACCCGCCGACCATCGTCGAAGGGTTCATCATGATGCGGGTGGGGGCGTTGTTGTTGCCGCCGCGCAGGTCGCTCACCCCGCGTTCGCGCGCCAGCGACGAGAACGGAACGTTCACGTGGCGCTCGGACGAGTGGTAGAAGATGGCCATGTCGCGCGGCACGGTGGCGCTCACTACCGCGCGCACCACGGTGATGCCGTTCTCGTTGTAGGCCTCGACCCAGTCGTTGTCGGCGACGCCGATCTGCTTGGCGTCGTCGTCGTTGATCCAGATCACCTGGCCGCCGCGGAACATGTTCAGCATCTGCCAGGTGTCCCAGAACATGCTGTGGATCGACCACTTGCCGTGCGGCGTGACGTAGCGGAAGACCTTGGTGCCGGGCTTGCCCAGCTCGGCAGCTGCCACGTCGCCGATCTTCACGGTGTCGACCGGCGGCTTGTAGGTGGGCAGGTCTTCGCCCAGCTCGCGGAACATGCGGTGGTCGTAGTAGATCTCCTGGCGGCCCGATAGGGTGTGCCACGGCTTCAGCGCCTCGACGTTCATGGTCCACGGCGCGTAGGTGCGGCCGGCGCTCTCGATCGCCGACCAGTGCGGCGAGGTGAGCGAGCGCCGCGGCTGCGAGACGAGGTCGGGGTAGTGGTGGCGGATCTCGCGGTCGTGCTCGACGAGGTGCGCGAGCGGCACGCCGGTGCGCTTCTCGAGGTTCTGGAAGATGCGGTACGAGAGCTCGCCGTCGCTCTCGGGCGAGATGCGCAGGATGACCTCGGCTACCTGCCTGGCGTCCTCGAGCGACGGCAGGCCGTTCTTGGCGCCCACCAGGTAGCTCTCCTTGAGTTCCTCGACGACCTCGGTGAGGTCTCCCTTGATGCCCTTGGCGCCGTAGCCGTCGGGCTTCGCCACTTCGGGGCCGAGGGTGGTGTACTTGTCGAGGATGGTGGTGTAGTCGCGCCGGACCACCTTGACGTTGGGGAAGGTCTTGCCCGGCACCGGGTCGGTCTCGCCGGCGTACCAGTCGACGAGTTCGCCCATCGGCTGGGCCATCTCGTCGGGCGTGTCGGTGGAGAGCGCCGTCATCACCAGGTCTTCCACCGGCTCGGGCAGGTAGGTCTTGGCGAGCTCCGAGACCTTGGCGGCGACGAGCTTGAACGCCTCCCAATCGTGCTTCGCCTCCCAGGCGGGGTCGTGGGCGGGGGTGAAGGGGTGGAAGAAGGAGTGCAGGTCGGTGCAGGTGAGGTCGTACTTCTCGTACCAGTGGGCGGTTGGCAGGACGATGTCGGAGTAGTTGGCCGACGAGTCCATGCGCAGGTTGACGTTGTAGACGAGGTCGAGCTTGCCGAGCGGCGCTTCGTCGTGCCAGGCGATGTCGTCGACCATGCCGGTGGCCCGGTCGCTGCCGAGCACGTTGTTGTGCGTGCCCAGCAGGTGCTTCAGCGCGTACTCGTGCCCGCGCATCGAGGTACCGATGAGGTTGCCGCGGTAGATCCACAGCACCTTCGGGTGGTTCTCCGGCGCGTCGACGTCGCGTAGCGCGAACTCGAGGCGGTGCTCCTGGAAGCCCTTGGCGACCCAGGCAGCCACCTCCTGGTCGGTGGTGCAGCCGGCGGCGCGCGCCTCCTCCAGGACGTCCATCGGGTTGCGCTTGTCGAACTGCGGGAAGAACGGCAGCCAGCCGTTGCGAACCGCCAGCATGTTCATGTCGGCCGCGTGCTTGGCCTTCTCCGGGAACACCTTGGCGCGCGGCGCCCACAGCGGCTCGAGCGTCATGCCGTCGTAGCGCCACTGGTCGGTGTGGAAGTAGAAGTAGGAGGTCGAGTTCATCTGCCGGCTGGTGACGCCCCAGTCGGCAGCGCCGCCGAGCGTGCCGATGGCGGCGAAGGGGCGCACCTTCTCGGTGCCGACGTAGTGGTTGAAGCCGCCGCCGTTGCGCCCCATGCAGCCGGTGAGGATGCCCATCACGGCTTCGGCGCGGTAGATGAGCGGTCCGCCCTGGTACCAGTGCAGGATGCCGGAGCCGGTGATGAACATGCATCGGCCCTGCGTCTTCTCGGCGGTGTCGGCCCACTCGCGCGCGACGCGCAACACCAGGTTGCGGTCGACGCCGGTCTCCTGCTCCTGCCAGGCGGGCGTGAACGGCTGGCTGGCGTCGTCGTAGTCCTTCGGGTAGGCGCCGGAGAGGCCGCGCGGCACGCCGAACTGGGCCAGCAGCAGGTCGTAGGCGGTGGCGACGCGCACGGGCCCGTCCTTGGTCGGGATCACCCGCGTCGGCACGCCGCGCACGTGCGCGCTGGCCGGTACGCCCTTGCCTTCGGTGGTGCCGAACTCGACGTTGAAGGTGTGGGTGAAGTCGGCGAACGCGACGCTCGCTTCCTCCCAGTCGCCGTCCATCAGCGTGAGGGCGGGGTCGAACGCTTCGCCCTCGATGGCGTCCTCGAGCTTGAGGTTCCAGCGGCCGGTGGTCCGCTCCTCCCAGCGGAAGCCGAGCGAGCCGCCGGGGAGGCGGATGCGGCCGCTGGTGTCGAAGAGCGGGAGCTTCCATTCACCGTGCTCCTCGTCCTGGTAGTCGCCCAGGTCGGAGGCGCGCAGGAAGCGGCCGGTGACGAGGTGGCCGTCCTCTTCGTCGAGCCGCACCAGGAACGGCAAGTTGGTGTACTGCGCGACGTACGGCAGGAAGTACGCGGAGCGCTTCTCGACGTGGAACTCCTTCAGGATCACGTGGATGCACGCGAGCAGGAAGGCGGCGTCGGTGCCGGGGCGGACGGGCACCCAGAGGTCGGCGAACTTGGTGATGTCGGCGTAGTCGGGCGAGAGGTTGACGATCTTGCCGCCGTTGTACTTGTGCTCCGAGGCGAAGTGCGCGTCGGGCGTCCGGGTCATCGGGAGGTTCGAGCCCATCACGATCCAGTAGGCGCTCTGGTACCAGTCGGCCGACTCGCCGACGTCGGTCTGGTCCCCCCAGATCATCGGCATGATGTGCGGGAGGTCGTGGTACCACTCGTAGAAGCTCAGCATGGTGCCGCCGAGCAGGTTCGACAGCCGCTGCCCCGAGAGGAAGCTGACCATGCTCATGGCCGGGATGGGCGAGAACGACGCCAGGTGGTCGGCGCCGTAGCGCTGGATGGTGTAGATCTTGGCGGCGGCGATGATCTCGGTGGCCTCGTCCCAGGTGCTACGGCGCCAACCGGCCTTGCCGCGGGCGGCGCGGTACGCCTTGGATCGCTTCGGGTCCTCGACGATGGCCGCCCACGCCTCGACCGGGCCTTTGCCGGCGGCGCGTTCCTGCCGGTAGAAGTCGAGCAACACGCCGCGCACGTACGGGTACTTGGGCCGCACGGGCGAGTAGGGATACCAGGACGACGAGATGCCACGCTGGCAACCGCGCGGCTCGTAGTTGGGGGTGTCGTCGGCGATCTGCGGCCAGTCGGTCTTCTGCAGCTCCCAGGTGATCATCCCGTCCTTGACGAACACCTCCCAGGAGCAGGAACCCGAGCAGTTGACGCTGTGGCTGGTGCGCACCGAGCGGTCGTACGACCAGCGGCGCCGGTAGAACTCCTCCCAGGCGCGCGGTTCGTCGAGGACGCGGAACCAGCGGGGGGAGCGGTTCTTGCCGTTGGAGCGACCGTTGCCGTTGGAGCGACCGTTGCCGTTGGAGCGGCCGTTGCCGTTGCGATCGGAGCTCATGCGGTGGGGCTCCTTCCCTCGTCGGGGGTGGCGGCCGTCACGCCTTCGGTGCGTGGATCCTGCTGCTCGTGCTCGGCGAGGTAGGCGAGCCGGAACGCTTCGACGAACGGACGGAAGTCGCGCACGGTGCCGTAGATGGCCACGACGGCGTTGCGGGTGGCGTCGTAGACGAGGTTCACCGCTTCGGTGCGGCCGACGGGGTGGCTGCGGGCGATGCCCGCGTGGTCCACCCAGTCCTCGCGCAGCGCCTGCAGGGAGGCGTAGGTGAGGGAGCCGCTGCGGTGCTGCTGCCACCAGACGCGGAACTCCCAGCCGTCCAGGTTCACGGCCCGCTGTGCCGAGGGGGCGTCCGGGTCGGTCGGGTCGATCTCCCACTGCAGGACGGGGAGGGGGCCCGCGCCCGAGCGCCATGTCGGTTCGTCGGGTTCGGATTCGGCGGCCGCGGGCACGTGGCGGCGCATGTCGCCGAGCAGGACGTCGGGTTGCGGGTCGACGCCGTCCTCGAGGAGCTCGGCTTGGAGCGGGTTCATCGTGCCCGTGCCGAGGAGCAACGAGGTGTCGTCGTAGGGCGCCTCGGTGTCCACCCGCACGAGGGCGAAACCGGCGCCGTAGAGGACGTCCTTGATCCCGCCTTCCATCGCGGCCACCTTGCCCGCGTCGGTGCTGTTCGGCCGGAACTCGACCGTCACCGCCGCGCCGTCGACCGTCGTGCCGCGCACGAAGCCGGCGCTGACGATGTTGCGCGTGGTGCCGGGGTACGGCACCTGCCGCAGGAGGTCTCGAAGGTCTTGGGGCGCTACGTCGCTCATCCGCTCTCCTTACCTGCCATCCGGCGAACGCTCGTTCATGTGGGCGGCGGCACGTCGGCGCGCTCGCTCACGTACGCCAGGAGGTCCGAGACTCGCCGGAAGTAGCGCGACGCCCCGCCATGCCCTTCCGTCACGCGCCATCGCCACTCGCTGCGCGACGAGCCCTCGCTGGGCTCGAGCCAGAGGGTGATGACGAACGACGACGGCGGCGTGGCGGGCGGGTCGAGCTTCGCCTTGGTCGGGCGCACGTCCGGGGTCATCGGTGGCAGTGTCGGACAGGGGCCTTCCAGCGAGCTTCCACGTTGGAGGGACGGACGTCGGCCCTGGCTTCGCGGTGGGGGTGCGCTGCGCTGGACGACTCGATACGTGCGTCTCGGCGGCCGTATGGTGGGCGTGCCATGGAGCCCGTCTACTTCGGCTCGGCCACCGAGTTCCGTGCCTGGCTCGAGCAGCACCACGCCACCGCCGCCGAACTGTGGGTGGGGTACTTCAAGCGCGCCACCGGCCGCCCGAGCCTCACCTGGCCGGAGTCCGTGGACGAAGCGCTGTGCTTCGGGTGGATCGACGGCGTGCGACGCAGCGTCGACGGCGAGCGGTACGCGATCCGCTTCACCCCGCGGCGCGCGGGCAGCAGCTGGAGCCGCGTGAATCTCGAACGCGTGACCGTCCTGACCGCCGCCGGCTGCATGCGACCCGCGGGCATCGCAGCTCACGCCGCGCGGCGACCGGACACGACGGACGACGCGTCGCGCGCAGAGCGACCCGCGCGGCTGCCCGAGCCCTACGACCGCGCGCTACGGGAGTGCAACGACGCGGCGTGGCGCTTCTTCATGGCGCAGTCGCCCGCCTACCGGCGCATGCTGGTCGACTGGGTGCTGTCGGCCAAGCGTGAGGAGACGCGGGTGCGGCGCATCGAGAGGCTAGCGGCCGCCGTTGCCTCGGGCCAGCGGTGGATCCCAGGCGCACCGTTGCCGCGGCGTTGAGCAGGCGGCGCACGCGTTCGCGAACGGCGCAGGCGTTCACGGGCGGCGCACGCGTTCGCGGACGGCGCAGGCGTTCACGGGCGGCGCACGCGTTCGCGGACGGCGCAGGCGTTCACGGGTGGCACACACGTTCACGAACGGCGCACGCGTTCACGGGCGGCAC
>CAZACZ010000042.1:0-5152 GCA_964483695.1 uncultured bacterium | reverse complement strand
GCGTTCACGGGTGGCACACACGTTCACGAACGGCGCACGCGTTCACGGGCGGCACGCACGTTCGCGAACGCTCCTCGTTCTCGAGGAGACCTACTCACATTCGAGGACACCTACTCGCGAACGAGTACCTGCCACAGGAACACATGGCTACCGCCGCACCTCGAGCCGCACCTCGAGCCGCGCCGCCTGCCTAGCGCAACTCCACCTGCACCCGCGACGCACGGCCCTCGGCGTCCACCACCGAGAGCGTCACGAAGCCCGGCCCCTCCAACGCCAGTCGCGTCTCGCGCTCGAAACTCCCGACCGCCACCGGCGCGCCGTCGGCGAACCAGCTGAACGGCGCGCGCCCGCGTTCGACGCGCGCGAGGATCCCGCCCGGCAGCGGGGCGAGCGCCGCGCCGTCGGGTGGGAACACCACCTGCGGCGCGTCGTCCACCTGCACCAGGCGCGCGCCGAACTGCCTGAGCGGCGCCGCCAGTTCGGCGTTCGTCGCTACCACCAGCGTGCCGGGCGGCGCTGGCGGCAGCGGCTCCGGCTTCGCCCCGAGGCGCGCGAAGACCTCGAACAGCACCGGCGTCGCCACCTCCGCCCCGATGAAGCCCGGCACCGGCGTGCCGTCGGCGCGCCCCGCCCAGACGCCCACCACGTGCGCGCCGTCGAAGCCGAGCGCCAGGGCGTCGCGGTAGCCGCTCGAGGTGCCCGTCTTGACGGCCAGGGGCCAGTCGGGCAAGCGTGCGGCCCGCGGCGCGCCGGCCAGGACGTCCGCCACCTGCCAGGCGGCTTGGGGCGTCAGCAGTCGCGCGCGCTGTGCCGGCGCCGCGTAACCGGCGTCGTCGGCCGCGGACGGCACCGAGCCACCCGCATCCTCGACCGCGTGCAGCGCCACCACCTCCCCGCCCCGCGCGATCGCGGCGTACAGCTGCACCAGCCCCTCCAGGCTCACGCCGATGCCGCCCAGGCTGATCGCCAGGCCAGGCGTGTCGCCCGGCACCTCCGCGGCCACACCCGCCTGCCGCAACGCGGCCAGCACCCGCGCCGGCCCCAACGCGTCGGTGAGCGCCACCACGGGCAGGTTCAACGACGCCTGCAGCGCCTCTCGGGCGCTGACCGGACCGCGGAAGGCGCCGTCGAAGTTCTGCGGAGCGTAGCCGCCGTAGTCCTCGGGGCGGTCGTTCAGCAGCGTCTCCGGGTGCGCGATGCCGTCCGAGAACGCCAGGCCGTACACCAACGGCTTCAACGTCGATCCCGGAGAGCGCAGCGCTTGCGTCATGTCGACGAAGCCCCGCCGTGCGTCGCTGGTGTAGTCGGCCGAGCCGACGCTGGCGAGGATGGCGCCACTGTCGGGGTCGGCGACCATCAGCGCAAGCGTCGCCTGCGGCGGAAGATCGCGCAGCGCATCGGCGGCCAGCGCCTCGAGAGCGGCCTGCAGGTCGGCGTCGAGGGTGGTGCGGTGCACCTGCCGCTCGGGATCCGCCGCGCGCAACCGGTCGGCGAGGTGCGGCGCCAGGCTCGGGAACGGCCGGCGCGACGAGGGAAGCGCCTCGCGCATCGCTGCCGCGGCGGCGTCCTGCGGGATCACGCCCAGTGCAGCCACCCGTGTCAGCACGCGGTCGCGCGCCTCGCGCGCGGTGTCGGGGTGCTCGTCGGGGGTGCGCAGGCCGGGCGCTTGCGGCAGGGCGATCAGCAGCGCCGCCTCGGCTTCCGTCAGGCGCTCGGGTTCCTTGCCGAACCACGCCAGGCTGCCGGCGCGCACGCCCTCGAGGTTCCCGCCCATCGGCGCGAGTTGCAGGTACAGCGCCAGGACCTCGTCCTTCGACAGCACCCGCTCGAGCGCCAGCGCCACGCGCACCTGGCGCAGCTTGCCGCCCCACGAGCCGGTGCTGCCGTCCTCCAGCAGGCGCGCCACCTGCATCGTCAACGTCGAGCCGCCCGACACCACGCGCCCGAACCGCGCGGCCTGCGCCGCGGCGCGCACGAGCGCGCGCACGTCCACGCCGTGGTGCTGGTAGAAGCGGCGGTCCTCGTAGCCGATCAGCATCGCCAGGTAGCCCGGGTCCACCTGGTCCGGCGCCACCGCAAGCCGCCAGCGTCCGTCGGCGACGGTGAAGGCACGCAGCAGCCGGCCGTCCCGCGCCAGCACCTCGACCGACGTCGCAGACGTCAAGAGCGGCAGGTCGGTGGTCGCCACCCAGCGGTCGAAGGCGAGCCAGGCCACCAGCACGAGCGCCAGCAGCGCCAGCGCCACGCGGCCGGCAAGCGACCTGCGCGCCGCGCCCACCGCTCGCCCGCCGAGCGCCACGCGCCCGGCGCGCCCCCTCCGTGTCACGGCCGGATCGTCACGACGTCCGTGGCGCTGACCGCGTAGTTGCTCGGCCGGTACATGTCCTCCACCTTCGCCGCCGGGTAGTGGAACGTGCCCGGCGAGACGGCGCGCATGACGTACGCGAGCCGCAAGGTCTCCTCCGACTGCCAGTCGACGGCTGCCAAGAACCGATCGGACCGCGCCTCGGTCATCTCGGCGGCGAACGGCACCGCCAACCAATCGAGCGCGCGGATGTCGCCCTCGCGCAGCAGGTTGGCGTTGTCGATCTCGAAGCCGGCCGCCAGCGCGTCGTCGATCATCAACCGTCCGCCGCCCACGCCGCGATCGGGCTGCACCTCCAGCACGACCACCACGCGGTCACCGACCTTCACGGTGCTCAGGTCGGCCGCGGACCCATCGGGCGTGTAGTGGCTGCGGGTGATGGTGTACCCCACGCCGCCCGGCTCGGGCGCCACCTCGGGCACGCCGAAGGTCGTGAGCGTCACCATCACGCTCGCGTCGCCGTCGTTGCGCAGCGTCGCGGGGGTGCCGTCGTACAGCCGCACGACGTTGCCCACCACGGGCACGCCGTCGAGCACCAGCCCCTGCGCGGCGGCGCCCAGCGCCACCGCCGCCCGCAACGACCAGACGGCCTCCTGCGTCGAGAGCCGGTGCACCGAACCGCCGCGCGACGCCACGCCCTGCGCGATGCGGTTCGCGAGCTGCACGCGGTCCACCACGCCGCTGCCCGCCTCCACCGCCAGCGCAAGGAGGCCCGCTTGGTCGCGCAACGCGGTGCCGTAATCGGCGCGCCACCCGCCCTCGTCGGCGGGCGCCAGCGCCAGGTCGTTGGCCTGGGCGAACATCGCGTCGGCGCGTGCGCGCTCGCCGTACGCCGCCAACGCGGCGCCGAGCTGCGCCGCCGCCAGCGGCGTGTCGAAGCGCTCGGCGAGGGTGTCGGCGTAGTAGCGGAGGTCGCCGATGGCGGCCTCGCCGGCACGCGCGAGCACGTAGAAGGCGTAGGCGTACGAAGCCGCGCCGTCCTGCATCGACCCGGCCCGGGCCACCTGGTTGCGCAGCGCGTCGAGCGCCATGCGAAGCGCCGTCTCGGGCACGCGGAAGCCCTGCGCCTCGGCGCGCAGCAGCACGTCGGTGGCGTAGGCGTCGAGCCACAGGTCGTAGCCGCCCGCGCCCCACAGGCCGAAGCTGCCGTCGCGCCCCAAGCGCGTGAGGATGCGGTCGATGCCCACCTGCACCCGTTCACGCGCTTCGGCGTCGCTCAGCAGGCCGAGGTGGGACACCAACTCCGGCGACCACAGCAGCGGCACCAACGACGAGGCGATCTGCTCGGTACAGCCGTACGGGTAGCCGAGCAGCCGCTGGATCAGCCCGGGCTGGTCGAGCGCGGCGCCGGCGCCCGCGAACAACGTGGCGCGCGCGGTACCGGCCAGGAAGCCCTCGAGCGCGGCGTCGTCGAAGCGGAAGCTCGCGCCCGGCGACAGCACGAACTGCGACGTGCGCGCCGTCTCGGGGTCGGTCACCAGGACGCTCAGGTGCACCTCGCGGATGAGCACGCGTCCACCTGGCGTGGTGAGCGTGATGCGGTAGGTGTACTCGCCCACCGTGTCGGGCTGCAGCGGCACGTCCACCACCGCGCGCCCGCCCTCTTCCAGCGTGACGGTCGTGGGCGCCTCGCCCAGACCATGGCCCTCGACCCGGAGGCGCATCGCGCCCGCCGGCCCGCTCACGTGCGTCAGCTCGATCCGCAGGCGGCTGGCGTCGCCCGGCGTGAGGAAGCGCGGCAGACTCGGCTGCACCACCACCGGGTCGCGCACCAGCACGTCGGCCTCGGCTTGCCCGACGGCGGCATCGCTCCACACCACTGCCATCAGGCGCACGGTGCCGTTGAAGGCGGGTAGGTCGAAGCCCACCTCGGCGCGGCCGCCTTCCAGCGTGACGGGTCCGGAGAACAGCGCGAGCAGCTCCTCGGCCGGGGCAGGGCCGGCGCGGACCTCTTCCGTCTCGAGCCCACCACCCGAGCGCACCTGTCCCAGCGTTCCTTGACTAGCGTCGATCAACCGGCCGTAGAGGTCGCGGATCGCCACGCCCAGCCGGCGCTGGCCGAAGTAGTACCCCTGCGGATCGGGCGCGTGGAAGGCGGTGAGGTTCAAGACGCCCACGTCCACCGCCGCGACGGTGGCGTAGGCCGGGCCGTCGGGCAGGTCGGGTACTTCGAGCACCACGTCCAGTCGACCACGCGGGTCGGCCTCGGCGGGCGCCGTCATCGTCACGGCCAACGCACGGTCCCCGGGCGCCACCGCGGCGTGCGCCACCCCGAGGCTGCGGGCGGGCGCATGGCCGGCCTCGCTGCTGGGGCGCACCAGGCTGGCGGCGACGTAGGCGCCGGTGCCCCACGCTTCCGTTACGGGAAGTTCCACGGTCGTGGCGCCGTCCACCTCCACCACACGCAGGTCCACCACGCGGTCCGACAGCACCATCACCACCGCCGTGCCGGCGCCCTCGGGGACGATGCGCAGGCGCGCCACGTCGCCCGGCGCGTAGCTGGCGGCATCGAGCGACACCTCGAGCAGGTCGGGGGTGTCGCGGGTGGCGTCGACGCCGTACCAACCGGCGGAGAACGCCACGGAGGAGCTGGCGAAGGCGGCTTGGTTCCTGGTGGGCCGGCTCGCGGCGCCCTGTCCCGCGACGCCCTCGTGGGTGACGCGCAGCTCGTACTGCCCCCAGGTCACCGGCACGGAGATGCCCGCCGGGCCGCCCGCTACGTCGACCGTCCCCTCCCCGACGCGCTGCCGCTCGGTCACCGGCTCCCAGAACCAGCGGCCGTCGACG
>CAZACZ010000041.1:4308-24634 GCA_964483695.1 uncultured bacterium | reverse complement strand
CCCCTCGGCCGGTGGCGCTTAGTCGCCCTACGACGCCGGTACCACGACCCGGAACTGCCGCAAGAACCGCCCATGCATCGACACCACCGCGCGCCACTCGCCCGCCACCACCGTCACGTCGTCCGGCAGGCGCAGCGCCCACGGCCCCGCGGTGATCTCGGCGCTTGCGGAGCCTGCGCCCCCCGCGCTTGCCGCACCTTGCGCGTCGCCTCCGGTGACCTCCACCCAACGGCTCTCGGACGCCGCCTCGTGGCCGTCGGGGGCGAACCACTGCACGTCCACCCAGCCGGCCTCGACTACGCCCACGACCCCGAACGTCAGCTGCGGCCTACCTGCCACGAGCTCCAGGACGCCGCCCTCGGCGATCCGTGGCTCGCGCGCCACCGGGACCTCGGCCGGGATCGGCGGGATATAGAGCGGTCTACATGCTGCGAACGAGAGGGCAAGCGACGTGAGCAGGACCGATCTTCCTAGCCGCCGGCAGCGGCGCCGCGCGCTGGGAGCGCGCCCTCCCCCCCGCGCGCGCTTCATCGCCCGCCCCGCACCAGCAACGCCGCCGCGAACGCCACCGGCGCCGTCTCGGCGCGAAGGATGCGCGGACCGAACCGCACCGAATGGGCGCCGCGCGCCACCAGCGACGCCACTTCGTCGGCGTCGAGGCCCCCCTCCGGCCCGGTCACGAGGGTCACGCTTCCCCCCTCGTCCGCCAGCCGATCGAGCGCCAAACGCGAGGCAGCTTCGCTCAGCGTGGTCGTGGCGTCCGGGTCGGCCACCAGGCAGAGCCCCTGCCACCGCAATGCATCGAGCGGCACGGGAGGCACGACCTCCGGCACCACCGCGCGCCCGCACTGCCGCGCCGCTTCCTGGGCTACTCGGGCCAGCCGCTGGACCCGCGCGGGCGAGAGGGTGGGCACGTCGACGTTGCGCGTCGCGAGCAAGCAGAACGCCGCCACGCCCAGCTCGGTGGCGGGCCGCACGACGTCGCTGAGCTTGTCGCCCTTCAGGAGCGCCACCGCGACCGTCACCCGCAGCGGCGCCTCGGCGGCGCTCGGCCGCGGCGCGCTCAGCCGCAGCGTCACGCCGTCGCGGGTCGCTCCCACCACCTCACCGTCCGCCACGGCGCCGTGGCCGTCGAACGCTTCCACCGCGGCGCCCGCTCGGATCCGCAGGACGTCGCGCAGGTGGTGCGCCTCGGGCCCGACCAACACGGTCTCGCCCTCGACGAGCCGCGGCACCAGCACGCGGTGCAGCCTCACCGTTCGCTCCCGGCGGGGCGCCTCAGCTCGACGAGCGTCCAGTCGCCGTCGACGTGCTCGCTCGTCACCACCAGCGGCGCGGGGACGGCGTCCAGCACCACGGCCTTCAGCGAGGACAGGATGCCCGTGAGGACGATCGTTCCGCCCACGCCAAGGTGCCGCTCGTAGGAAGCCAGCAGGCGGGCGTGGAGCTCCGCGTAGAGGTTCGCCACGACCACGTCCACCTTCGACGGAACACCGGGCGCGTCGATGCTCCCATGCGCGAAGCGCGCCCGCGAGCGGTTGCGGCGCGCGTTGGCCCGCGCCACGGGCACCGTGTGCGGGTCGACGTCGACACCGATGGCGCGCTCCGCCCCGAGCAGGTCGGCGGCGATGGCCAGCACGCCGGTCCCGGCGCCCACGTCGAGCACGGTGGCGCCCGCCAGGTCGAGACGCGTCAGCGCGGCCAGCGCCATCCGGGTCGTCTCGTGATGACCGGTCCCGAACGCCGAGCCGGGATCGAGCCACAGCACTGCGTCGCCGTCGCGCGCTTCGACCGGGGCGTGGCTGGGCGCGATGACCAGCGGTCCGACGCGCACCGGACCGAGCGTGGCCTGGTAGGCCGCCACGTAGTCCACCTCGGGTGCGTCGCGCCACTCCCCTGCTACCGCTAGCGGCACCTCGTCGTCGAAGTACGCCAGCAGCACGGGCCCGTCCTCGTCGCTGGCCTCCCAGATGCCCAGGCAACCCGCTTCCCACAGCGCCGCCGCTTCGGACGACTCGGCGTGCGCACCACGTACCGCGTAGATCTTCACGCTGTCCGCCTCCGCGGCGTCGCGCCCTGGCACCGAGCGCGGGTGCTCGCCGTCACGTCCTGACCGTCGCGCGCGCCACGCGCGCGTCGCGCGTGACGATCTCGAACCCGAGCCGCTCGCCTTCGCGGAGGTAGAAGGCGATGTCCGCCGAGCGCGTGGTCGCGCCCAGGCTGCGCCGCTCGTACGCACGGGTGGCCGCGAGGATCATCGTCTCGGCCAGGCAGGCAGGCACGTGACCGGACCCGAAGCGCAGGTCGATGCGGCTGTGCATCGAGCCGGGCGGCCGCACCACGCCACCCGGCACCAACTCGACGCCGGGGACGTCCCGCACGCTGTCGTCGACGTCGGCGGGGCGGCCGAGATCGTAGACCCAGGCGCCGGGCTTGACGTGATGCGCGAACACCACCGGGTTCGGGTCGGAGGTGGCGGTGAACACCAGGTCGGCTTCCGCCACCAGGTCGAGGTCGGTGCTGGTACGCACCAGCGTCGACGGGTACTTCCGCCGCAGCGTCGCGGCGCTGCGCCGCAGGCGCTCGCGGTCGCGACCGATCAGGATCAGCTCCCCCACTTCGGGGGCGATCATGCGCGCCACGCCGAATGCGACCACGCCGTTCGCCCCGACCACGGCCGCGGTGGCCCGCCGCAGGTCGCCGCCTTGCGCCTTGAAGCGCCGCAACAGACCGGGCACGGCCGCGCGCACCGTCGCGGCAGTGTACGCCCCGCCGTTGGTCACGACGATCTCCGGCACCGCCTCCTGCACCTCGCGCCCCTTGTCGCCCACGGTCGACCAGAACGCACCGAGGCCCACGACCTCGGCCCCGAGGCGATGGGCGAAGCGGGCCCCTTGGATGGCGAGGCGAAGCGCCTCGTCCGGCACGGCCCGGAACTGATCGGGGAGCAGCGGGGCACTGATGAGCAGCACCCGCAAGCTGCGCCCGTCGGCCAAGCGGATCCCCTCGATCGCGCCGTGGAACTGGGGCCGCAAGTTCAGGAAGACGCGCTTCAGCCACGCTTCGGGGATGCGCCCCGGCCGCACCCAACGGTCCATCACGTAGCGCATCCAGCGCATGCTGCGGGGCTGCCACACGTCGTCGTAGGTCATCGGGTGCACCAGGAAGGCGCACAGGGTGGTGTTGGGGTCGATGCCGCGCACCGCCGGCGGGTCCCCCAGGCGCGGCTCGGTGCCGTCACGCACGCGCGCGAAGGCGGCCTTCTGGCGCCACGCCACCAGCAGCATGGTGGCCCCGAACGCGGCCGCCACCGGCCAGGCCAGCACCCCGACGGCGGCCGCGGTGACCGCGGCGCCCACCAGCGCGACGTACCCGGCCAGGCTCGCTACCGCGGCGTAGCCGCTGCGCGCCAGGACGGCGGCGTAGAGCCCCACCCCGATGGCGATCACCCAGAACGGCACCGCGCCCAAGGCGTGCAACGTCGCCAAGGCGCCGATGGCAACTCCGTTGCCGCGGCCGCGCGGCGCGGACGCCAGGAAGGGGAGCGGCAGCGGGTGCAGGTGCCCGAGCAGGGTGCCGAAGAACGCGGCGCCCACGGCCGCGGCGGGAGCGCCCGCCATGCGCCACGACGGGTCTGCGCCGGCCGCGACGGTGACGACGGTGGCGCCGCCAAGGATGCCGAGCGCGACGGCCACCAGCCCCTTCACCACGTCGAGCGCGAACGTCGCCAGGGCGACCCACGGACCGACCAGTTTGTAGACGTTCTCGACACCCAGCAGGTGCGGGTCGGCGTCGCGCGCGTCGAGGCCCGTCACGGCCTGGACCAGCCATGCCCCGAGCGGCAACGACGCCACCAGGTACGCCAGCGCCAAGGCGAGCGAGAAGGACGCCACCGACTCCATCAGGCCGCCATTCTACCCCTGGCCGACGGCCGCTCGGCGGGCACCGCCTCGCTGCCGGAAGGCGGCGGCACGGCGGTGTACGATGCCCGACGTGGAGAGCCGGACGCCCCCCCACAACCTCGAAGCGGAACAGAGTGTGCTCGGCAGCATCCTGCTCGACAACGAGGCCTACGCCGGCCTCGAGGGCATGCTCACGGCCGAGCACTTCTACAAGGAGGGGCACCGCAAGGTATTCCGCGCCATCGAGCGACTGCATCGGCGCGGCGAACCGATGGACCTCGTCACGCTGACCGAGGAGTTGCGCCAGACCGGGGACCTCGAGACCGTCGGCAGCGTGCCGTACCTGATCGGCCTGGCCGACAGCGTGCCAACCGCCGCCTACGCCGAGAGCTACGCCCGCATCGTGCTCGAGAAGGCCACCCTGCGCGACCTGATCGCCGCCAGCGGCCGCATCATGCAGTCGGCCTACGACCAGGGCGGCCCCATCGAAGACGTCCTGGACCAGGCGGAGCAGGCCATCTTCGACCTCGCAACGCGCAAGCGGCGCAGCAGCTTCGAGGGCATGCGCTCGCTCGTCACCGAGACGTTCGCCGACATCAACGAGCGCTTCGCCAACCCCAACCCCGTCTCGGGGTTGCGCACCGGCTTCCGGGAACTCGACACGATGACCGCCGGCCTCCAGCCGTCGAGCCTCAACGTCTTGGCGGCACGCCCCTCGATGGGCAAGACGGCGTTCGCGCTGACCATCGGCCTGAACGCGGCGTTGCGGGAAGATGTACCGGTCGGTATCTTCTCGCTCGAGATGTCGGCCGTGCAGCTGGTCACGCGCATGCTGTGCTCGGAGGCGCGCGTGGACATGAGCCGGGTGCGCAACGGTCAGCTCTCCGAGCGCGACTTCCAACGCCTGGCCGACACCGCCGGCCGCATGTCCGACGCGCGCGTGTTCATCGACGACAACGCCGACCTCACGGTGATGGAGCTGCGTTCGCGGGCACGGCGGCTGATGGCCGAGCACGGCCTCGGGCTCTTGATCGTCGACTACCTCCAGCTCATGTCGGCCAGCGGGCGCAGCCAGAGCGAGAACCGGCAGCAGGAGATCTCGACCATCTCGCGGGGCTTGAAGGCGCTGGCGCGCGAGCTCGACATCCCGGTGCTGGTGCTTTCCCAGTTGTCGCGCGCGGTCGAGGCGCGGCCGAACAAGCGCCCCATGCTGTCCGACCTGCGGGAGTCGGGCGCCATCGAGCAGGACGCCGACCTCGTGATGTTCATCTACCGCGACGAGTACTACGACCCGCACTCCGAGAAGCACGGCATCGCCGAGGTCATCATCGGCAAGCAGCGCAACGGCCCGACGGGACAGCTGGAACTGCAGTTCCACAACGCCCACGTGCGCTTCAACGACCTGGCCAAGGGTGCCCCGTAGCCGCAAGGAGCGCGGCGCCGACGGGCTTCCTCGATACGGCAGGAAACGCGCCCAGGTTGGCATTTTTCACGCGGATTCGTGAAAGGACCGTGATAGACTCCCCGTGATTTACGAGGAGGAGACGTTATGCCCCCATTGCGCGAGCGTCTATCACGCTTGCTCAGTCCCAAGGTCGAGGCGGTCGGCCTCGAGATCGGGACCAGCGCGTTGAAGGTGGTGGAGCTCCGCCCCGGCAACCCTCCCAGCTTGGGGGCGTTCGCGGTGCGACCCATGCCGCCAGGTCTCATCCAGGAAGACGAGGTCACCGACCCGCAGGGCCTCGCCGAGGAGATCCGGGCGCTGTTCCACGATGCCGGCATCAGCCGGCGCTTCACGGTGACCGCCGTCAGCAACCGCCAGGCCATCACCCGCAACATCCACGTCCCGCGCATGACCGTGGCCGAGCTCGACGAGGCCATCAAGTGGGAAGCGGAGCGCTACATCCCGTTCCCCATCGACGAGGTCGTGCTCGACTACTTCGTGCTCGACAACCCCGAGGACGTCGAGGAGGGTGGGCAGCTCGAGGTGGTGATCGCAGCCGCGCGCCTCGACGAGGTCACGCAGCAGGTCGAGTACCTCAAGCAGGCCGGCCTAGAGCCGTACGTCATCGACGTCAAGCCGTTCTCGCTGCTGCGCGCCCTCAAGGGCTCGTTGCTCGGGGAGCACCTCACCAAGACCACCCTCTCCGGCACCACCTACACCGAAGCAAACGAGATCGGCGTGGTGCTCGAGATCGCCGCCAGCAACTCGACGGTCACGCTGGTACGCGGTCAGCGCGTGCTGATGAACCGCAACATCAACGTCAGCGGCGACGACTTCACCGCCGCCATCCAGCGCGCCTTCGGCCTCGACTTCGACAGCGCAGAAGAGGTCAAGCTCGAGTACGGCACCGCCACCATCCCGACCGAGGACGAGGAGGACCTCCTGAACTTCGACGCCAAGCGCGAGCAGTTCAGCCCCGGCCGCGTCTACGAGGCGTTGCGTCCCGTGCTGGTGGAACTCACGACCGAGATCCGCCGCAGCCTCGAGTTCTTCCGGGTGCAGAGCGGCGACGCCACCATCGCGCGCATGCTGGTCACCGGCGGCGGCGCGAAGCTGCGCGGGCTGCCGGAAGCGATCGGCGACGCGCTCGGCTTCCGGGTGGAGCTCGGCGACCCATGGCTCACCATCCAGGTCGACGAGAACCGCTTCGACAGCCACTACCTGCGCAAGGTAGGGCCCGAGTTCGCCGTGCCGCTCGGCTTGGCGCTGAGGGGGGTGGCCGGCGTTGATTAACATCAACCTCCTCCCACGCAACCTCCGGCGCGTGCGGGAGCCCGGTTACTGGCGCCTGCTCGCGGTGCTCTTCCCGGTGCTGGTGTTGGCCGTGGCCGGCGTCTTCCAGTACTTCGCCAACACGACCAAGGCGAACCTCGATCGCGAGAAGCTGGCGCGCGAAGACCAGCTGGCGTTGCTGCAGCCGTTCCTGCGCGAACAGCGTGACCTGCTCGCGCGGCAGCAGCAGCTCAACGCGCTCATCGCCGTGGCGCGCTCGGTGCGCGAGAACCGCATCGTCTGGACCGGCGAGATCTCCGGTCTGCTCGAGACGCTCCCAGCGCAAGGCCAGGGGCGGCCGGCCATCGACTTCAACGCCCTCACGATGCGCAGCGTGGTCCCGCCACGCGCCGACCCCAGCCGCTACGAGGGGCGGCCCATCGTGGCCGAGATGAACGTCTCCGGCACGGTGGTCAACGCCGACGTGCTGGCGGACTTCATCCGGGCGCTGGAAGGCTCGACCGACTACGGCGTCCTCTTCCAGAACGCGCAGCGCCAGACCGACACCGACCTCTTCACCTACGCACTCACGGTAGGCGCGATCGCGGAGGGACAGGAATGAGGCTCGGGAACTTCTCCCTCCGCAACCTCCGTCAGCGTGACTGGGCCATCATCTTCATCGTGCTCTCGCTGCTCGTCGGCGTGCTCTGGTACTTCTACATGTACAAGCCGACGCAAGAGCAGATCGCGACCCTGGAAGACGACATCGCCCGCCTCGACATCGAGATCCGCCGCGGCGAGGACGCCCGCCGCAACCTGCCCGACCTGCGGCTCGCGGTCGCGCAGCTCGAAGAGGACCGACGCGTGTTCCTCTCCGAGTTGCCACGCGAGTCCGACATCGCCGGGTTGATCGATCAAGTGCGCGTCTCCGCCTCCGAGAGCGACGTCTTGGTGAACAGCTTCAGCCAGGGCAACGCCCAGGAGAGCATCCAGGATGTGCGCCCCATCGGGTTCACGGTCGCCACACAGGGTACCTTCGGGGAGACGATGACGTTCTTGACGCGCCTCGAAGAGTTGCAGCGCTTCACCAAGATCCAACAGGTCGGCTTGAACCTCGAGGACAACACCTCGCGCGATCCTCTGATCAACGCGACGTACGCCTTCACGGTCTACGTCTACACCGGCGCCGACCCGGGGGAGCAGTAAGCCATGGCGCTCTCGAGAACCGCTCGCATCCTGATCGCCGTCCTGCTCGTCGCAGCGGCCGCCTTCTTCTGGGTGAACTTCTTCAACCAGGACCTCGCCGCCCCGGCGACCACCACGGCCGACGTGCCGGTGCCCGGCGCAGGCGTCCTGGCCAACGGTGCGGCCGGGGTGGCCACGCCGTCCACGGTTCCCAGCGACGCCGGCGCAGCCGGTGCGCCCGCCGCCACCGACGCTGTCACCGACGCCTCGACGCCGGCGGTTGGCGACGCAGCTACCGAAGGTATCGCCGTCGCCCCCGACACGGCCGCTCCGGGAAGCGACGCCAGCGATGGCGTGGCCACCTCTTCCGCGCCCGTCGTGGCGCAACCGGCCGATCAGGCCGCAGGGGTCGAAGCCCCGGTGGTCGTGGCCGAGACGCCGAGCGTCGTGACCCGCGACCTGGTCGTGACCGATCTGCCGTTCCTCGTCACGCAGCCACCGGCGCCCGACGCTCAGGCCACCGCCCAAGACGTCGAGGCCGGCGCGACGCGACCCCAGGCCGCCGTCCGCAGCAGCGTCAACCCCTTCTCCCCCATCGTCGTCCAGGCTCCGGCCGCGGCTCGCCCGACAGTCGCCGAGGCCACCCCGGTGCCGGAGTCGCAGCCGGTCATCACCGAGGTCACCTCCTCGGGCGTCGAACCGCAGCCGACGCAGGCGGCCTCGTCGTCGACGCCGGCCAACCCCGTGGTCGCCACCGCACCGGCCGAACCGGTGCGCGCGCCCGCTCCACGCACCACCGCACCGGCGCCGGCCGCCGCCGCCTCGTTGCCGCGACCGCTGCCAAGCGGCACGCTGCCGGTCACGCCGGAGATCCTGCGCGAGGCGCGCACCCAACCGACCGTCCCGGCCGGCCCCGCCGACCTGGGCGAAGTGGTTGCCGTTCGTCTGCCCGGCACCGAACCGAGTGCAGCGCTGCCCACCGTCAGCGGTGACGGCGAGGAGCCGCAGGCGGCTGCCACGCCCGACGTGCTCGGTCCAGGACGCGCCACGGAACCGACCGCCAAAGACCCGCCGACGCTGCCGCTGGTGGTCGGCGTCGACCAACTCAGTCGCTACCTGCGCGACAACGACGTGCGCTTCACCGGTACCGTGCTCGGGCCGCTGAGCGTCGGCGTCTTCCGCTCCAGCATCTACTCCCAGCCGGTGGTGCTCACCCTCGGCCAGACCCTCCCAGAGACCGACATCCTGTTGGCCGACCTGCGGGGGTACGAAGCGAAGTTCTCGCTGGGCAACAGCACCCAGACGCTCTCGTTGGACCTCAGGCGGTGATCATGAAAAGGTACGCACTCGTCTTCACGTTGCTCGCGCTGCTGAACTTGGCGATGGCTCAGGGCCGGCTCGCTCCTCTGCCGGACGATGCTCGCTACGACGAACCGGTGGAGTTCACCACCGGCGTCAACGGCGAGCAGCTGCCCGTCATGATCGGCGCCCTGGCCCGCTCCATCGGCCTGACCGCCGTCACCGACGACGTGCCAGACGTCACGATCGTCTACGACATCGGCGAACCGAAGCCGTTCCGTCAGGTGTGGAACATCGTGCTCACGCTCAACGACCTCGACTACGTCCTGCTCGAGAACGACGTCGTGGTGGTGGGCAGCACCGCTTCCGTCTCGCGGTTGCGCACGCCGACGCCGGAGGCCGCGGTCGAGCCGGTGTCCGCCGACCTGGAGCAACGCTTCTACCGCATCAACTCCGACCCGGACCAGGTGGTGGAGATCCTGCGCCGCTCGATCGCCGGTCTGGACGTCGAAGCGTTGCCCGGGGTGCAGAGCATCGTGGTCCTGGCCACACAGGAGCAGCACGACCAGGTCCGCTCCATCCTCGACCAGTTCGACACCACCGCCGAGCAAGTCCAACTCGAGCAGCGCACCTACTTCCTCTCCAACGCCAAGGCCACCGACTTGGCCAACGTGCTGCAGTCCACCGGCGTGGTGGCGTCGGATGGTGAAGGCCCGGCGCAACGGCTCGACAACTTCAGCGTCGTCGCCGAGCCGCGCACCAACAGCCTCATCGTGACCGGCTCCGCCAGCGTGCAGGCGCGCCTTGCCGCCCTCATCCCCACCCTCGACGAACCGCAGCGCCAGGTGAACGTGCAGGTGCGCATCCAGGAAGTGGCGCACAGCGTCGCCTACGACCTGGGCCTCGACATCACCGGCGGCTTCGGTCAGATGACCGCCAGCATCCTCGACACCGGCCTGCGCTTCGTGTTCGACACCGCCGCTGCCGTGTCCAGCTTCAACATCAGCGCCATCCTCGATGCCCTCGAGACGCAGGGTCTCTCCCGCCGCGTCGACGACGGCAACATCACCGTGCTCGACAACCAGACCGGCACGATCCAGTCGGGCGGCACCATCTTCATCAGCATCCCCGGTGCGACCGAGAACATCGAGCGCGAGATCCCGTACGGCGTCCAGCTCGAGATCACGCCGCGCGTCGCCAACGACGGCCGCGTCACGCTCAGCCTGGTGGCCAAGGTCGAGGACGTGTTGTCCCAGACCAACAACCCGAACTTCCTCGAGCTCTCCACCCGCGCCGTGACCTCCACCGTTACGCTTGCGCCCGGCCAGACGGCGCTGCTGGGCGGACTGCTGCAGAACCAGTTCGTGGTGAGCAAGAAGCGCGTTCCGGTGCTCGGCGCCATCCCGGTGATCGGCGAGCTGTTCGGCACCACCACCCAGGAAGACCGCACCGTCGACCTGCTGCTGATCGTCACCGCGCAGGTCATCGAGTAAGCGCCCTACCGTCCACGCGAGCGTTCGCGGCCCGGCCAAGTGCCGGGCCGCGCTCGTTCTGCCGGCCGCTCATCGGAGCCCAGCAGCGCCGTCCTGGAGCGCCGAACCCCGTGCTAGGCTAGCGCAATGCTCAGGTACCTCTCGGCCGGCGAATCGCACGGCCCCGCACTCACCGTCCTGCTCGAAGGCGTTCCCGCCGGCCTCGACCTCGTCGCGGCGGATCACCTCGACCCGTGGCTGCGGCGCCGGCAGGGCGGCTACGGTCGCGGCCAGCGCATGGTCATCGAGACCGACCGCGCCACCCTCAAAGGCGGCGTCCGCGCCGGCCGCACCACCGGCGCTCCGCTGGCTCTCGAGATCGTCAACCGCGACTGGGCCAACTGGCAGGACGTGATGGCGCCGGAGCCGGGCAACGAGCCGCGGCGCCGCGCCGTCACCGAGCCGCGGCCCGGTCACGCCGACCTGGCCGGTGGCATCAAGTACCGCCACAAGGACCTGCGCGACGTGCTGGAGCGCGCGTCGGCGCGCGAGACCGCCAGCCGCGTGGCGGCGGGCGCCGTGGCGCTGCGCCTGCTGGACGCGCTCGGCGTCGAAGCCTGCGCGCGCGTGGTGAGCATGGCGGGCCTCGCCTGCGACGGTGGCATGGACTGGGCTCGCGTTGGCGCCCTCGACGAGAGCCCGCTGCGCACCTTCGATCGCGACGCCGAGGACCGCATCATCGACCGCATCGACCAGGCCAAGGAGCAGGGCGACACCCTCGGCGGCGTGGTCGAAGCCCGCTTCCGCGGCGTCCCGGTGGGCCTCGGCAGCCACGTGCAGTGGGACCGCAAGCTCGACGGCCGCCTGGCGCAGGCGGTGATGAGCGTGCCCGCCATCAAGGGCTGCGAGATCGGCGACGGGTGGCGCAACGCCACCGTGCCGGGCAGCGAGGTGCACGACGCCATCGTGGGCCGCGAGCAGGGCCACTACCGGCGCGCCACCAACCGCTCCGGTGGGCTGGAAGGTGGCATCACCACCGGCGAGGAGCTGGTGGTGCGCGCCGCCATGAAGCCCATCGCGACGCTGATGCGACCGCTCCCCACGATCGACGTCGTGACCCACCAGGCCGCCGACGCGGCGCGCGAGCGCTCCGACGTCACCGCCGTACCGGCTGCCTCCATCGTGGTGCTGGCGATGGCCGCCCTGACGCTCGCCGATGCGGTGCTCGAGAAGTTCGGCGGCGACACCCTGGACGAACTCCGCGAGCGGCTCGCGGCACACCGCGCGTTCGTCGCGGCGTACTGAGCATGACCACCGTCCGCCGGCACCTCCCGAAGGAACGGGTGGTGACGTGGCTGGCCATGGCCGGCTTCATGGGCACCGGCAAGAGCCGCATCGGTTGGGAGCTGTCGCGCAGGCTGCAGCTCACCTTCGTCGACACCGACCGCGTCATCGAGCGCGTGAGCTGCATGCGCATCGCCGACATCTTCGAGCTGTACGGCGAAGCCACCTTCCGCGACTACGAGACCGAGATCGTGCGGCGCTGCGTGCGCCTGGACGAGGTGGTGATCTCCACCGGCGGCGGCACCGTCGTGCGCCCCGAGAACCGCGCGTTGCTGCGGGCACGCGGGCCGGTGGTGGTGCTCACCGCCAGCCCCGAGACGGTCTTCAAGCGCACCCGGCGCAACCGGCGCCCGTTACTCGAACGCGGCGACCCGCTGGAGCGCATCGCCATGCTGATGGAAGCGCGGCGCGAAGCGTACGCCGAGGTCGCGTCGTTCCAGGTCTCCACCGACGGCCGCGACTCCGCCGACGTGGTCGAGGAGATCGTGCTCGAACTGCAGGCGTGGCGCGACACGCACCCAGACGCAGGGAGCGCCGGATGACGCTGCGCCGCACCCTCGAGGTCCGCGTGACGCCCCCCTACCCCGTCGTGGTGGGCGCCGGGGTACTCGGCGACCTCGGCCGGATCGTCCACGAGCGGGACGTGGCCGTGATCAGCGACGCGCACGTCGCGCCCCTCTACGCGGGCGCCGTCGAACGCGCCATGACGGACGCAGGCAAGCGCGTGCGGTCCTGGACGGTGCCAGCGGGCGAGGACAGCAAGAGCATCGCCACCTGGCAGCACCTGCTGCGGCAGCTGGCCGGTGCCGGCCTGGGGCGCGACGCCGCGGTGGTGGCGCTGGGCGGCGGCGTGGTGGGCGACCTAGCGGGGTTCGTCGCGGCCTCGTACCTGCGGGGGGTGGCCTTCTACCAGGTGCCCACCAGCCTGCTGGCGATGGTCGACGCCAGCGTCGGCGGCAAGACCGGGCTCGACCTGCCCGAGGGGAAGAACTTGGTCGGCGCCTTCTGGCAGCCGCGCGCGGTGGTGGCCGACGTGCGCACCCTCGCCAGCCTGCCGGAGCGCGAGTTCCGCCACGGCACGGTGGAGCTCGTCAAGCACGGCTTCCTGGCCGACCCCACGCTGTTGCAGCGGTTCGACGCCGGCTGGGCACCGGGGATCGAGGACGAGGCGCTGGTAGACGCCGTGACGCGGTCGGTGGCGGTCAAGGCGGCGGTGGTGGCGGCGGACGAGCGCGAAGCCGGACCGCGCGCCCACCTGAACCTGGGGCACACCTTGGCGCACGCGCTCGAGGCCATCACCGCTCACGCCATGCCGCACGGAGAGGCGGTGGCGTACGGCTTGCTGTACGCCGCGCTGCTGGGCCGAGCGCGAGGCATGGCCGACCTGGTGCCGCGCATGCAGCGCTTGGTGCGGTGGGTGGATCCGGCTCCGCTGCCGGACGTGCCGTTCGAAGCGCTGGCGCCGTACCTGGCGCGCGACAAGAAGGTCGCGGCCGGACGGCTGCGCTTCGTGCTGCTCGAGGACGTGGGCAGGCCCCGCGTGGTCGACGACGTCGCTGCCGCCGAGCAGGCGACGGCATGGCAAGCGCTACGGGAGGCGACGCGATGATCCTGGTGTTGAACGGCCCGAACCTGAACCTGTTGGGGACACGCGAGCCCGACGTCTACGGGTCCACGACGCTCGACGACCTGGAGCGGGCGTGCGAGGACACCGGTCGGGACCTGGGCGTCGAGGTGCGTTGCCGGCAGAGCAACCACGAGGGCGCGCTGATCGACTGGTTGCATGCCGCCCAGGCGGAAGGGTTCACCGGGGTGGTGCTGAACCCCGGTGGCCTGACCCACACCAGCGTCGCGCTGCGCGACGCCATCGCCGCGATCGACCCGCCGGTGGTCGAGGTGCACCTGTCCAACGTGCACGCCCGCGAGCCGTTCCGGCACGTCAGCCTCACCGCGGCGGCGTGCGTGGGCAGCGTCACCGGACTCGGGGTGGACGGGTACCTGCTGGCGATCCGGTACTTGGCGGGGTCAGCCTCGTAGGAAGCCGGTTGGTTGCTCGTCGACCGGGGGGAGATCGTCGAGCGAACGCAGGCCGAACTCGAGCAGGAAGCGGTCGGTGGTCGCGTACAGCAGCGGCCGCCCGACGACCTCCTTCTGCCCCACGACCTTCACCAGGCCGCGCTCCTGCAGCGTGTCGAGCGTCGACGAACAGGACGCCCCGCGCGCCGCTTCCAGCTCGCCGCGCGTCACCGGTTGGTGGTAGGCCACCAGCGCCAGCGTCTCGAGCGCCGCGTGACTCAGCGCGGGAAGCGGCGGCGGGGAGAGCACGCTCGCCAGCGCCGGCACCAAGTGCGGTTCGACCACCAGGCGCACGCCCCCGGCTACGTGCTCGACCTGGATGCCGAGCCCCGCCTCGCGCAAGGCGTCTTGCAGGGCGCGCACCTCCCGCTCCACCGCGTCGACGCTCACCCCCAGCAGCGGCTTGAGCTCTTGCGGCGACAGCGGCCGGTCGGCGGCGAGCAGCGCGGCGCAGAGCAGCGCGCGGTTGGTGGTGGGGCCGGAGGACACGCCGTATGGTTTCAGGCACTCCCCTGCCTGTCAAGGTCGGTACAGCAGCGTGGGCGGAGCGGTGAGCGCCACCACCGCCTGCGCACGGCCGCGCGACACGCCGACGTGCGCCTCGGCGCTCAGCGCCACCACCGGCGCGCCCGACCCCCACGTCTCGGCCATCGTCGTGACGCTCACCGTCGCGCTCAACCCGAGGCTCGGCCACGGCCCGAGGTCGTCGGTCGATGCCGTCGCGGCCGTGTCGTCGACGGGGCCATCGCCGGCCTCGGCCGACGCAGCGGCCGCGATCTCGGCGAGGTCGGACAGCGCCGCGTCGAGGGCGCCTTCGGCCTGCGCCTCTGCCAGCACCGAGGTCTGGCTGCTGCGCGCGGCCAGGACGTCGAGGGTGGCGAGGAACGCGGTGGCGAACACGATCGTGGCGACGACCAGCAACGCGCCGAGCACCGCCACCAGCGCCACGCCGGCGCGACGGTCGGTCGCGGGCCGCGACGTCATGGCGCGACCGGTGCGGCGGTCGGGACGCCCGATCGAGCGAGCGGCGCTGCGGTCGTCACCGAGGTGGTGGGTCGACTGGGCAGCGGGACCACGATGCGCCGCGAGGCGGCCTCGATGCCGACGTCGAGGAGCAGCGCCGACGGGCGGTAGGTGCCGGCGGCGGGCACCGGGTGCAGCACGCCATCGACGACGATGCCGGCGAGGCGCAACGAGCGCACGTGCTCGACCAGCGGCTGGCGCGAGGCGCCGGCTGGCCTGCGGTAGAGCTGCCACGCCCCGCGGGCGTCGACACCGACCTCGAAGGTGACGTCGCGCGCCACGGGCGTGCCCGCCCCACGCGGGTCCACGAAGCGCAGGCGCACGGCGACCTCGGGACCGTCGGCGTCCGTCTCGAGCCACAGCGCGACCTCCAGGAACCCGTCGACGTCCTCCACGCCGTCCACGAGCTCGGGGCGCGGCCACGGGACGCTGCCCGCCAGGCGGAGCTCCTCGGCCAGCAGGCCGTCGGCCAAGTCGAGCGTCTGGTGGGCGTCGGACCGAAGGGCGGTGCTCGACGCGGTCCTGCGCGCGCCCACCACCAACGAGGCGAACGCCACCGTCACCACGCCGACGATCCCCAGCGCCACCAACAGCTCGACCAGCGTCAGGCCCGCGCCGCGCCACCCCGACCGGGCGCGGCCGCGCTTGGCTCGCGGGCGCCGCGGCACCGCAGAGCGTGCGGGCGTCATGGTTCGCTTCCCGCCGAGCCAGCGCGACCGGTGCGCAGGTCGGCACCGCCGGTGCGCTGGTCGGCGCCAGCGGCGAGCGGGCGATGCACCGCCGTGGTGGCGGTGAGCGCCGGTCCGGAGGCGGGCTCGAGCCGCACCACGATGCTGCGCAGGTCGCAGGCGGCGGACGGCCGCGGGGCGCACGCGGCCTCCACCGCACACCCCCACCCCGCCGGGACCGCTCCGGTGCAAGGCCCCGTCACGCCGCCCAGCGCGCGCTGCAGCGCCACCTCGGCGCGCAGCGCCGCCGCGGCGGTGCGCCGTACTTCGGCCGCGCGGGTCGCGCGCAACGCCTGCGCCTGCAGCGCGAGCGCGGCCCCGGCCACCACGGCGAGCAGCAGCACGGCCACCAGCGCTTCCACCAGCGTGAACCCGCGGGTCATGGCGCCTCCGCCACGCGCACGCGACCCAGGCTCGACACCACCACGTCGACTGCGCGCAGCCGGTCACGCAGCCGGATGCGGCCGTTGATCACGCCACCTCCGCTGCAGGTTCGCGCGCCGCCCGTCGGCAGCCACACCAAGCCGCGCTCGAGGCCCTGCTCGAGCGCCACGCCGGGGTAGGCCGAGAGGCGCAAGGTGGCGATCTGCTGGCCGCCCGCGCACCACGGGGCGGCGCCGTCGGCTTCGGCCCGTAGGGCGATGCCCGGTCCCGCCGTCGGCTGGACGCTGACGGGCACGCCGCGCCAGATGGCCTCCGTGCGGGCCCACAGCAGCGTGCCCCGCACCGCGTTCGCCGCGCGCACCGCATGCGCTGGCCTGGCGAACGCCATCGCCACGGACGCCACGATGGCGAGCACCGCCAGCGCCACCAGGACCTCGAGCAGGGTGAACCCGGTGCGTGTCATGCGACCAGGCTAGGGCGGGCGCGTGGGGACGGCTCCGTGTGCCTCGTCCGGTGCCCAAGCGCTCACGGCGGCGCTCCGCGCACGCCGACTCCTTCGACCCGCGGTCCTGTATGGGCGGCGCTCGAGCGCGGGGCCTACACCAGCCCCATCTCGGTGGCGCGCCGAAGCGCGCTCACGCGGTCGCGCACCTCGAGCTTGCGGAAGACGTTCTCGAGGTAGTCCTTGACCGTCTCGGGGCTGATGCCGAGGGCGGCGGCCATGGCCTTGTTGCTCATCCCCTCGGCGAGCAGCGCCAGCACCTGCGCCTCGCGTGGCGTAAGCGCCGGCAGCGCAACCTTCGGCATCCAGTCGCGCGCCGGATCGGCCAGGATGGCGCGCAGCAGACGCGCCAACTCGCGCGGGTCGGTCTCCTTGGAGAGGTAGGCGGTCGCGCCGGCGTCCCGGGCGGCCTGCACCACCGCCGGCTCCTCGAAGGTGGTGAGCATCACCACCAGCGGCGCACCGTCCCCCACGACCACCTGGCGGCACGCCTCGATGCCGTCCATGTCCGGCATGCGCACGTCGAGCAGCACCACGTCGATGGCGCCGTGACGACACCGCTCCACTGCCTGGCGGCCGTTCTCCGCTTCGCCCACGACCTCGAATCCCTCTCGTGTCAAGGCGAGCGCCAGCCCCATCCGGAAGAGCGGGTGATCGTCGACGATCAGCACCCGCGGCGGGAGCCCGCCGTCATCGGCTCGCCTCGACGAGGCGCTCCGTGGCCCGCGGTCCAACTCGCCCGCCGTCACCTCAGGCCCCTTCTCGACCCAGGTACGCCAGCAGCACCGTGCCACCAGGCCCGCTGGCCTCGGCCACCAGGCGTCCACCGTGCGCCTCCAGCGCCCGCCTGGCGATGAACAGCCCGAGCCCGCCCGTGCCGCTGGCGTACTTCCGACCCGCGATCTCCACCCCCTGGCCGTTGAACGGCTGCGCCAGCGCGTCGAGCGGCGCCGGCAGGCCGGGCCCGTCGTCGCGGATGCGCACCATCCCCTGGAACACCTCCACCTCGATCACCGAGCGTGCGTAGCGCACCGCGTTCGCCAGGAGGTTGTAGAGAGCGCGTTCCACCTCGCGCGCGTCGATCAGGGCGGTCGACTCGCCGCGCACGTCGAAGCGCACGCCTCGTTCGGACGCCAACGTCGCCAGGCGCTCGATCACCCGCCTGACCAGCGCCTGCACCTCCACGCGCTCCCGGCTGAGCGGTACGTCCTGCCGTTCGAGTCGGTGCGCGTCGACCATCTTCTGCACCAGGTCGGCCAGGGCCTGAAGCTCGCGCGTCAGGTGCGCGACCGCTTCGATGCGCCGCTCGCGCGTCAGTTCGGCGTCGTCACGCACCACCATGAGCAGGTTGGTGGCGGCGATCAAGGGGGTCTTGAGGTCGTGCATCAACGCCGCCATGAAGGCGCTGCGGCGCGCCTGCTCCACCTCGACCTGCTCGAGCAGGGCGTTGAAGGAGCGCTTCAGGGCCAGTACCTCGGCGGGCTCGTCGCCCCGAACCGCCACGCGCGCCGCGGCCAACTGCGGCGCGGTGTGGGGCAGCACGTCGATGTCGCGCGTGACCTTCAACAAGGGTGCCAGCAGCTGCCCCGACAACAGGTAGCCGACGAGCGCAGACAGCGCCACCACCCCGACGACCCAGAGGGCCACGGTGACCCACACGTCGGTCGAGAGCTCGCCGGCCCGGCGGTAGGCAGGGAGCAGCACGGTCGCGACCAGCACGATGTTGGGCAAGCCGGAGAGCAGCGCGATCACCAACGCCACCTGCGCGCGCAGCGGCAGCGTGCCGGGGCGCCCCGGCCGCTCCGGCGTCGCCGGCCTACGGCCCGTCCACGGCACCGTGCCGCGCGCCATCCGTCACTCCTCCGTGCTCAGGACCGCCAGGAACGCCTCCTGCGGCACCTCCACCGTGCCGATCTGCTTCATGCGCTTCTTGCCCTTCTTCTGCTTCTCGAGCAGCTTCTTCTTGCGCGTGATGTCGCCGCCGTAGCACTTGGCGAGCACGTCCTTGCGGAACGCCTTCACCGTGGCGCGCGCCAAGATCTTGCCGCCGATCGCCGCTTGCACGGGGATGGCGAACATCTGCCGGGGGATCACGTCGGCCATGCGGTCGACCATCTTGCGCCCCACGTCGTACGCCTTGTCGCGGTGCGCGATGATCGACAACGCATCGACCTTCTCCTCGTTCACCAGCACGTCGACCTTCACCAGGTCGCCGGGGCGGTACTCGAGGAACTGGTAATCCATCGAGGCGTACCCGCGCGAGAGCGACTTCAGCCGGTCGTGGAAGTCGTACAGGATCTCGCCGAACGGCACCTCGTAGCGCAGCTCGACACGGCGGCCGTGGTAGACCATGTCGCGCATCTCGCCGCGCTTCTCCTGCAGCAGGCCCATGGCGCTCCCCACGTACTCCTCGGGGAGGAACACCGAGAGCTTCACGAACGGCTCGGCGATCGACACGAGCCGGTCGGGCGAGGGCAACTCGCTGGGGTTCTGCACGTCGAAGGCGCGCCCGTCGGTGGTGACGACCTTGTAGACGACGCCCGGAGCGGTGGCGATGAGCGCCAGCCCGAACTCGCGCTCGAGCCGCGCCTGCACGATGTCGGCATGCAGCAACCCGAGGAAGCCGCAGCGGAAGCCGAAGCCGAGCGCTTCCGAGGTCTCCGGCTCGAACGAGAACGCGGCGTCGTTGAGGCGCAACTTCTCTAGCGCCTCCCGCAGCCTCGGGTAGTCCTCGGTGTCGGTCGGGTACAGGCCCGAGAAGACCACCGGCATGGCCGGCTGGAAACCCGGGATGGGGCGGTCGGTGGGGTGGTCGGCCCAGGTGACGGTGTCGCCGATCTGCGTGTCGGCGATCTCCTTGATCGAGGCGGTGAACCACCCGACCTCCCCCACCCCCAGGACGTCGCTCACCGTGGGCTCGGGGCGGAACACGCCGACCTTGTCGACCTCGAACACCTTCCCCGTCGAGCTCACCATGACGCGGTCCTTGGCGCGGATGCTGCCGTCGAACACGCGGATGAACGCGATCACGCCTTGGTAGGCGTCGTAGATGGCGTCGAAGATGAGCGCGCGAAGCTCGCCGCCGGGGTCGCCCTGGGGCGGCGGAAGGTGCCGCACCACCGCCTCCAGCACGGCGCGCACGTTCTCGCCGGTCTTGGCCGACACCGGCACGGCGTGGTCGCCGGGGACCCCGATCACCTCCTCGAGTTCCTCGATGGCGCCGGGAACGTTCGCCGCCGGCAAGTCGATCTTGTTGATCACCGGCAGGATCTCCAGGCCGTTGTCCGCCGCCAGGTAGGCGTTCTGGATGGTCTGCGCCTCCACCCCCTGGGCGGCGTCGATGACCAACAACACCCCCTCGCAGGCGCGCAACGCGCGCGACACCTCGTAGTTGAAGTCGACGTGGCCGGGCGTGTCGATGAGGTTGAAGAGGTAGGTCTTGCCGTCGTCGGCCTTGTAGTACAGCCGCATCGGGGTGGCCTTGATGGTGATGCCCCGCTCGCGTTCGAGCTCGAGCGAGTCGAGCATCTGGTCGCGCTTCTCGCGCTCCGAGACGCTCTCGGTCAGGTCGAGGATACGATCGGCGAGCGTCGACTTGCCGTGGTCGACGTGCGCGATGATCGAGAAGTTGCGGATCTCCACGGTTGCAGTCTAGCCCACCCACCCGGCTCGCAAGACACGATGGCTACGGGCTC
>CAZACZ010000041.1:1887-4208 GCA_964483695.1 uncultured bacterium | reverse complement strand
ACGGTTGCAGTCTAGCCCACCCACCCGGCTCGCAAGACACGATGGCTACGGGCTCCGCGGCCCGTGGCGGGGGCCGGGGCCGCGCTACCATCAGCCGCCGTCGGCAACGTCGCTAGCTGGCGGCGCCGGCCGCACCGGCGCCCCCCACCGCCAGCTGCACCGCCGCGTCGACCTCGAATCCCCGCCCGCGCTCGTAGGCTTGGGTGAAGGCGCCTTCGCCCATACGCCCTCGCACCGCCGCGCGCCACGGGCCCTGCCACGACGACCAACCCGGGGCCAACGGCGAACCGATGGCCGCGCGCAGCGCCTCGGCGGCGCCCCACAGCGTGGCGGCGGTGGTGTCGTCGCCCACGTCGGCGGCCAGCACCGCGTGCACGTCGAGCGAGTACGTCACGCCCCAGCGATCGCTCGCACCCGCGCGCAGCGTCAGCGCTTCGCGCGCGGCGGCGACGGCGCCCTCGCGGTCCCCGAGGCGCGCGCGCACCAGGGCGAGGTTGTTCAGCGCCGTCGCGGCGGCCGCCACGTCGCCTGCCGCGCGGCACGCCGCCAACCCGGACTCGGTCCAGGTCCGTGCCTGCTCGAGGTCGCCGCGCAGCCAGGCGGCCCATCCCAGATTGTTGCGGCACGAGCCCTCGAGGTAGGTGTCGCCCAGGGCGCGCGCCTCCTCCAGGCCCTCGAGCAGCCAGCGCGTCGCTTCGTCCGCGTCGCCCTGGTCGAGCGCCAGCACGGCGAGGTTGTTCACGAGCCCCGCCACGGCCTCTCGGTTCCCGAGTCGCCGCTGCAGCTCCAGGCCGGCCAGGTAGTGCTGCTGCGCCGCCGTCACCTCCCCGCGCCGCGACGCAGCCAACCCCGCGCCGATGGCCACGCGCGCCATCGCCCCCTCGTGCCCGATGGCGCTGGCCACCTCCCTGCTGCGGGCGTAGTGCGCTTCGGCCTCGGGGTACCGAGCGAGCATCAGGGCCAGGCTGCCGGCGGTGTTGCAGGCGGTGGCCAGCGCCAGGCTCGGACGGTCCGCTCCCGGCAACGCGAGCACGCGGTCCGCCCACGCCTGGCCTTCGCGCAACGCGCCCCGGGAGGTCCAGTGACGCTGCAGTGGGCCGACCAGGCGCAGCGCCACCTCGGCATCCTGCGTCTCCACCGCCCAGCCCAGGGCCGCCATGACGTTGGCGTGCTCGAGCTGCAGGTCCTGTAGCCACGCGCGTTGGGCGGCGCCCGGCGCGCGGCCCTCCGGCCGCTCGACGACGCCGAGGACGTAGTGCGCATGGCGTTGGCGGCTCCGGGCCGGCTCGTCGGGCAAGGCGGTCAACGCATCCGCCAGGAACGTGTGCAGCAGCGGATGGACGTCGTACCGCCCGCGCTGGGTGCGCACCAACGCTTTGTCCACCAGCGCCGTCACGACGGCGAGGTTCGCTCCGGCCACGGCGGCGGCGGCCTCGCGCGTGAAGCCGCCGCGGAAGACTGCCAGCCGCGGCAACACCCCGCGCTCCCCGTCGGTGAGCAGCGACCAGGAGTACGAGAACGCCGCGCGGAGGCTTCGGTGACGCTCCGGTACGTCGCGCGCGGCCGAGGCCAGGAAGTCGTGTGCTCGGGCGATCTCGGACGCGATCTCGTGCGGCTCGAGGACGCGCGCCCAGGCGGCGGCGAGCTCGATCCCCAGCGGCGACCCGTGCACCAGGCGGCAGACGGCGACGACGCCCGGGAGGCGCTCGGGGGTGAGCGCGAACCCGGGGCGCACGCGCTGCGCGCGGTCGACGAAGAGCCGCACGGCGTCGCTCGCCTCGGCGTCGGCGCTGGCGAGGGCCTCGACGGACCGGGTAGGCGTCTCGGCTCCGGATGCCTGGCGCGGCGGGACGTCGGTCCGGCGACGACGCTCGTCCGGGAACGGCACCCCGTCGGGGCTGGCCAGGCCACCGACCACCACCACCCACTCCCCCGCCAACCCGAGGCGCTCGTGGGACGTCACCAGCACGTCGACGGCCGGCGCAACGCGCTGCAGTGCCGCCACCGCGTCGCTCGCCGCCAGGAGCTGCTCGAAGTTGTCGAGCACCAGCAGCATCGTGCGCCGCTCCAGATACCGTCCCAGGTCCTCCAGCGTCGCCTCGCGTCCGCTCGGCGACCAGCCGACCGCCGCCGCGACGGCGGCCACCAGCCCTTCGGCGGTCCGCACCTCGGTCAGCGCGACGAACGCCGCCCCGTCGGGGTAGCGCGGCGGGGTCGCGTGCCGCCCCGCCCGCGCCACGCCCGGCTGGGCCAAACCCCGGGGTGCGACCACCGGAAACAGGAGGCCCCCGCCCGGGCGCCGGCGGGGCAGAAGAGGTTGA
>CAZACZ010000041.1:0-1877 GCA_964483695.1 uncultured bacterium | reverse complement strand
AGCTCGCGCGCCGCCTCGATCGCCAGGCGCGTCTTGCCGATCCCGCTGGGTCCGACCAGCGTCACGAGTCGGCCCACGCCGGGGCGCAGGCGTGCGGCGATCTCGGCGACCTCGAGCTCGCGACCGACGAAGGTGGTGCCCGGGTTCGGCAGGCGCACCGTGGGCACCACGGCGTCGGGGCGCTCCGTCGGGCCGCGGGGCGCAGGCGCCGTGCTCGGTGCTGCCGCCCGCGGTGGTTCCCGTTGTGCCGGGCCGGTCGTCCGCGTGCGGGCGAGGTGCTCGTCCAGACGGCGCGCCAGGGCCACCGTCGTCACCGAGGGCTCGAGCCCGAACTCCCGCGAGAGCCGTGCCGCGAACTCCCGGAAGCGCTGCTGCGCGCCCTCCGCTGGGCCGGTCTTGCCGTCCGCCCTGCGGCCGGTCTCGCGGTCCGTCGCGCGGACGCTCTCGGGGCCGTACTCGAGGGCGTGCTCGAGGCGCAGCGTCAGGACCTCCTCGTCGAACGGGTCGAGCGCGAGCAGGTGGTCGAGGGCGGCGGCCGCCTCGTCGTGGCGGCCGGCATCCGCCACGCTCCGCGCGTGCATCGATAGCGCGCGGCGCACCTCGGTGTGCAGGTGCTCGCGCTCCAGTTCCAGCCAGGTGGCGAAGCCGGTGCCCTCGTAGCCCTCCAGTCCGGCCATCAGCGGGCCACGGTAGCCGTCGAGCAACGCGGCCCCGTCGCCGGCCGCGAGTGCCTGCCGGAGCGTGCCGACGTCCGTGGGCACACGCCAACGGAGCCGGTGCGGGTCGGCCTCGAGGGTCGACGCCCACGCGGCCATGCCGCGCGAGCGCCGCACCAGCTGCCGTAGGTTCTGCATGGCGGTGGCGTCATCGGCTTCGGGCCACCATAGGGCGGCAAGGCGAGGACGCTCGACCCAGTCGGCCTGGTAGGCCAGGTACGCGAGCAGCTGATGGCGTTTGTCCGCCGGGAACACGGTCTCGGGGCCCGTCGTTGGCGGCACCTTCGGTGCCCGCTCGGCAGCGGCGCCGGCGGTCGCGACGAGCCGCACGCGCCCGAGCAGCACGACCTTCGCCACGCCCGCCGTCTCCGTCATGTGGCTGCATTGTAGGTCGCCCTGGGCGGCTCCGGTGGGTCGTGTGCCAGCGGATCGCGCGGCCAGCTGGCCCGCCCAGGGCGCTTCCAGGTCCGCCCCACGCTGACCCGCCCGACCCGCTTGGGAACGCGTTCACGAGCGTCACGGCGGAGTCACGAAGGTGTCACGCGCTCGGGCGCACACTGCCGCCGTTGCCCGCACGACCGAGCAAGGCAGCGGTCGGCGCGGCACCGAAGGAGTACGCGATGCACCAACCCACCAGGACCACCACCCGCCGGGCTCGTTGCTTGCCTGGCGCCGAACGCAGGGGCCAGCGCCCCGAACGTCCCACCCGTCCCGCCCGTCCCGCCCCGGTGATCGTGCGCATCGTCGCCATCTTGCTGATGGCCGGCACGGCGCTGCTGGCGGGGTGCGGCGCCCCCGCCACCCCACCGCTCCCGGCGCTCGACTGCGAGCGGGAAGGCTACCCGTGCACCTTCGCCGAGGTGCCGCTGGCGGTCATCGAACGCAGCCTCGACCTCGCCGCCGCGGCCGGCTCGATGTTCGAAGCCGGCGCCAGCGTCGACGAGGTGATCGCCTTCCTCGAAGCCGAGGACGGCGTCGCCGAGGTGGACCACGACGGCTCCGCGGTCGAGTTCCGGCTCACCGAAGGGCGGCCGGTGGTCGTCGACCCGACCATCGACGTGGCGCGCCTCCCGTACGAGAACGTCCAGGCACCGCCCGCGGTGGCCTCGAGCCTGGCGCCGCAGCGGGTCGTCGGAGCGCCGGGAAGCCGGCGTGCGTTGG
>CAZACZ010000040.1:3802-26020 GCA_964483695.1 uncultured bacterium | reverse complement strand
AATCGTCCCGATATTCACATGCGGCTTCGTACGCTGAAAAACACCCTTCGCCATGGTTCGTACTCCTTATCGTTCGCGCGTGATTCCTAGTACTTCGGATCCTGGTGGTTACTTCTTGACGAGTTCGTCTTGGATGGTCCGCGGGACCGCTTCGTAGTGGTCCAGCTGCATCGTGAAGGTGGCTCGGCCCTGGGTCAGGCTGCGCAGGTCCGTGGCGTAGCCGAACATCTCGGCCAACGGGACGTTGGCGGACACGACTTGCGCGTTGCCGCGCGGCTCCATGCCTTGGATCTGGCCACGGCGCGAGTTCAAGCTGCCGATGACGTCACCCATGTAGGTGTCGGGCGTGACGGCCTCGACGCGCATGATCGGCTCGAGGACGGTGGCGCCGCCCTGCTTCATGGCTTCCCGGACCGCCATCGAGGCGGCGATCTTGAACGCCATCTCCGACGAGTCGACCTCGTGGTACGAACCGTCGTACAGGGTGACCTTCATGTCGACGATGGGGAACCCGAGGAGCGGGCCGGACTGCATGGCCTCCTCGACCCCCTTCTGCACCGCCGGGATGAAGTCCTTGGGCACGGTGCCGCCGACGACCGCGTTCTCGAACTCGGTCCCTTCGCCACGACCCTTCGGCTCGGCCTTGATCTTGACGTGACCGTACTGGCCGCGGCCACCGGTCTGGCGCACGAACTTGCCCTCGACGTCGACGAACTTCGTGATCGTCTCGCGGTACGCGACCTGCGGCGCGCCGACGTGCGCGTTCACGCCGAACTCGCGCTTGAGGCGGTCGACGATGATCTCGAGGTGGAGCTCGCCCATGCCCGAGATCTTGGTCTGGCCGGTCTCGGGATCGGTCTCGACGCGGAACGTCGGGTCTTCCTCGGAGAGCTTCACCAGACCGTTGGAGAGCTTGTCCTGGTCGGCCTTGGAGACGGGCTCGATGGCGACCGTGATGACGGGCTCCGGGATCTCGATCGACTCGAGCACGATCGGATGATCTGGATCGGCCAGGGTGTCGCCGGTAGTGCTGTCCTTGAGGCCGATGACGGCGCCGAGACTGCCCGCCTCGATGCGCTCGACTTCCTCACGCGAGTTGGCGTGCATCTTCAGCAGCCGGCCGATCCGCTCGCGCTTGCCCTTGGTGACGTTGTAGACGTAGGTGCCGGCGACGAGCACGCCCGAGTAGACGCGCACGAACACCAGGCGTCCGACGTACGGGTCGGTGACGACCTTGAACGCCAGCGCCGAGGTGGGGGCGCTCACGTCGGCCGGACGCGCGTCCGTCTCGCCGTTGTCCGGGTTGATGCCCTTGACCGGCGGGATGTCGAGCGGGCTGGGGAGGTAGTACCCCACGCCGTCGAGCAGGCGCTGGACGCCCTTGTTCTTGAGCGCGGAGCCGCACATCACCGGGAACGCCTTGATGCTCACGGTGGCGCGGCGGACGCCGGCGCGCAGGGTGTCGGCGTCGATCTCCTCGCCGTCGAGGTAGAGCATCGCGACCTCGTCGTCGACGTCGGCCAAGCGCTCGATCATCAGCGCGCGCTTCTCCTCGGCCAGCTCCTGGAAGGCGGCCGGGATCTCGTCGACGCGGATGTCCTGGCCCAGGTCGTCGTGGTACGTGACGGCCTTCATCTCGACGAGGTCGAGCACGCCGGCGAAGGCGTCCTCCTCGCCCATGGGCCACTGCAGCGGGATGGCGTGCGCGCCAAGGCGCTCGTCCATCGAGTCGAGCACGAGCTGGAAGCTCGCCCCGGTCTTGTCCATCTTGTTGGCGAAGGCGATGCGCGGGACGTGGTACTTGTCGGCCTGACGCCACACCGTCTCGCTCTGCGGCTCGACCCCCTGGCTGGCGTCGAACACCGCCACGGCACCGTCGAGCACGCGCATGCTGCGCTCGACCTCCATGGTGAAGTCGACGTGGCCCGGTGTGTCGATGATGTTGATCCGGGTGTCCTTCCAGAAGCACTGCGTGACGGCGGAGGTGATGGTGATCCCGCGCTCGCGCTCCTGTTCCATCCAGTCCATCTGCGAGGCGCCTTCGTGCGTCTCGCCGGTCTTGTGGATGCGGCCCGTGAAGAACAAGATGCGCTCGGTCAGCGTCGTCTTGCCCGCGTCGATGTGGGCGGCGATGCCGATGTTGCGCGTCTTCTTCAGGTCGGTCTGGGTCATCATGGTCATGTCGATCGTGTCGGTCGCGTACGCGTGGCGCGGGTCGGGAAGACCGGCTTACCAGCGGTAATGGGCGTAGGCGCGGTTCGCCTCCGCCATCCGCTCGACGTCCTCCTTCTTCTTGACTGCGCCGCCGCGGCCGGCGGCCGCGTCGAGGAGCTCACCGGCGACGCGTTCCACCGCGGTGCGCTCCGGACGCGCGTCGCATGCGGCCACCAGCCACCGAAGGCTGAGCGACTGCGCACGCCGCGGGTTCACTTCCACCGGCACCTGGTACGTCGACCCGCCGACACGGCGGCTGCGGACCTCGATGCGCGGACGGATGTTGTCGAGCGCCTGGCGGTACACCTTGAGCGGCTCCTGGCCGCTGCGCTCCTGGATCAGCCGGCAGGCGCCGTAGAAGATACGGCTGGCAAGGTTCTTCTTCCCGTCGCGCATGAGCCGGTTGACCAGCGCGGTGACGGTGGTATCGGAGTACACGAGGTCCGGCTGGAGCTTGCGGACCTCGGCGCGCCTTCTGCGTCCCATGGCTTACTTGCCACCCTTCGGCTTCTTGGTGCCGTACTTGCTGCGGCCCTGGTTGCGCTGCACGTAGCGCCCCACGCCGACGCCCTGGGCGTCGAGCGTGCCGCGGATGATGTGGTAGCGCACGCCCGGCAGGTCCTTGACGCGGCCGCCGCGGATCAGCACCACCGAGTGCTCCTGCAGGTTGTGCTTCTCGCCCGGGATGTAGGCGGTCACTTCCTGCCCGCCGGAGAGCCGCACGCGCGCGATCTTGCGCAGCGCCGAGTTCGGCTTCTTCGGGGTCTGGGTCTTGACGGCGGTGCAGACGCCACGGCGCTGGGGCGAACCCTTGAGCGCGGGCGTCTTGCTCTTCTTGGCGATCTTTCTGCGCCCCTTGCGGAGCAGCTGGTTGACGGTCGGCAGAACGATCACTCCCTCGTGTGGTCTCGTGCCCCTCGGCACGGCGCTTCGCAGGCCTCGAACTTGCGGTCTGGAACGTCGTTCGCGGCCTTGTCGGCAGCACACGACTAAACTGGCCCCGGACCCATCGCTGTGAGCCAGGGGCGCGCAAACCCATTGATTATAGACGCGGTGCCATCGTCGGCGCAAGTAGTGTGCGCAGCCCAGCGGTCGGGGTTGGCCCTCGGCTCCGGCCGCGTTAGCGCCGTGCTCGACGAAGCGCGTCGCGCGCCGCGGTCACCTTCGCCAGCGCGCCGTCGACGGAGGTTGCCGTGGCGGTCAGGTGGCCCATCTTGCGGCCCGGTCGCGCCTCGCGCTTGCCGTAGAGGTGTAGCGCCACGCCCGGCTCGGCCAGCGCCGCCGACCACGCCGGCTCGCCGCCTTGCCACAGGTCTCCGAGGAGGTTCACCATCGCTGCCGGCCGCACCATGGTGGCGGCGCCCAGCGGAAGCCCGCACACCGCGCGGAGTTGCTGCTCGAACTGGCTGGTGGCGCTCGCCTCGATGGTGAGGTGGCCGGAGTTGTGCGGCCGTGGCGCGATCTCGTTCACCAGGAGCTCACCGGAACCGGTGACGAAGAACTCGACGCACGCCACGCCGACGTAGTCGAGCGCTTCGACCACGGCGCGCGCCAGCTCGGCGGCGCGTGGCCTCAGCGACGGGTCCGGAAGGTCCCAGGTCGTCGACGCGTGGGGCGTCGGTGTGGCCCCATTGGCTTCGCTCCATGGCGAGACGGTCACGTCGAGGACGTGTCGTTCGTGACGGTTGACGAAGTACGGGTAGGCGCGGACCTCGCCGGCCACGCCGCGGGCGATGACGACCGAGACCTCGGCAGCGAGATCGGCGAAGCGCTCGACCACCACCGCCTGGCGCCGCAGCAGCGCGTGCGCCCGCTCGAGCGCGGCGGTGTGGCCCGCCGCACCCTCGCCCTCCACCAGCACCTGGCCCTTGCCGTCGTAGCCGAAGCCGGCGGTCTTGACCACCGCCGGCGTGCCGACGCGCGCGAGCGCGGCCGCCAGCGGGTCCGGCCCATCCGGCGCGGCACCCTCCCCCGTCGTGCGCCCCACTACCTCGTACGGCACGTGCGGCAAGCCACGATCGCGCAAGAAGCGCTTCTCGCGCGCGCGGTCCTGGCACACGTGGAGCGCCGACGGACCGGGACGCACCGGGACGATCTCCGCAGCGGCGGCCAAGGTCTGGCTGGACACGTTCTCGAACTCCAGCGTGAGCACGTCGACGGCGCGCGCGAACGCTTCCACCGCACCGACGTCGTCGTAGGCCGCGACGGTGACGTGATCGGCGAAGGCGGTGGCGGGCGCGTCGGCGGTGGGCTCCAGCACGTGCACCCGGTACCCCATCCGCTGCGCCGCCATCGCCAGCATGCGGCCGAGCTGCCCCGCGCCGACGACGCCGACGGTGGCGCCCGGGAGGATCGGCCGGGATGGGACGCCGGTCCGGCTCATCGCTCGACGAACGAGGCGCTGTCGAGCCGGCCGGCAGCCGCCGCCGCGGTCTGACGCAGGCGGTACGCCTGCAGCCGTTCGGTCAGGTCGGGTCGTCGCGCGGCGACGATCGCCGTGGCCAGCAGCGCGGCGTTGACGGCCCCCGCCGCACCGATGGCGAGGGTGCCGACCGGCACGCCGCGCGGCATCTGCACGATCGACAACAGCGAATCGAGGCCACGGAGCGCGTGGCTCTCCACCGGCACGCCGAGTACGGGAAGGTGCGTCTGCGCGGCGATCATGCCGGGCAAGTGCGCCGCTCCTCCGGCGCCCGCGATGATCACTTCGAACCCGCGGTCCGCGGCGCCGTGGGCGAACTCGGCCATGCGATCCGGCGTGCGATGCGCCGAGACCACCAGGCAGGCATGAGGCACCGCGAGCTCGTCGAGCACGGCGTCGGCATGCCGCATGGTGTCCCAGTCGCTGGTGCTGCCCATCACCACGGCCACGATCGGTGTCGGCGAGATGGTCGGATGCTCGGTACTCACGTCGTCCTCCCCCCCGAGCCGGTCGGCTCGGGCTCGCGGCTGGCAGCGGTGGCGCGGCGCAGGCGGTCCCGCACCGCGAGCCAGCGCTCGTCGTCCGGAACGCGCTCGATGAGGATACCAGCGTACCCGGCCTGGTCGAGATCGCGCAGCGCGGCGTAGAGGCCGCGGGCGTACCCGTCCGGATCCTCCGGCAGCGTACGCCAGGTGCCGCGGAAGCCCACCGGCGCCGGGCGTCGGGACAACACGGCGGACCCCACCTGCGCCGCGGCCGCCTCCGGGAGCGCTTCCGGCGCGAGCAGCCACGCCGCCGTGCGCGGCGCGTAGTGCCGCTCCAGGCTCCCCGGGACGCGCGGGGCCGGGGTTCCGGTTGCCTCTGCGGTGGCCTCCGGGACCTGCTCCGCCGCGACGTGCTCGACGACCTCGACCGCCTGGCCGAGCGCCGCGGCGATGCGCAACACCGGGACCCCTCCGGGCCGAAGGACCCGCGGGTGAGCAGCGCTCAGGTCGACGATGGTCGACTCCAGCCCGACGTCGCACGCGCCCCCGTCGAGCACCAGGACGTCGAGATGCGGGAACTCGACGGCGACGTGCTGTGCGGTGGTGGGGCTGACGTGGCCGAAGCGGTTCGCAGAGGGAGCCGCGACGCCGTCGCCGAACGCCCGCAGCAGCGCCAGGGCCGTAGGATGCCGCGGTACGCGCAGCGCGACCGTGGACTGCCCTCCGGTCACGACGTCCGAGACGCCCTCGGCGCGCTCCAGCACGAGCGTCAGCGGCCCCGGCCAGAACGCCTCTGCCAGGCGCACGGCGGCAGCCGGCACGCGCCGTGCCCAGGCGGCCATGGCGTCGCCGCTGGCGAGGTGCACGATGAGGGGGTGGTCGGCCGGGCGCCCCTTGGCAGCGAACACCTTACGCACGGCGTCCTCGTCGCGCGCCCAGGCGCCGAGCCCGTAGACGGTCTCGGTAGGGAACGCCACCAAGCCGCCGCGCCGCAGCAGCGAGGCTGCTTCCGCGACGGCGCGATCGGTGGCGGGCACGACGCGGCTCATCCCGCCCGGCAGCATACCCGAGGCGTTCGTCGGCGCCTGCCGCCCTACGGCCCGCGGGTGACGACCAGGATGCGCAGGTCGTTGACGTTGGTGCGCGTCGGCCCGGTCACGAACAGCCCACCCACGCGCGCTAGCAGGCCGTACGTGTCGTTGGCCGCGAGGGCCGCCGCGACGTCGTCGGGCGCGAGCCGCGCGAGCGCCTCGGGGCCGAGCAACGCGCCGGCGTTGTCCTCGCTACCGTCGATGCCGTCGGTGTCCGCCGCCAGCAGCCACAGCCGCGCCGCTGCGGGGAGCCCCCAGGCCGCTGCGCCGACCCAGCCCGACGCCACCCCGAGGGCGAACTCCGTGTTGCGTCCGCCGCGTCCGCTGCCGCGCACCGTCACGGTCGTCTCGCCCCCGGAGAGGATGGCGCAGGGAGCGGCGAACGGCTCGTCGTAGCGTGCCACGTGACGACAGATGGCGGCGTGCAGCGCCCCGACGTCGCGCGCTTCGCCCGTGACCTCGGACGCCAGGACGTGCGCCGGCAGGCCGCCTCGGCGTAGCGCCGCCGCCGCTGCTTCGAGTGCGGAGCGCGCGTCCGCCACCAGCACGTAGCGCGCCCCCGAGACGCGTGGGTCATCGGGCGAAGGCGGGCCGGGGCGGGCTCCGGCGATGCCGTCCTGGAGGGCCGCTCGCGCTGCGGGGGCGTCGATGCCGTAACGATCGAGCACGGCCAAGGCGTCGCGGAAGGTGCCGCTGCTGGCCACCGACGGCCCGGAGGCGATGACGTCCGGAGCGTCCCCCACGACGTCGGAAACGGCCAGCGTCAGGATCGGCGCCGGGTGCGCCAGCGCCGCGAGCCCACCCCCTTTGACGCGCGAAAGGTGGCGGCGAACGAGGTTGATGGCGTGGATGTCGGCGCCGGAAGCGAGCAACGAGCGCGTGAGCGCAGCCTTCTCCGCCAACGTCACGCCCTCCGGAGCAGTGAGCAGCGCCGAGCCGCCGCCGGAGACGAGGAAAAGCACCAGGTCCTCGGCCGCTGCCGACGCCACCAACGACACGATCTGCTCGGTAGCGTGCAGGCCGGCCTCGTCCGGCACGGGATGCCCGGCTTCGAGCACCCGGATGCGCTCGGTCGGGACGGCGTGGCCGTAGCGCGTCACGACCAGTCCCTCGAGGCGGGCACGCGCATCGTCGCGGTAGTGGCGCTCGACGGCGCGCGCCATCGCTGCCGCCGCCTTCCCGGCGCCGACCACGATCAAGCGTCCGCGTGGCGCCGGCGGCAGGTGCGGCGCCAGGCAACGTTCCGGGTCCGCAGCGTCCACCGCGGCGCGGAACGCGCGTTCGAGCAGGTTGGGGAGGTGCTTCATGCCGACTCCTCGCCTCGCGACCCAGACCCCGTGCCGCCGCGGAACGCCGATGCCCGCGCCGCACGCCGCCGGGCGGCGCAGCGTGTGCTCGCTGCGGGTCCAGGCTAGAATACCGGCATGTTCGGCCTCTTCCGTCGCCAGGACCCGCGCTTCCGTGACGACGGCAACTTCCTGCTGTGCCAGGTCCGCACCTCACGCCATGGCGAGGTGATCCACGTGCGCCTCTCGAAGACGAGCGAGATGAGCGCCCAGGGCAGCGGCTACTTCGTGCGCAAGGCGCTGGTAGGGCCCAAGACGTTGGACCAGGCCACGCTCGAGGTCGTGACCACCCGAGCCCACAAGGTGCTGACCGCTGCGGTCGACGGCGGCGAGTTGCTGCACCTGCGCGATTGGGACGCGTGAGCGGACGTCGGATCCGCACCATCGACGAGCGCCGAATCTGATACGATAGGCTCCGACCGATGAACGACGGTGCCATCCTCTCCTTCTCCGCGCCGCTGCACGAACGTCACCGGGTCTCGGTGCACGCAGCACCCGTGCTCGAGTTGACGTACGCCTACTACTACCTGATGAAGCGCCTCGAGACCGGGCGCGACAACGACCTCGCCTGGATCCGCCAGCTCCGCGCCGACCCGCCCCCCTGGCTCGGCGCGTTGCGTTCGGTGTGGCACTCGCGCGAGGTCGAGTGCCTCGGGTACGAGCTCTTCATCCTGGCCTGCGGCCTCGGCTACGCCCTCGACGCCACGCCGGAGCGCTTCCTGGAGGACTTCCCGAGCCTTCCGCAACGCCTTCTGGACGGGTTCGACCGCCTCACCGAGGCCCAGCGCGAACGGAAGCACGGGCGCGACGAGCTTCCCGACGAGGACGAGGTGAAAGCCTGGGACGACGTCAACGCCCGTCTTCGGCAGCACTTCCAGGTGCTGGCCGAGCCGAGCGCCGGGCGCGAGATGCAGGCGGCGCTCGGGGCGCTGTGGGCGTACCTGCAGGGCCCTTGGGAGCGCGAGGGCCGCGCCGTCACCGAGCAGGAAGCGCGACGGCTGGAGAGCGCGGTACGAAGCAGCGGCGACGTCTTGCAGGAGCTGCCGGCCCACCACTTCGTCCAGTTCGAGGACTCCGCCGCGGAGATCCGGGAGTTGCAGCAACACGGCAGCCTGGTCGTCGTGCCGCTCTTCTTCGCCTCCCAAGGCGGCTTCAACCTCGACGTCGGCGACGTCGCCTACCTCGGCTACGGGGTGCACTCCGAGAGCCTCTTCGAACAGCAGCAGCGCGAACTGGCCGACCTCGCGGGACGCCTCAAGGCGTTCAGCGATCCGACGCGGCTGCTGCTGCTGGCGTTGATCGCCAGGCTCAGCCGCTTCCCCCTGACGGTAGGCGATCTGGCCCGCCAGGTCGGCGTCACCCAGCCGACCGCCAGCGGCCACCTCAAGATGCTGCGCGAGCTCGGCCTGGTGGCCGTGACGCGCAAGGGGAACCGCTCCTACTACCACCTCGACGCGGACGCCGTCCGCACGGCGCTGCGCGACCTGGAGCAGGCGCTGGTCGGCTGAAGGCCACCCGGTTCTCATCGGCGTCCGCCGAAACGACGCAGGAGACGCAGAGCGGTCCCAGCCTCTCGAGGCGGTAACGACCGCTCACGTTGTCGCGCCGGCGGGGCGCCTTGGTGTCGTCTGGGGCGCAAGTCCGCGAGTCCCATCGGGTCGGCGACGGGAGCGCAGTAGGCTCGGAGGCGTCGCTCGGGTATATCGGCAGCAGCCTATTGACAAGCCTCGCGGGTTCGCCTATCATGCTGCATAGGAGGTTGCCTATGTTCCTTTCGCCGAAGCTCGTCCGGCAGGCCGTGAACGACAAGTACGAGACCGTCCTCCGCGAAGTCCGCAACGCGCGCGCCGCCCGCAACGCCCACCCTGCTGCCCGGCGCTGAACCGATACCCCGAAGCCACCCCCCGGAAGCGCGCCGTGGCCGGCCGCTCCCTCCAGTGCCAGACGCCCGTTCCGATCCTCCAAGAACCTCCGGAACGGGCGTCGTCCTTCGTAGCGTGGCAAAGCACCGCCGAACGCGAGCGGGCACGGCGCGCTCGTGGCGCGCCCTACCGCCGCGCCGCGGGCGACCGAAGCGACGAACGTCGCCGTCCGGTTACTGGGCGCTGACCAGGTCGGGTCGAAGCGTGCGCGCCTCGCGCAGGTAGATGTGACGCATCTCCTCCTGCCCCTTCTGCGTGTTGACCTGCATCATCACCCGCACACAGCGCCGGAGGCGGTTGGGGACGGGGATCTCCTGGTTGCAGATGAGCGGGACCATGTTCATGCCCAGGGCGCGGGCCGCTTCCGCCGGGAAGGTCGAGCACAGGTCGGGGGTCGTGGTGAAGAAGATCGAGGCGATCACCTCGAACGCGTCGATCCCGTTCGCGTCGAGCATCGCTTCGAGCAGCTCGCGCGTCGCGTCCAGGATGAGGTCGGGCTCGTCGGCGTCGACGGTGGTGGCGCCGCGGATCCCACGTACCCAGTACGGGCGGTCCATGGCGCGGAGTGTACCAGAGCGCCCGCCGGTGCCGTCGCGACGTGGCGGGGTCGGCTACCTTGGCGGCATGACCACCTCCGCAGCCGCGCCCGCGTGGTTCGACCTCACCGCCGACCAGCGCGCCATCTTGGGCCCGCTTCGAACCTTCCTGCGCCAGGAGGTCGCTCCGGGGGCCATCCGCCGCGACCGCGACGGCGCGTTCCCGCTCGGGCTCGTAGCGCACCTCGGCGCGATGGGCGTGTTCGGCCTCCAGGTCCCGGAGGAATACGGCGGCGCCGGGCTCGATACGGTCACGGCCGCGCTGGTCATCGAGGAGATCGCCGCCGTCGACGGGTCGCTGGCGCTCACCGTGGCGTCGCACAACTCCCTCTGCACCGGCCACCTGCTGCGAACCGCCAACGAGGAGCAACGCCGGACCTGGTTGCCGCCGCTGGCGACGGCCGAGCGCCTGGGCGCGTGGTGCCTAACCGAGCCGGGCGCCGGCTCGGACGCTGCGGCGCTCGCCACCCGCGCCGAGGACCGCGGCGAGCACTTCGTCATCGACGGCAGCAAGGTCTTCATCACGCAAGGCACGGTGGCCGGGACGTACGTGATCGTCGCTCGCACCGACCCGGCGCGCGACGGAGCGCCGCGTTCCGACGGCATCAGCGCGTTCGTGGTGGACGGCGCCAGCCCCGGTCTGATCCGCGGTGCGCCGGAGCGGAAGCTCGGGCTGCACAGCTCCGACACCACCCCCCTCACGTTCGAACACCTGGAAGTGCCGCGCACGAACCTCTTGGGACGACGCGGACACGGGTTCCAGGACGTGCTCGCCGTGCTCGCTGGCGGACGCATCGGGATCGGCGCGATGGGGATCGGCTTGGGCCGCGCGGCGCTGGAGACCGCCGCGCGCTACGCCCAGGAGCGACGCCAGTTCGGCAAGGCGATCGCGCGCCAGCAGGCCGTCGCCTTCAAGATCGCCGAGATGGCCACGGAGCTCGAAGCGGCGCGCTTGCTGGTGCGCAAGGCCGCGGCGCTTCGCGATCTCGGACGCGACTACACCATGGCCGCCTCGATGGCGAAGTTGAAGGGCAGCGTGGCTGGGGTGAGCGCCTGCGACGCGGCCATCCAGATCCTCGGTGGCTACGGCTACGTGGAGGACTACGAGGTCGAGCGGATGTGGCGCGACGCGCGCTTGACCCGGATCGGCGAGGGCACCGACGAGATCCAGCACCTCGTCATCGCGCGGGAGTACCTGAACTTGCTGGCCGGCGGGACGGAGGGCTGACCGCCGCCACCTCGGCCGCGCGCGCGGCCACGCTCTGCACCGCCTCGAGCGCCGCGACCAGCACCTCCGCGCCGGCCCCCGGCCGGTAGGCGTGTTCCGACAACGTGCGCCGCCACGCCTTCCCCCCCGGACGACCCCGGAACAACCCCAACATGTGCCGGGTAACGGCGGCCAGGGGCACGCCCGCGGCCATCCGCGCCTGGACGTACGGCACCATCGCCATCGCCACGTCGGCCCGCGTCGGCGCGGGCGCCGGGTCGGCGTGGAAGCGCGCGTCGGCGTGCGCCAGCATGTACGGCTCCTCGTAGGCCGCGCGCCCGATCATCACGCCGTCGACCCGGGCCAGGTGGACGGCGGCCTCGTCGAGCGAGCGGACGCCGCCGTTCAGCTCCACCACCAGGTCGCCGAAGGTGCCCTTCAGGCGGTAGACGTCGCCGTAGCGCAGCGGCGGCACGGTACGGTTCTGCTTGGGGCTGAGCCCTGACAGCCACGCCTTGCGGGCGTGGATCACGAACGCGTCGGCGCCGGCTTCTGCCACGACCGCAACGAACCGCTCCATGTCCTCGTAGGCGTCGAGGTGGTCGATCCCGATACGGTGCTTCACGGTCACCGGCAGGCGCGTGGCGGCGCGCATCGCCCGCACGGCGTCCGCCACCACCTCGGGCGTGGCCATCAGGCAAGCACCGAAGTTGCCGCTCGCGACCCGCTCGGAAGGGCAACCGACGTTGAGGTCGATCTCGGAGTAGCCGTAGGCCTCGCCGATGGCGGCCGCCTCGGCCAACGCGGCCGGGTCGTCGCCGCCCAGCTGCAGCGCCACCGGCGCCTCGCTCGGATCGAACGCCAGCAAGCGCTCGCGGTCGCCGCGCAGCACCGCGCGCGCGTGGATCATCTCGCTGTAGAGCAGCGTGCGCCGCGTGATGCGCCGCACGAAGAAGCGGTAGTGCCGGTCGGTGAGGTCCATCATCGGCGCCACCGACAGCGGCACGCTCGACGCGCGCCGGCCCCCGCCGAGGGCGCGCCTCATGGTGCCTCGCTGGCGTCGATGGGCGGCGCGATGCGCTTCGGCTTGCGGAACGCGATCGCCTCCCACTCTCCCTCCTCCACGACCCGCAGCGCAGCGTTGCGGGCGCGGAAGAACGCCACCACGTCCTGCACCAGATCGTCGGGCGTGCTGGCGGCAGAACTGACCCCGACGCGCGTCACCCCGTCGAGCCATCCCTCCTCGATGTCCCGAACCGACTCGATGCGCCGCGCGTTGCCGGTGAGGTCCTCGGCGAGCTCCAGCAGGCGCATGCCGTTCGAGCTCGCGGTGCTGGTCACCACCAGGAACAGCTCGACGGCCGGAGCGATGGCGCGCACCGCGTCCTGCCGGTTCTTGGTGGCGAAGCAGAGGTCGTCCGACGGGGGCACGACCATCTTCGGGAAGCGCTCCTTGAGCAGCGCCACCGTCTTCATGGTGTCGTCCACCGACAAGGTGGTCTGCGTCAGGACGACCACCTTCTCCGGATCGGGCACGGTGACGGTGCGCGGGTCGGCCAAGGCGGGGTCGTGCTTGCGGTTGCCCACCACCGACACCACCGTGGTCTGCTCGGGCGCCTCGCCGAAGGTGCCGATCACCTCCTGGTGACGGGTCGAATCGCCCACCAGCAGGATGTGATACCCAGCGGTCGCGTACTTCCGCGCCTCGTTGTGCACCTTCGTCACCAACGGACAGGTGGCGTCGATGGTGGCCAGGCCGAGTTCGGCCGCCCTGCGCCGCACGAGGGGGCTCACCCCGTGTGCGCTGAACACCACCGTGGACCCGATGGCGCGTCCCTCCCGGCGCCCGCGTTCCCGCTCCCCTTCGAGGTCGCCCAAGTCTTCGACGAACACCACGCCGTGCTCGCGCTCGAGCCGCTCGACGACGGTGCGGTTGTGCACGATGTCGTGGTACACGGCAAGGTCGCCCTCGCCGCCGTGGCGCGCCTCGTCGGCCGCTTCCCGCACGGCGTCGATCGCCATCACGACGCCGGCGCAGAAGCCGCGCGGCTTGGCGAGGTAGAGGACGTCGACCATGGCGCGCATTCTACCGACGGCTCAGCGCGACGACGGTAGCGGCGGACCGTCTCGCGGTTGCCGCGTCGCGCGCCGCACGGCGTCGATCGCCGACGGGGGAAGCCAGCCGTGCCGCGCTGCCGCTTCGGCGGCGCTCACGCTGTCGGGCACGAGCGCGAACGGCACGCCGAGGGCGGCGCAGCGGTCGGCGGCGTGGGCGATCTGCCGTTCGCGGCGAGCGTCCGCCCCGACGTCGCGGATCAGCACCAGCCCGACCCGCGACGGTTGGCGTTCGACGAGCGCGGCGTAGATCTCCGGGTCCTCCTGGCCGCTGTCGCCGAACAGGACCACGCGGACCTCCGGCATGGCCGTCAGCAGCTCCTCCGCTTCCCGGACCTTGTGGTGAAGGTGGCGGGTCGGTAGCGCCGCCGCATCGACACCCCAATCGCGCAGCACCATCGGCCCGACGGGGATGCCGTTCAGCACGAGGAACTGCTGCAGCAGGTCGTAGAGGTTCCAGGGTCCGGACGAGACGTAGGCCACCAGCCCGCCCGCGTCCTCGAACGCCCGGTACAGCGCCGCCACGCCGGCGAACGCCCGGCGCGTGCGCGCGTTGCCGAACAGCGCGTCGCGCAGCACGCGTAGCGGCCGTGTGGCGCGGGTCACGAGGACGGTGTCGTCGAGGTCGGAGATCACCACGAAGCGCGTCGCCTCGGTGACGACCAGCGCCCGGCCCGCGACGTCGTCCGTGCTACCGGGCGGTGGGACCGGGTCGACCAGGCGTACCCGCACCTCGACCTCGCCGCGCGCCGCCGCGCCCGCACCGGCGGCGGCTCCGCCCACCGCCAGGCGTGCGCCGTGGGCCGCGGCGTCCACCACCGCGCGGAAGTACCCCTCGTCGTCGGTGACCGTCCGAACGGCCAGGTCGGGCCGCGCGGCCGGCGCCACCTCGAGCGTCGCCCCCGCGACTTCGTCGGTCTCGAACCGAAGCAACGCGTTGCGCACGTTCCGAAGCGGACCGTCACCAGCGGCCGCCGCACGCGCCAATGCGCCCTCGAGCACGCGCCCGCGCACCACGAGCCGCTCGGCCGTGCCGTAGCCCAGGTACGGCAGGACGCTCACGGGCCTTGGCTGCCTCGCGGCGCGCCGGCACAGGCGCCGTCGCCACCGCTGCCAGCGGGCCTGCGCGCCTTCGAGCCACCCTCCGGCGACGGCGTCCCCCTCGGTCACGAACGCAGGGTACCCGGCCGCCGCCGGGTGGGCCAGATCCCGCCTCGCCCCGGCGAGCAGCGCGCTCCGCCTCGGTTGACCCTCGTCCGACACGCGTGATATCCTCCGCTTCGCTTCGCCGTCGCCGCTTGGTGGCGCCACCACGATCCGTGTGGGCTCGGGCACCGCAGGTCACGACGGCTTCGCGAACGCGGGCGATTAGCTCAGCTGGTTAGAGCGCGTCGCTGATAACGACGAGGTCGGTGGTTCGAGTCCACCATCGCCCACCACGTATCCAGGGCGCACCGCTTGCGGTGCGCCCTGGTCCATGGCGCCCTCATGCCTTCGGCGATCTCAGCGGTTGGTGAACACCGAGCGGCTGGCCCCCAGCTTCAACTCGATGCGGAACGTCGCTTCGCCGCGCTGCACCGTCAGCGTGACGACCTGCCCGATGGCCTTGCCGCGCACCTCGGCCAGCAACTCGTTGAAGGTAGGCGTCCCCACGCCATCCACCGCCACGATGACGTCGGCCAGCGTCTCGACCGAGACCGTGCCGTCCGCGTTCACCACGGTGCGGTCCTCGCGGCTGCGCAGTCCGGCCACCTCCGCCGGTCCGCCGGGCGCGACCCGATCGACGATCGGCCCGGGCCGGGCGCCCAGGTACGGCCCTCCCGACGCGGGGTCGTAGTCGAAACCCTGGCGCCAACTGAACCCGATGACCGGCACGTCGCGCTGCTCCCCAGCCAGGACGCTCCGCACCAAGTCGCTGTCGGCAGTTACCGGGACGGCGTAGCTGGCGAACTCGCGCGGCAACGTCAGGCCACGCAGGTACGGCGGCAGGTACCCCTGCGAGCTCATGGCGCCCGGGTTGAAGCTGATGTAGCTCACGATCCCGACCGCTTCTCCACGGGCGTTCACCACCGGCCCGCCGGAGTCACCGGGGGCGAGCGAGTTGGTGAGTTCGATGGTGTCGCTGGCGAAGTTCGCGCGCGCCGCCTGCACCCCGAGCCTCGTGACCCTACCCGAGCGCGCCGCGAGGAACTCGTTGCGGCTGTTGCCGATCGCCACCACTGCCGTGCCGGGGCTCGGCAGCCGCGGCGCCAAGGTCAAGGCGGGCACCAAGCGGTCGACGTCGGCGCGCAGCGCGGCGATGTCCATGTAGGCGTCGAAGCCCACCAACTCCAACGGCAAGACTTGCTGGTCGACCGTCACCGCCACCCAGCGCACGGTGCACGGCGCGCCGGAACTGGTGTCGACGACGTGGTAGGCCGTGAGTACCAGTCCGTCCGGCGACACGAAGAACCCGGTACCTACCCCCAACGCCGGTCCCTGCACGCGACCCGCGCACCGCGCCTCGATCCGGACGGTGGCGTCGCGCGCCAACTCGTACGCGTCCAGCAGCGCACCGGTCGGCGCCTCCACGGGCGGCGGGCCGTCGACCACGTGCACCAGCTCGGGCGTGCGGCGGAACTGGGTGCTGGCCACCGCGGTGATGACGAGCAACAGCACCAGCGCCGAGGTGAAGGCGCGCACGCCGCGGGGTGGCGCTGCGTGGGGCGGGCTTTCGGCTACGTCCTCCGCCTCGACGGCGAGCATCGGCGCGCGTTCCTCGTCCGGCAGGTCGAACCGCGGAGCGTCGGGCATGCCGCCATTATGCGGCCTGCCGCGGGGCGCCGGGTATCATGGCGCGCATGTCCCGACCCGTGAACAACCACGGCGATGCGCGCTACCGCGACACCCTCCAGGCGATCGCGCGGCTCGCGCGCGACTGGGAAGGGCCCATCGTGATCGTCGCGCACGTCGATCCCGACGGCGACGCGCTCGGCAGCACGCTGGCGCTACGGCGCGCGCTCGTCGCGCTGGGCAAGCGCGTCACCCTGCCCATCGAACCGCCGCGCTTCCTGGCCTTCCTGGCCGAGGCCGGCGAGCTCTCCCCCGCGCTCCCCGCGCTCGAACCGGGGACCCTGCTGTTCGTACTCGACGTCGCCGACCGCCCACGCGTCTGGGGGGCGCCCGTCGACCAGGCCGCGCGGGTGGTGAACGTCGACCATCACGGCACCAACGACCGCTTCGGAGACCTCGCGGTGGTGGAGCCGGCCAAGGCCGCGACGGCGCTGTTGATCAAGGAGCTGATCGACGCCCTCGGCGTAGCGTGGACGCCCGACATCGCCACGCCGTGCCTGACGGGGATCTTGACGGACACCGGGAACTTCCGCTACGCCAATACCGACCACGAGGTGCTCGACGCCGCCGGGGCGCTGATCGACGTCGGCGTGGCCTACGCGGAGCTCACCGACCGGCTGCAGTGGCGCCATCCTGCCTACTTCCAGACCTTGGGACGGGTGATGCAGACGGTGCGCTTCGCGCTGGATGGCGCGCTGGTGATGGCCGACTACACCTCCGAGGTGCGCGCCGGCGCCTTGGCCGCCGAGGACGATTCGGACGACTTCGTCGGCATCATCCGGTACGCCGAAGGGGTCAAGGTCGCGGTGTTGCTGAAGGAGCGCGACGACGTGGTCAAGGTGAGCGTGCGGACGCGCGACGGCGCCTCGGCGCAGGCGATCTGCCTGGAACTCGGCGGCGGAGGCCACGTCGCCGCTGCCGGCGCCACCTTCCGCGGCACGCTGCGCGACGCCGAACGCGCCGTGGTGGCGGCAACGGAACGCGAGCTGCGTCGGCGTTCGGTGGCCGCCGGCTGAACCGACGCGACCGGTCACGCCAACCGAGACGCCCGTAGCGCCAGCGCATCCAGACCGGCCGGGTCGACGCCGACGTCGACGCCGCGGCGGGCGAGCCAGGGAACGACCCGCTCGGTCGGCAGGTTGCCCACCAGTCGATCGTCGGCGAACGGGCACCCGCCGATGCCGCCAAGGGCGCCCTCGAACCAACGCACACCGCGCTCGAGCCCCACCTCCACCGGCCCCTGCCAGGCGCCGGGCCGGGCGTGCAGGTGCAGCCCGAGCTCGGACGCGTCGCCGACGGCGGTCAGCACGGCCGCCACCCGCTCCGCGTCGGCGTTGCCAACGGTGTCGGCGAGGGCGATGCGGCGCACGCCGAGGTCGTGCAGGCGCGCCAACGCGCGCGCCGTGTCGCGCGGTTCCCACGCTTCGCCGTAGGGGTTCCCGAAGCCCATCGACAGGTAGACGACCATCTCGAGGCCGGCTCCGGCGGCGCCCTCCGCCAGGCGACCGAGGAGCGGCCAGGACGCTTCCAGCGAGCGCCCGAGGTTCCTACGCTGGAAGGTGTCGTTGACCGACAGCGGGTACCCGACGCTGGTGACGTGGCGCGCGCGCGTCGCACGCTCGAGGCCGCGCTCGTTGCCGATGATGCAGATCAGGTCGACGCCGGGCGGCACGCGCAGGTCCGCCAGCACGGCCTCGGTGTCGGCCATCTGCGGCACGGCTTCGGGCGACACGAACGACCCTACGTCGATGTTGCGGAACCCGGCGTCGAGAAGCGCCTGCACGTGCTCGCGCTTGTCGCGCGTGGGGATGGGGCGCTCGATGCCCTGCCAGGCGTCGCGCGGGCACTCGACCCAGGTCCCTTCGGTGGCGGCCGTCATGCGACCGAGTCTAGCCGCTTCCGGACGAACCGCGGCCACCACGCCCTCCTATACTGGTATTCGTGCTGCGCACGCTGGAACTGCAGGACTTCGCCATCGTCGATCAGTTGGCGCTCGACCTCGGCCCGGGGCTGAACGTGCTCACCGGCGAGACCGGCGCGGGCAAGTCGATCGTCGTCGACGCGTTGGGGCTGCTGGCCGGCGGCCGCGCCGACGCCAGCATGATCCGCGACGGCAGCCAGGGCGCCTTGGTGCAGGGGGTGTTCGAAGGGGCGCCGCTCTCGTCGGCTTCCCGGCGGCTGTCGGCCGCCGGACGTCACGCCGCACGGATCGACGGCGAGTTGGTCACGGTCGCGGAGCTCGGGGAGCGCGGCGCTGCGCTGGTGACGGTGTTCGGTCAGCACGCCGCCAACGAGCTGCCGTCGCCGGCGTTCCAGCGCGAGCTGCTCGATCGCTTGCTGCCGGAAGACGCGTCGGCCGCGTTGGCGCGCTACCGCGTGGCCTTCGAACGCGCCACGCGGGTGCGCCGCGACCTCGAAGCTTCGCACGCCGCCGAGCGCGAGCGCGCGCGCCGGATCGACGTCCTCGACCACCAGATCCACGAGATCGCCACGGAGAAGATCGAACCGGACGAGGACGGTCGCCTCCAGGCGGAGCTCGATGGCTTGCAGCACGCCGAACGCATCGTCTCCGCCGCCGCCAGGGCGTTCACCGTGCTGTCGGACGCCGACGAGAACGCCGTGGCGCTGGCGGCCGAGGCCCAGCGGGAGCTCGAAGCCGCCGGACGTCACGCCCGGGCGCTGGCCGACCTCGCCCGCGACCTGCGCGACGCCGTCACCGCGCTCGGGGCCGTGGCCACCGAGCTCGAGGCGTTCCTGGCGGACTTCGAGGCCGACCCGGCGCGACTCGACGCGGTCCAGGCACGACTCGCTCGGCTCGACGACCTGAAGCGCAAGTACGGCGAGGACCTCGCCTCCGTCGTCGCGTACCGCGCCGAGGCCGAGGCGGAACGTGCGCGCCTCGAAGCGGCCGAGGTCGACGCGGCGCGCTTGGAGCGCGAGCTGGCCGACCTGCAGGCCGAGTTGGACGGCCTCGCCCGGGTCCTGGGCGCGGCCCGGCGCAACGCCGCGACGGAGCTCGAACGCGCCGTCGAGCCGCTGCTGCATCGCTTGGGCATGCCCAAAGCGCGCTTCGCGGTGGAGGTCGCTTCGCTCGCCTCGCCCGGGCCGCACGGCGCGGAGCAGGTGCGCTTCCTGTTCACGGCCAACGCCGGCGAGGCGCCGCAACCGCTGGCCAGCGTCGCCTCGGGCGGCGAGCTGTCGCGCGCCATGCTGGCGCTCCACCTGGTCACCGGCTCGGACGTCCCCACCATGGTGTTCGACGAGGTCGACGCCGGCATCGGCGGCGCGACGGCGCGCCACGTGGGCGCCTTGCTCCGGCGGTTGGCCCGCACCCATCAGGTGCTCGTCGTGACGCACCTGGCGCAGGTCGCGGCGTATGCCGACGAGCACGTCCTCGTGCGCAAGAGCGAGGTGGGGGGCCGCACCGTGGTGCGCGCCGAGCGGCTGGAACGCGACGAGCGCCCCGCCGAGCTCGCGCGTATGCTCTCCGGCGCGGTCACCGAAGCGTCCTTGCGCCACGCGCGCGAGTTGTTCGACGAAGCCCAGGCGACGGTTCGCTAGCGCGCGGCAGCCGGCCACACTCCCCGCCCATCCGGTCACGGTAGACTGAACTCACGACGGGAGGTCGGTGCGGCTTGGACGCCGAAGGGTTTCACGAACGGACACCCTGCCCGGTCTGCGCGAGCGAAGACACGGTGACGTACCACTACGACGAGGGGTTCACCGAGCTCGAGTGTCCGGCGTGTGGGTACCGCTCCGACGCCGACGAGCTCGCGTCGCTCCAACGCTACGCCGGCGACCTTCTCGAACGGCGCCGCCACGACCCCGCCTCCCCCACGACCCTCGTGCCCATGCGAAGCATGAAGGCCTGAGCCGTGGCCCCGCCTGCCGCCCGCGACCGAACCCGGATGCGAGGCGCGCGTGGGGTGGCGGCGGGCTTCGACCCATCCAGCGAACGAACCCGGGAATCAGGGGTCGGCCGCGGACACCTCGCACCGGGCGGCATGCGCCGCGCCGGGCGCGGACCGTACCGCGTCGCGCGACCCCGGAAGGAGTGGTCATGGACGTGAAGGTGGTTCTCAGCACGGAAGAGATCCGGCGCGGCCTCAAGCACTACCGCCGCATCGCCAAACAGGACCTCATCCGTGCCGCGGAGACCGACGATCCCGAGGGCTTCCGGCGCCACGCCGAAGCGCGCCGCGCGGTCTACGCCCACTTGTCCGAGCTCGCGGAGACGATGACCGCCGCCGAGGTCGTCGAGGAGGCGCTGCGCGAGTACCAGGAGCTCCCCTTCGTCACCGGTTCGACCGATGCCGACCACACCGAGATCAAGGGCCGCGAGAACGCCTTGGAGAACTTCTTCCTGATGATCGGGCTGGAGCCGAAGATCCGGCGTGAGGCCCGCAGCCAACGCAAGCCGGCGCAGGTCCCGCTCGGCTGAGCCGGGCATCACGACCAAGCGTTCCCGTTGGCGGCCGCGACGGCCGCCGGGGAACCGCGCGGTGGGCGCGCGGGCGCGCCCGTAGGAGCCGGGGCGCCGTTCCCGGCGGGAACGCGCGTGGTACAACGTACGCGTGACGCTGCAGGACCTCGAACGCAAGGCGGCCGTCAGACCCGACGCACTGCACGACCTGTCCGACAACCTGGTGTTCGGCGAGGGCGATCCCGACGCCCGTCTGATGATCGTCGGCGAAGCGCCCGGCGAGGACGAGGACGCGAGCGGCCGGCCGTTCGTCGGTCGCGCCGGCCAGTTGCTCGACAAGGTGCTCGCTTCGGTGGGCATCGACCGAGACACCGTCTACATCACCAACATCGTCAAGTTCCGCCCGCCGGGGAACCGCAACCCGCGTCCCGACGAGATCGCCGCCAGCGAACCCGTCCTGCTCGAGCAGATCCGTCTGGTGCGCCCGCAGGTGATCGCCACGCTCGGGAACGTCCCGACCCAGTACTTCCTGCGCACCGCCGAGGGGATCACCAAGACGCACGGGCAGTGGCACGAGTGGCAGCAGGTGCGGGTGTTCCCGCTCTACCACCCGGCCTACCTGCTGCGGAACGCCAGCCGCGAGCGCGGCTCGCCCAAGTGGCAGACGTGGCAAGACATGAAGGAGCTCCGCCGCGTGCTCGACGCGCTCCCGCCCAAGCAAGGCAGCCTCGTGATCGACACCGCGCAGCAGGAGGCGTTGTTCTGAGCGCCTCCCCTCCCCGCGAGGACCCCGCCGGCGCCCGCTTCGTCGGTCTGGTGCACGCGCTGCGCGCCTCGGCCGAGGCGGCGCTGGGCGACGACAGCGGCCCGCTGCGGCTCGCGCCGCGCGACGGCGTCCAGGGCCTTCGCGCCGCGCAGCGCAGCCTCGGGCTGCTCGAGATGCTGCACGAGAAGACCCTCGGCAACCTCACCGAGAGCGAGCGCGACACCCTCTGGTCGGCGTTGCGGGCGGTGCGCGCCCGTGTCGCGACGTACACCGCCGTCTCCGAGCCGGACGGGGCGGTGGCGCTGGACGTGGTCGCGGGCGACGACGCGTGAGGGCGCTGGTCCAGCGCGTGGCGCGCGCCGAGGTGCGGGTCGACGGACAGGTCGTCGGCGCCATCGCTCGTGGCCTGCTGGTGTTGCTCGGGGTGGCTCCGGGCGACGACGACGGCCTCGCGCTGCGCATGGCCGAGAAGGTCCGCAAGTTGCGCGTGTTCGAGGACGACGGCGGCAAGATGAACCTCGACCTCGCCCGGGTGGGCGGTGCGTGCCTGGTCGTCTCGCAGTTCACCCTGTACGGCGACGCGCGCGGCGGCAACCGCCCCGGCTTCAGCGCGGCCGCGCCACCGCAGCAGGCCGAGCGGATCTACCTGCGCTTCGTGCGTGCCCTCGCCGATGCCGGTGTGCCGGTGGCCACCGGGACCTTCGGCGCGATGATGGCGGTGGAACTGGTGAACGACGGCCCCACCACGCTGTGGCTCGACTCGCGCGAGCTCTTCGCGTAGCGCCCGCGGGGCGCTCGC
>CAZACZ010000040.1:0-3702 GCA_964483695.1 uncultured bacterium | reverse complement strand
CACGCTGTGGCTCGACTCGCGCGAGCTCTTCGCGTAGCGCCCGCGGGGCGCTCGCACCCGGGGCGCTCGCCCGCGGGGCGCTCGCACCCGGGGCGCTAGCCCGCGACCCGTGCCGCCGGCAGCGCCGCTGCGCCCTCGAAGGCGTTCACTTCCTCGATGAAGCGCCGGAACAAGTACTGGGCGTCGTGCGGTCCGGGGCTCGCCTCGGGGTGGTACTGCACGCTGAACACCGGGTACCGCGCGTGCGCCATCCCCTCGAGCGTGCCGTCGTTGAGGTTGACGTGGGTGGCGACGAACTGCTTGCCGGGGATCGACTCGATGTCGACCACGTAGTTGTGGTTCTGACTGGTGATCTCCACCTCGCCGGTGACGACGTTCTTGACCGGGGTGTTGGCGCCGTGGTGGCCGTAGGCGAGCTTGTAGGTGCGGCCGCCGACCGCCAGGCCGAGCAGCTGGTGCCCCATGCAGATGCCGTAGGTGGGCAGCAAGCCGAGCAGCTGCCAGACGGTGTCGTGGGCGTAGCGCGGCCCACCCGGATCGCCCGGGCCGTTCGACAGCACCAACCCGTACGGATCGAGCGCCATGATCTGCGCCGGCGTCGTCTGGGCAGGCACCACGATCACCTCGGCGCCGGCCTGCTCGAGCTTGTAGACGATCGAGTGCTTGATGCCGAAGTCGATCACCACGACGCGCGGGTGGTCCTGGAAGGTCGGCCGAGCGTACGGCAGCGGCGTCGTGACCTCGGGCGTCATGTCGCGCCCGTCGATGTCCTCGTGATCGCGCGCGAGCCGGACCAACTCGGCCTCCAGCGCGTCGTCGGTCTCGCCGTGATGGATGATGCCCTTCACCACGCCGCCGGTGCGCAGCCGCCGCGTCAACGCACGCGTGTCGATCCCCTCGATGCCGACGATGCCGTGCTGCTCCATGAACGACTGGAGGTCCTGGTTGGCGCGGTGGTTCGAGGCGATCCGGCTGAACTCGCGCACGATGAAGCCGCGCGCGTACGGCCGGTTCGACTCCATGTCGTAGACGCTGACCCCGTAGTTGCCGATGTGGGGGTAGGTCATGGTGACGATCTGACCGTGGTAGCTGGGGTCGGTCAGGATCTCCTGGTACCCGGTCATGGAGGTGTTGAACACGATCTCGCCGACGGTGCGGCCGACGGCGCCGAACCCGTACCCGTAGTAGACGGTCCCGTCCTCGAGCGCGAGCACCGCGTGGGGTTTGCGAAGGAGCGACATGCCAGGAAGGACTGTAGCACCCCGACGCGGGCATACTGGTCAACGAAGGTAGGTGGCTCACGATGCGCGAAGCGACCGCGTCCGGCATGCACATCGCCCTGATCAGCGTGCATGGGCTCATCCGCGGCAACGACCTAGAACTCGGGCGCGACGCGGACACCGGCGGCCAGACCAAGTACGTCGTCGAGCTCGCGCGCGCCCTGGCGCGCCGCCCGGAGGTACGGCAGGTGGACCTGGTCACCCGCCGCATCGCCGACGAGCGGGTGTCCGACGCCTACGCCGCGCCCATCGAACCGATCGCCGACAGCGCTCGGATCGTGCGCGTCCAGGCCGGCGGCGAGCGCTACCGCCGCAAGGAGCTGCTGTGGCCGAGCCTCGACGCGTTCGTGCGTGGCATGCTGACGTTCTACCGCGACCAGGACACGCTGCCCGACCTGGTGCATGGTCATTACGCCGACGCCGGCTACGTCGCCATGGCGTTCGCGGAGCTGACCGGCAGGCCGCTGGTCTTCACCGGCCACTCGCTCGGGCGCAACAAGCGCCGTGCGCTCCAAGACGCCGGTATGGACGACGCGACCATCGAGCGCCAGTACCGCATCGGCCATCGCATCGCCGTCGAAGAGGAGGTCCTGCGGCGGGCGGACCTGGTGATCGCCAGCACCCGGCACGAGGTCGCTCGCGGCTACGAGTCGTACGACGCGGCCGCCGACGCGACCTTCGAGGTGATCCCGCCTGGCATCGACGTCGAGCGCTTCTACCCGTACTTCTACGACCTCGACGATGCGTTCGATCCTGGCGACGCGGTGGTGCGGGCCCGGGTGCGGATGCGCCAAGAGATCGCTCGGTTCCTGACCGACCCGGACAAGCCGCTGGTCCTGGCGATCAGCCGTCCCGACCGCCGCAAGAACATCGACGGCCTGGTGACCGCCTACGGCGAGGACAAGGAGCTGCAGCACATCGCCAACCTCGCCGTCTTCGCCGGCGTGCGCAAGGACATCGAGGCGATGGACGACAACGAGCGCGAGGTGCTGACCCGCATGCTGCTGCTGATGGACCGCTACGACCTCTACGGCCGCATGGCGCTCCCGAAGAAGCACGAGCCGGACAGCGACATCCCGGTGCTCTACCGGTTGGCGGCGGGCCTCGGCGGTGTGTTCGTGAACCCCGCGCTGGTGGAGAACTTCGGCATCACCCTGATCGAAGCCAGTTCGTCTGGCCTGCCCGTCGTGTCCACCGCGCACGGCGGACCGGCCGACATCCTCGAGCTCTGCGCGTCGGGCGAGTTGATCGACGCGCGCGACACGTCCGCCATCCAGGCCGCGCTCCGGCGCATCCTCGTCGACCGCGAACGCTGGGAGCGCTACTCGGAGAACGGCATCCGCGGGGTGCGTCGCCACTTCTCGTGGGACGCGCACGCCGAGCACTACCTGGAGGCCGTGACCGCCTTGCGCGACCTACCCGACGGCACCCGCATGCGCGCGCGTGCGGTCCAGGCGCTGCGGCCCGGCAGGCGCGTGCTGGTGAGCGACATCGACCACACCCTGGTCGACGACGCGGGCCGCCCGTCCGGCGGCGTCGAGGCTCTGGCGAAGGCGCTCGGAGCCGGCGACATCGCCCTGGTGGTCGCCACCGGGCGTTCGCTGTCGCGCACGCGCACCGTGGTCCGGGCGCTGGAGGCCGCCGGGTTGCCCGCGCCGGTAGCCATGGTCTGCTCGGTGGGCAGCGAGATCTACTACGGCGATGCGGCGGTGGCCGACCGGGGTTGGGCCCACCACCTCGAGCGGGGCGGCTGGGACCGCAGGGCGGTGGTCGATGCGCTCGACCCGGTCCCGTTCCTCACGCTGCAGGAAGACGACGCCCAGGGGCCGTACAAGGTGAGCTACTACCTCGAGCCGTCGGCCGGCGACGTGGACGACCCCGCCGCCAGGGCCGGCGACGCGCTGGCCGAGGCCGGGCTCGAAGCGACGGTGATCGCGTCCAAGGACCGCTTCGTGGACGTGCTGCCGACCCGCGCGTCGAAGGGGCGCGCCGTGCGCTGGCTCGAGCGCGTCTTCGGGCTGCGCCAGGAGGACATCGCCGTGGCCGGGGACTCCGGCAACGATCGCGAGATGCTGGCGGGCCGCCATGCCGGCATCGTGGTGGGCAACCACGCACCGGAACTCGCGGACCTCGCCGGACGCTCGGGCATCACGTTCGTTCGTGGCAGCATGGCGGACGGCGTGGTGGAGGGGCTGCGCGCGCTGGGCTGGCTCGAGGGCTGACCTACTGCAGCGGCCGGCAGCGCCGGCGGGCCGCGGCGCCGAAGCGCCCGCCGCCGTTCAGATGCGCCGGCCGCGGATCACGGCGTGCGCTGGCACCGACGCGCCCGCGGTCACCTCGCAGTCGGTGAGCACGGCGTAGGCGCCCACCACGGCGCCGCGGCGCACCACGGTGGCGCCGCACAGGCAGACGCCGGGGTGGA
>CAZACZ010000039.1:22770-27477 GCA_964483695.1 uncultured bacterium | reverse complement strand
ACGAACGGGCCCGCGCCGCCCTCGAACGCGCCCGCGAGGAACTCGAAGCCGCCAGCGGCGCGCGCGCCGCAGCAGACGAGCGGCGCGCGGCGACGGCGGACGCGTGGCGGTCCTGGTGCGGCCGCCACGACGTGCCGGCGTGGGTCGGTCCCAACGACGTAGGTACCTTCGTCGACGCTGTGACCACGCTGCGGGGCCAGGTGCTGCGTCTGCACGCCGACCGCCAGCGCCTTGCCGAGCTGCGGCGCGCGGCCGCAGCGTTCGAAGCGACCGTGCGGTCGGTGGCCGAGCGGCTGCCCGTCGACGCCCCGGAGCGTCGCGGCGCGGGCGGCAGCGCAGACCCTAGTGCTGCCGGCCGTGCGGACCGCGGCGCTACCGACGTGGCCGCCATCGGCGGGACGGTGGCCGCCTGGGAGCAGCGTCTCGAGGAAGCGCACGAGCGACAGCGCTGGCGTGCGCGCGTGGCGGCCATCGAGGGACAGGTCGAGGCGGCGTTCGGCGTGGGCGCTGCCGCCGCGCGGGCGCAGCTCGAGGAGCGCTCGCCGCTGGCGTGGGGGGCACAGGCGGACCGCCTAGCAGCCGACATCGAGGCGCTGCAGCACGAGCTGGTGGGGGAAGACGGGTTGGTGGCGCGGCGACGCGACGCGCAGCGCGCGCGTCAGGCGTTGGAGGCGGCCGCCGACCTGGCGAACCACGCCGCCGAGGCCGCGGTCGGGCAGGCCGCGCTGGAGGCCGCGCTGCGGCGCTGGCTCGTGGTGCGGCTGGCCGCCGACCTGATCCAAGAGACCCTCGCGGAGTACCAACGAACGCGCGTTCCGGCGGTGCTGCGCCACGCCGGCGAGACGCTCGCGCACGTCACGCGAGGCCGCTACGTCGGCGTGCGGCAAGGCGACGGCACGCTCCGGCTCGTCACCGCGGACGACGACGCGCTCGACGCGAGCGTCGTGAGCCGCGGCACGCGGGAGCAGCTCTACCTGGCGCTGCGCCTCGGGCTGGTCGACGCCTTCGCCGAGCAGCGCGGCTCGTTGCCGCTAGTGATGGACGACGTGATGGTGAACGCCGATCCGGAACGCGCCGAGGCGATGGCCGCCGTCCTGGCGCACGCTGCCGAACGCCACCAGATGCTCTACCTCACCTGCCACCCGCACACCGTGGCGCGCCTGCGCGAGGCCGCGCCGGGCGCCGTCCACCTACGGCTGGAGCGGCTGTCGGCGGGCTGATCGCCGCGCTGCCGCGGGGGCGCGGCGCCGGGCGCCGGACGCACGAACGCGCCGTGGCGGAGCCACGTAGTACCCTGGGCGCGAACGGCGCAGCCGCGCCGCGCACACGACCGATACGCGTTCGCCCCTTCTCTCGACCGTCACGGAGTTGCCATGAACCACCCTTCGTCCGCGGCGGCAGGGCCGACCTCGGCGCCCGCTACCACCCCGGCTGCCGGCACCGACGCCCTGCCCCGACGCCCCATCAAGATCGCCACCCGCAAGCTCACCAAGGTCTTCGGCCCGCGCCCGGAGCGCGCCCTGGCGCACGTTCGCGGCGGCGGCTCCAAGCTCGAGGCACAGGAGCGCTTCGGCAACGCCATCGGCGTCCTCGACGTCGACCTCGACATCCACGAGGGCGAGACGTTCGTGCTGATGGGCCTATCCGGCAGCGGCAAGTCGACCCTGCTGCGATTGCTGAACCGACTGCACGAACCGAGCGCGGGCCAGGTGCTGGTCGACGGCGTGGACCTCACCGCCCTTCCCAAACGCGACCTGCTGCGGGTGCGCCGCGAGAAGTTCAGCGGCATGGTGTTCCAGCAGTTCGCCATCCTGCCGCACCGCACGGTGCTCGAGAACGTCGGCTACGGCCTCGAGATCCAAGGGGCGCCGAGCGCCCGTCGGCGCGAACGTTCGATGGAAGCGATCGACCTCGTCGGCCTGAAAGGGTGGGAGACGAGTTACCCGGCGCAGCTCTCCGGCGGGATGCAGCAGCGCGTCGGTCTGGCGCGCGCCCTGGCGGTGGACGCCGACGTGCTGCTGATGGACGAGGCGTTCAGTGCCCTCGACCCGCTCATCCGGCGCGAGATGCAAGACGAGCTGCTCGAGCTGCAGTCGCGCATGAACAAGACCATCGTGTTCGTCACCCACGACCTCGACGAGGCGCTGAAGCTCGGTGATCGCATCGCCATCATGAAGGACGCCCAGGTGGTGCAGGTGGGCACGGCGGAGGGCATCATCACCGCCCCGACCGACGACTACGTCGCCGCGTTCGTCGAAGGCGTCGACCGCGCCGAGGTGCTGCGCGCGGGCAGCATCATGCAGCCCGCGAAGGACACGGCGCACGTACGCGATGGCCCGCGCACCGTACTCACCAAGATGCGTCGCTCCGGCCTCTCCGGCATCCTGGTGGTCGATTCGGAGCGGCGCCTGCGCGGCTACCTCTCGGCCGAAGAGGCGCGGCGCCAACTGGACGACGCGGAGCACCGGGAGCACCTGGACGCGGCGCGGTTGGCGGAGCCGCTGACGGTGCAGGTCGACACCCCGCTGCAAGACGTCATCGCGCTGGCCGCCGAGAACCCGGGCCCGTACGCGGTGGTCGACGACCGCCGCCGCCTCCGGGGGGTGGTGGTGAAGGGCGCCATCCTCGCGGCGCTGACGCGAGCGCCTGTCGAGGCGCCCAGCGGCGCCACGAACGCCGACACGGCGGCGGCGCCCGGCGCGGACCCGCAACGCCCGCCCGCGGACCCGGAAGGGGCTGCCCATGCTTGACTTCCGCGTACCCATCCGCGACTGGATCGAGACGGGCGTCCGCTTCTTGCAGCAGCAGTACGCCGTCTTCTTCGATGGCTTCAGTGATGGGGTCGAGGTCGTGGTCAACGGCCTCTTGTCCACCTTCCAGGCGCTGCCGGCGCTCGCGCTCATCGTGGTCGTCGCGCTGATCGCGACCTGGATGGCGGGGTGGAGGCTCGGGCTGTTCGCCGCCATCGGTCTTCTTCTGGTCGAGAACATCGGCCTCTGGACGCCGTTCCTGCAGACCCTGGCGTTGGTGGTGACGGCGCAGCTCCTGATCGTGCTGGTGGGCTTGCCGCTAGGCATCCTGGCTGCCAGCAGCGACGGCGCCGAGCGGATCATGCGGCCGGTGCTGGACTTCATGCAGACCATGCCGGCGTTCGTCTACCTCATCCCGGCGGTGATGTTCTTCGGCATCGGCCTCGTGCCCGGCGTGGTGGCCACGTTCGTCTTCGCCATCCCGCCGCTCGTGCGGTTGGTGAACCTCGGTATCCGCCAGGTGCCCACCGACCTGGTCGAGGCGGCCGAAGCGTTCGGCTCGACGCGCTGGCAGAAGCTCACCAAGGTGCAGATGCCGGTGGCGTTGCCGACGATCATGGCGGGGGTGAACCAGTCGATCATGCTCAACCTGTCGATGGTCGTGATCGCCGGCATGATCGGCGCGCGCGGCCTCGGCGCCGAGGTGCTGCGCGGGATCCAGCGCATCCAGGTGGGGCAGGGTTTCGAGGCAGGCTTGGCGGTGGTGATCCTGGCCATCGTGCTCGACCGCCTCACGGCTTCGTTCGCCAAGGCTCCCGGCAAGGCGCGCCGCTGAGCGTCCTTGGCGACGCCGCGTTCCGGTTGGAAACACCGGCCAGCACGTGCGGTGCGAGCCAGCGTGCGTGCCCGTGGCCAACACTGCCTTGGCCGGCGAGTTTGCACCAGCGAAGCGGCCATGCTACGGTCGGGTGAGGCCGCGTGGCGGCCGTTGACCGACCCGGGTGCACCATGACCCGATGCGATACGCAATCACTCCTGTTCGGAGGTACTTCGTGAAGAGACTGTTGTTCGCCCTACTCGTGGCGATGTCGGTGGGAACCGTCATGGCACAGGATGAAACCATCGATATCGGATACGTACTGTGGGACTCCGAGATCGCCTCGACCCACGTCGTCGCTGCCGTGTTGATGGACGATCTCGGCTACGACGTCGAGCTGACGTCCGTGGACGCCGGCCCGATGTGGACCGGTGTGGCACAAGGCGATTTCGATGCCATCGTGGCCGCCTGGCTGCCCGCCACCCACGAGGCGTACTGGGACCAGTACGGTGACGACCTCGTCGACCTGGGCCCCAACCTCGACGGCGCCGACATCGGCTGGGCCGTGCCGGCCTACGTCGACGTGGACAGCATCGCCGACTTGAACGACCACGCCGACGAGTTCGGCGGCGAGATCATCGGCATCGATCCCGGTGCCGGCTTGATGGCCGCCAGCGACCGCGCCATGGAGGTCTACGCCCTCGACGACTTCACCCTGCTGGACGGCTCCGACGCCGCCATGACCGCCGCGCTCGACCGCGCCATCTCGCGCGAGGAGCCGATCGTCGTCACCAGCTGGCGTCCGCACTGGATGTGGGCCGCCTACGACCTGAAGTACCTCGACGACCCGCAGGGCGTGTTCGGGGACGCCGAGAGCATCCATACCGTCCTCAACGCCGATTGGGCCGAGAACGGTGCGCCGCAGGACGTGCGCGACTTCCTCGACGCCTTCTACTGGACCGGCGAGCAGATGGGCGCCGTGATGCTGATGATCACGCAGGACGGCATGGAGCCGATGGAGGCCGCCCGCGCCTGGATCGCCGACAACCGTGACGTGGTGGAGGGTTGGCTGCAGTAACCGGCCGACGCTCCGCTCGTACGGCGCGCATGCGCCACGTCGCCCGACTCGAACGACGTCGT
>CAZACZ010000039.1:12449-22670 GCA_964483695.1 uncultured bacterium | reverse complement strand
CGACGTCGTGACGCCGCGGCCGTGAATCCCTATCATGGGCCGACGTTGCATCTCAAGGAGGTCGTCGTGGAAGAGCCGCGGAAGCAGGCGGTGCATGTCGCCGCCGATCGGGACAGGTTCGGGGCCGACCGCAAGGTGTTCGGCGTCATGCCGTTCACCGTCAAGGTCGCGAGCCAGGACACCGACGGCGGCATGCTGGTCATCGAGCAGGCGAACGCGTACCGGGGCGGGCCGCCGCGGCACGTGCACCACGACCAGGAGGAGTGGTTCCGGGTGGTGGAGGGGAGCTACGCGGTCGAGGTCGACGGCACCGTGCACCAGCTCGGGCCGGGCGACAGCGTGCTGGCGCCTCGCGGCGTGCCGCACACCTGGGCCCTGGTGGGCAGCGGGGCGGGGCGCATGATCATCGCGTTCCAGCCGGCCGGTCGGATGGAGGCGTTCTTCGCCGAGGCCTCGAACATGGACGGGATGGGCGCCACCGACGCGATGAAGGCGTTGTTCACGGCGCACGGCATGACCATCGTCGGGCCGCCTCTGCAGGTGGACGACCTCGCCCAGGACCAGACCCACGACCAGGCCCAGGACCGGGCCCGAAGTTAGGCCAGGACGCGCAGCGCCCGGTCGAGCGCCTCGAACCCGGACTCGAGTTCGTCCTTGGCGATCGTGAGGGGCGGGGTCACCAGCAGCACGTTGTAGCGACCGAAGGCGTACACCCCTTCGCGGCGCAGTGCCACGGCGAGCTTCCCGATGGGGGCGTTGTCGGCGCCGTACCACGGGACCAGCGGCTCCCTGGTATCGCGGTCCTTCACGAACTCGAGCGCGTGGAAGGCACCGATGCCGCGCGCGTCGCCGATCACGGGGTGCCGAGCCTGGAGCGACGCGAGGCCGTCCTTCAGCCACGGTTCGAGCTCGCGGGCCCGCTGGAACAGCCCTTCCTTGCGCATCGTGGTGACGGTGGCCAGGCCGGCCGCCATCGCCAGCGGATGGCCGGCGTAGGTGTGGCCGCACATCAGCGGGCGGTCGTCGAAGTGCTGCGCCAGCCCCTCGCGGACCAGCACGCCGCCGAGCGGGATGTAGGCCGACGCCACCCCCTTGGCGAAGGTGATCATGTCCGGCACCACGCCGAAGCGGTTGGCGGCGAACGTCTCGCCCAACCGACCGAAGCCGGTCATGACTTCGTCGAAGATCAGCACGATGCCGTGCTGCTCGGTGATCCGCCGGACACCCTCGAGGTACCCGTCCGGGTAAACGACCACCCCGTTGGTCCCGACGACGGGCTCGATCAGCAGCGCCGCGACGTTGCGCGGCCCTTCGAACGTGAGCACTTGCTCGAGGTGGTCGAGGGCGCGGCGCGTCTCCTCCTCGGGGTCCTCGGTGAAGAACGGGCTGCGGAACGGGTACGGCGTGAAGAAGTGGACCACGCCCGGCATGCCGGGCTCGTTCGCCCAGCGCCGGTCCTCGCCGGTGAGCGTGCCAGCTCCGGGTGCCGAGCCGTGGAACGAGCGGTACCCGGTCAGCACCTTGTGGCGTCCGGTGATCATGCGCGCCATCTTCAGCGCGTCCTCGTTCGCTTCGCCGCCGCCGGTGGTGAAGAACACGCGGGCACCTTCGTCCCACGGCGAGATCTCCGACAACAGTTCGGCGAACTCGGAGCGGACGTCGTTCATCAGCGCAGGGGAGACGTAGCAGAGCGTCGCGGCTTGCTGCTGGATCGCTTCCACCACGGCCGGGTGGCCGTGGCCCAGGTTGACGGCCACCAACCCCGCCGACAGGTCGAGGTAGCGCGCGCCCTCGTCGTCGTAGAGGTACGAGCCTTGGCCCCTGGCGAAGGTGGGCGTGCTCACCGCGGACTGCTTGCTCCACGGTGTCAGGACGTGACGGTGCGAACGAGCGGTGCGGGTGGTGCTCATGCGGGCCCTCCTCGCTGCGGCCCCGGGCGGCGTGCGCTCCGGGCCGGGTCGGCTGCGGATGCGACGAGCCTACAGCATCCGGTTCGGCCCCGTGCGCCCGAACGACTCCCCGTGGCTGCGGTGGCGGTCCTGATACGCGCGATGGCCGTGAGCGTCCGTGAGCAGACCACCCTGGGCCCTGCACCGCCCCCTCGGGCTACGGCGCCGCCACCAACCAAGCCACCCCGTAGGCCGGCAGGAGGCACCTCCCGGCCGCGTCCACCGTCGCCGTTCCCGCGAGCAGGTCGCGCCACGGCCCCGGACCGACGTCGACCATCTGCGGCGCTCCCGTGACGTTCGCCAGGCACGTCACGTGCCCGCCGCGCCGCAGCGCGAAGACGCCGGCCGGCGCGGCGAGTACCTCCTGCGTCGCTTGGGGATGGAACGCCCGCTCGGCGCGGCGCACCGCGAGCAGGTGCGACAGCCTGCGCCACACCCTGCCACGCAAGGACGAGGGGTCGTCGAGCTCGCGCTCGAGCTCGCCGATCTCCAGGCGTGCGCGGTTGATGGCGCGGTTGTGCCCGCTACGCGTCACGGCCTCCGCGTCCGAGCGCGATCCCAACAGGCTGTGGACGTACACCGCCGGCACGCCAGCCAGGGACGCCATGATGGCGTGGGCAGCGACGAAGCGATCCACCTGGGTGGCGAGCGGCTCGTCCGCGGCCGGGTCGCTGAGGGCATCGAAGTAGCTGATGTTGAGTTCGTACGCGCTCTTCTGTCCGCCGGCCTGGCTCCGGAACGAGACGCGGCCGCCGTGACGCTCGACGCGCGCCGCCAGTGCGGCCACCTCGTCGGGAGGTAGCAGCGCCTCGACCGGTCGCACGCCGATGCCGTCGTGCGACGCCAGGAAGTTGAAGAACGTGGTGTCGGAGGATGGGGTACGCAACGACGACGCCCACTGCTGAAGTGCGCGGGCGTCGCCTCGGGCGAAGGCGTGCAGCGTGAGCGGCGGCAACGCGAAGTTGTAGACCATGTGCGCCTCGTCGTGACCGTTGCCGAAGTACGCCACGTTCTCCGCGTGCGGCACGTTGGTCTCGGTGAGTAGCAGCACATGCGGCGCCACCTCGTCCACCACGCTGCGCAGCAGCTGAAGGACGCGGTGGGTCTTGGGATGGTGCACGCAGCTGGTGCCGAGTTCCTTCCACAGGTACGTCACGGCGTCGAGCCGCAGGATGGTGGCGCCGCGCGCGACGTAGTTCAAGATCACGTCGACGACGTCCAGCAGCACCGCGGGCGTGGCGTAGTTCAGGTCGACCTGGTCGGCGCTGAAGGTGGTCCACACGTAGCGCCTGCCACGCGCCGTCTCGAACGGTGTGAGCAGCGGCAGGGTGCGCGGCCGCACCACGCTGGAGACGTCGGTGTCGGGCGGGACGTCGAGGAAGTAGTCGACGTACGGCGCCTCGCCGGCCAGGAAGCCTTGGAACCAACGGCTGGAGACCGACGCGTGGTTGATGACGGCGTCGAACATCAGCGCTGCGTCGCGCCCGAACGCCTCGATGTCGTCCCAACTGCCCACCGCGGGATCGACCGCCAGGTAGTCGGCGACGCTGAAGCCGTCGTCCGAGGTGGACGGGTAGAACGGCAGCAGGTGCACCGTGTTCACCGCCGAGGCCAGGCGTTCCCGGGCGAAGCGATGCAAGGTGCGAAGCGGCGGCTCGAGCTCGCCCCGCACCTGGTCGGCATAGGTGATGAGCACCACGTCGTCCTGATCGGGGGCAGCGGCGCTCTTCGAGGCCAACTCGGGATGGGCGCGCCGGAACGCCTCCAAGCGCTCGAGCAACCGGGGTAGCACGGCGTCGCCGCGTTCGCCGTAGAGGAACGCGAGGTGGGCCGCCAAGCGCGCGGCGGGCAGCGGGGCGCCGTCGCCGGTCATGTCCCGAGTCCCAGCGCCCGGATCTCCCGACTCAGGAGCCGCCGCAGCGCATGCAGCGAGAAGTGGGTGCGCGCCAGGGCGTAGTTGGTGTCGGTCATGGCGGCTCTCCCTTCCGGGTCGTCGAGCAGCGCCGCGGTGGCCGCTGCCGCCGCAGGCGTGACGGCGCCGTCGAGCTCCACGAACCGGAAGCCGAGCGGCGCGATGTCGGCGGCGTAGACACGGTAGCGGTTCACCACGGCGGGCAGGCGGAACCAGATGGTCTCGAGCAACGCGTTGCCGAACCCTTCGTAGAGGCTCGGGTAGGTCACCAGGTCGGCGTGGGGGTAGGCGTCCCACAGGGAGTACGTCTTGCGTGCGCCGTGCGTGGCGCGCTGAACGCCGACGCGTTCGGCGACGTAGCGCAGGTCGACGCGCCGCTCGGTCGCGCGCCGCTCGAGGCGGCGCAGGTAGTCGAGGCCCTCGTCACCGGCCTCGTGGGTGATCACCAGCACGTTGCGCGCGTCGGCAAGTTCGGCCAGCAGGTCGATGGCCAACTCGATCCCCTTGCGCGGGACGACGCGCGTTGGTTGGAGGATCAGCCGCTGCTCGGGCGCCAGGCCGATGGCGCTGCGGAAGTCGTGGTTGAAGGCGTCGATGCCGGGGGCGGGGGCATCGAAGTCGAGGACGTTCGGGATGACGGTGGCGTCCACGCCGCGCCGGGTCCGCAGGTCGGCGGCGGCCAGCGAGTTGATCGCCAGGTGCCGCACGTGCGGGGCATGGAACGGGAAGTAGCGCTCGAGGTACGCGGGCACGCGCGAACGCGCGAAGCGCTCGCGTTCCCAGAAGTAGTCGTGCTCGTGCGACAGAGTCGGCAGGTGGCGCGCCGCGATCACGTCGGCCAGTGCCTTGGCCAGCGGGAGCTGCATCGGGATGGCCCACACGTTCTGCAGCACCACCAGGTCGGGCCGGACGTCCGCCACCACCGCATCGAACGCGTTCGCCAGCTCGGCGGCGCGGTCGGCGATGGCGCGTTCGAGGTCGGGGTCCGGCTGGTCGCTCGCGAACGCGCGCGCCCCCAACCCGGCGGCCACCGGGTCGGTGAAGTGGAAGGGGGGGACGAGCGTGCCCGGCACGACGGAGCCCACGTCGAGCTCGCCGGCGCAGTAGTGGGGTTGGAACCCGAGCCCCTCGAGCACCTGGCGCACCTTGTGCGTCTCGAGGCTGACGCCGTCGGTGCCGGCGAGACGGGTGGAGACGAAGAGGGCACGCACGGTCCGGACCTCAGCCCTTGACCCCGCCGGCGGTGAGGCCGCCGACCAAGTACTTCTCGAACCAGAAGAACAGCAGCATGATCGGGACGGTGATGATCATCGCACCGGCCATCAGGAACTGGCGCGGCACCTCCTGGCTGTTGAGCATCACCATGCCGCGCGGCAAGGTGAAGATGGCGGGGTTGTCGAGGAACATGAAGGCGAAGAGGAACTCGTTCCAGGCGATCATGAACACGTACAGCCCGACCGACGCCAGCGCTGGGGTCGACAGCGGCAGGGTGATGCGCCAGATCACTTGCGCGCGGGTGCAGCCGTCGATCAGACCGGCCTCCTCGAGGTCCTTCGGCAGCGTCTGGAAGTAGCTGCGCAGCATGTAGAGCGCGACCGGGATGGTGCTCGCCGGGTAGACGATCAGCAGGCCGGGCAGGGTGTTGCGCAGGCCCAGCTGGGTGAAGACCGCGTAGAGCGGGATCACCAGCACGATGGCAGGGAACATGTAGATGAGCAGGATCGAGCGCGATAGCAGCGTCTGTCCCGGGAACCGCAGGCGCGTCACGGCGTACGCCCCGAGCACGGCAAGCACCAGCGTGACGACCATGGTGACGCTCGCCACGATGGCGCTGTTGCCGATGAAGTTCAAGAAGTCGTAGGTGAACAGCACCTCGACGTACCCGGTCAGCAGTTCGCGCCAGCCGAGCCCGACGTCGATGGCCAGGTTGGTGGGATCGGCGAGCATCGCTGCGCGGCCCTTCAGGCTCGACGCCAGCATGAAGTAGAAGGGGAAGAGGATGATCAGGAGGAAGAAGGAGAACCCCGCGCCGCGGAGCAGCCGCACCAGCACCTGCTCGACGACGTGCTTCCTGCCCCCTTGGCCGAGGTCGAGGTGGCGCAGGCCGTAGCGCGTCAGGTAGGCGGCGGCCAGGAACACCACGAGGGTCAGGATCGGCCCCCAGAACGCCCCCGTGTCGGCGGTGCCGAGCGGGCGCCCGCGTGTCACGAGGAGCCAGACGCCGCCGGCCGCCAGCCCCAGGAGCAGGGTGGGTAGCAGCGGCGTGTCGCGGCGCCGGCGCAGCACGCCGATGGCGGCGCCGACCACGAGCCCGAACGCCAACGCCTTGCCGAGCGGCATGGCCGCCGTGACGCCGCCCAGCAGCGTCGCGGCGAGCGCCCAGAAGAACACCAGCACCAGACTGGACGCCGCGCCCACCACGGCTGCGAGCATCGTTCCCGGCAGCGAACGGTGGGCGGGCTGCATCGCAGCCGCAGCGGTGGCGTTCATCGTTCGCCCTCCGGCGCGAAGCGGAAGTACACGACCAGGAACACCAGCAGGATGGCGAACAGCACCATGGCGACGGCGGAGCCCGCGCCGATGTCGGCGCGTGCGAACGCCTGGTCGTAGATCATCACCGGGAGGTTCTTGGTGCCGGCGGCGCCTCCGGTGAGCAGGAAGATATCGTCGAACTTGTTGATCAGGAACATGAAGCGGAGCAAGAAGAGCACCGCCAGGATGCCGGCGAGGTTCGGTAGGGTGATGCTCCAGAATTGCTGGAACGGCCCGGCTCCGTCGACGTTGGCGGCCTCGTACATCTCGCTCGGCACCGCCTGCAAGCGTGCCAGGATGAACAGGAACGCGAACGGGAAGTAGTTCCACGAGCTGAACACGACCACGGTCGTGAGCGCCACCGGGAACTCCACCGCCCAGCCGAGCAAGTTCAGCTCGACCGCGCGCTGGCCCAGGAAGTTGATGGGCTGGCTCCAGAGGTCGTAGCGCAGTCCCAGGGCGTTGACGGTGCCGCTGAACGGGTCGAGGAAGAAGGCCCACACGAACGCCACGGCGATCACCGGCGCCACGTACGGGAAGAGGAACAGGCCGCGCATCATGCCTTGACCGCGAAACTTGGTGTTGAGCAGCATGGCGCCCGCCAGGCCCAGCAGGATCGACCCGAGGGTGCTGAACAGGGTGTACCAGAGGGTGGTGCGAAGCACCGGCCAGAACTCGGGCGAGCCGATGACGCGGCGGTAGTTGTCGAGCGTGAACTGCAACGAGGTGAGCGGGTTCCGCGAGCGACCGACGATGGTAGCGGGTTGCTCGGCCAGGTCGGGGGCGCCCGCCGCCAGGTACGCGCCGTCCGCCACGAACCGCAGCTCGAGCGTCTCGCGGTAGCCGGCTTCCCAGTCCCCGAAGGCGCAGTGCACCCGGGTGCCGGTCTGGCTGCAGCGGGGGTCGGCGTCGGCGAGCGTGAGCCCCGCCGGCACGGTCTTGTCGAACCGCACGTCGCGCAACGCGGCGGCGCGGCTACCGTTGCGCATGGTGAGGCGCAGCACCGCCGCCTCGCCGGCGGCGGTGGGCGTCTCGAGAACGCGCTCGTTCACCACCGGGGTGGGCGCGCGCAGGTCGGCCAACGTGATGGACTTGAAGCTCAGCCAGACGTTCATCAGCACCGGTACCAGCACGATCAAGAGGATGATCGCGAACGTCGGGGCGAGCATCCCGTACGCCAGCCGCGCCTCGCGCGCGGCGAGCGTCCTGTGGCGTGTCGCCATGGCGCCTCCCTGCGGTCCGAGGGTGGATGCCGGCGCGAGGTCGGTGGCCGCGCACGGCGGGGAAGCGGGCGCCGGCCCCATGTGGGACCGGCGCCCGGAAGGTCGTCAGCGCAGGGCGTTGACGCGGCTCTGCAGCAGTGCGGCCGTCTCCTCGGCGGTGCGTTCGCCGTCTAGGAAGTCACGCACCAGTTCGGCCATGATGCGCGTGCCGTAGAGGCGCGCGACCAGGGCGCCCTGGCCCTCCGCGAAGCCCCACCGGTTGCCGGTCTGCAGACCGGCGACCAGGTCCGCGATCACGTCGGCGGAGTAGAAGTCGCCCAGCGGGGCGCGGCGGTCCACCCCGACCTCGAGGCCGGCCCAACCGTCGACGAACTTCGTGGGTTCGTCGGCCGTGCCGGCGCGCACCGCGAACTTGCCTTCGGCGGCCATCCCGAGCCAATCGAGGTAGCCCTCGTCGAGCAGGTACTTCACCCAGGCCTGGGCATCGTCGACGTTGGCATCGACGGTGATGCCGAAGTATGAGAGCTGCGCCCAGCCGGACCCGGTCGGGTTGCTCGGTCCGGAGATGCTGGTGACGAAGCCGGTGTTCCGCGCCAGCCAGCCGGGCTCGTGATCGGCGTCGGCCGGCACCGGTGCGGCGTCGCGCAGGCCGGCCAGCTCGTCGAGGACGAACGGCGACCAGATGACCATGGCTGCCTGACCGGCGTGGTACAGCTCGCGCGACTGCTGCCAGTAGAGGTTGCCCGGCGGGCTCGCCTCGACCAGCTTCTTGTAGAACTCGAGCGTCTCGACCATCTGCGGCGTGTCGAGCGTCACGTTGCCGTCGGCATCGACGAGTTGCACGCCGTTGGCGAGCGCGAAGTGCTCGAAGACCTGCATCATGTAGTCCTGCGACGGGTCGGTGGCCGCCACGAAGCCGTACATGTTGGGCGGGTCGTGGAGCGCCTCGATCGCGGCGAGGATGGCGTCGTAGCTCGTGGGCGGCTCGAGGCCGGCCTGCTCGAAGAGGTCGGCGCGGTACAGCAGCAGTTGGGTCCAGCCGTCGGCGGGCACCGCGGCGTAAGCGCCCTCGAAGCTCACGTTGTCGAGCGCGCCAGCGCCGAAGGTGCCGACGCCTAGGTCCTCGATCACCTCGGTGGCGGCGTCGAGGTCGAGCACGCCGGCCTCGGCCCAACCGATGGTGTAGTTGAGCGGGTGGAACACGACGTCGGGCAGATCGCCGGCGGCGAACGCCGCGGTGATGCGCTCCTCCAGGCTCGACTCGGTAACGGGCACGACGGTCACCTCGATGCCGGTAGCGGCCTGGAACGCGGCGGCGATGCGCTCCTGCGTCGCCATCCGCTCCGGTTGCTCCTCCGTCGTCCAGAACGTCAACTGCGCCGAAGCGGCGCCGACGAGCAGGGCGGCGAGGACGATGATGAGTCTGCGCATGCTGGTACCTCCCAGGTACGGTGTGCGGGGTGTCACGTGGCGTGGGTCGAGCTTCGTGCTGAGGTCACCTCCCGTCGGGAACGGTCTTCGGTCGCTCGTCCCGCCGCAGGTCGCGCACCGAGGCGCGTACGACCAGTTCGGCGGGAACCACGGTCTCGGCGGTTGCGTGCGCACCCCGCAGCGAGGCGAGGGCGTAGCGTGCTGCCAGCCGGCCCATCTCGCGCGCCGACTGGCGCACGGTGGTCAACGGGGGATCGAGGTAGGCGCCCCACGGGAGGTCGTCGAAGCCGACGACGGAGATGTCGTCCGGCACCCGCACGCGGCGGGCGCGGAGGCCGTGGTACAGCCCCAGGGCCATGCGGTCGTTGGCGCAGAACACCGCGCTCACGCCACCGCCCTGCAGCAGCGCCTCGGCGGCGGCCACGCCGCTCTCCTCGGTGAAGTCGCCCTGCAGCACCGGGCCAGCCTCCAGCCCGGCCGAGTCCAAGGCGGCGTGGTACCCGTCGAGGCGGCGCATCCCTGCCCGGCGGATACCGGCAACGTGCGCGATGCGGCGATGACCGCGCTCGATCAGGTGTGCGGTGGCGAGGTGCGCGCCTTCGGCGTTGGCCAGGCGGATGGTCGTGAAGTTCTCGGCGGCGCCCTCGCGCTCCATCAGGATCACCGGCGGCCCACCTCGCAGCAGGTCCTCGAGCGGCTCGTGTTGCAGGCCGCTGCCGATGAGGATGAAGGCGTCGACCTGACGCTCCAGCATCAGCTCGATGGCGGCGCTCTCGTCGCGCTCGTTGCGGTTGCCCGTCATCAACATGAAGGTGAGGCCGCTGGGGTGGAGCACGTCCTCGATGCCGCGCGCCATGGTGGCGTAGAGCGGCCCCGCGACATCGGGGATGAGCACGCCGACGACGCCGGTGCGGCCCGTCACGAGCCCGCGGGCCAGGGTGTTGGGGCGGTACCCGAGGCGCTTCACCGCGCGCAGCACGCGCTCGCGCGCCTGCTGCGAGACGATGCCGCCGTTGAGCGCGCGCGACACGGTGGCGGTGGACACCCCCGCCGCGGCCGCCACGTCGATGATGGTGGGGCTGCGCCTGGTGCCGGCCGCGGCCGCTCGATCCAAGGGGGGCTCGCCGCTGTACACGTTTACAGTCCGTCCTACGCGATGCGCCGTTGGCGACGC
>CAZACZ010000039.1:0-12349 GCA_964483695.1 uncultured bacterium | reverse complement strand
CGCTCGAGCAGCGCCCCGAGCAGCACCACGTTGGCCATGCGCTTGTCGCCCAGGCCCTGGGCGATCTCGTCGGCGCGCACGGACACGACGTCGAGGTCGACGCGCTCCACCGTCCGCTCCACCAACGAGCGATTCACGATCAGCACGCCGCCTTCGCGCACGAGCGGCTCGTACTTCTCGAGCGAGGGGAGGTTCATGACGATGGCGGCGCGCGGGTTGCGCACCACCGGCGACCCGATCGGCTCGTCCGACACGATCACGGTGCAGTGCGCGGTGCCGCCGCGCATCTCCGGTCCGTAGGCCGGGAACCAGGTCGTCTCCAGCCCATGGTCCAGCGCCGCGTGCGCCAGCAGTTGGCCCGCGAAGAGCACGCCCTGGCCCCCGAACCCCGCGATGACGATCTCGTGGTGCATCAGCGGTCCCCCTCCACGCCGGTGCCGTTGGGCGCGGCGGAGGCCACGCCCGGCTCCTTCGACGGCGGCGTCGGCCGCCTGCGCTGCCCGCCCAAGCCTTCCGGCACCTTGAAGTCGCCGAGGGGGTAGGCGGGCACCATCTCGTGCTCGATGAACGTGAGCGCCTCGGTGGGCGTGACGCCCCAGTTCGTCGGGCAGCTGGACAACAACTCCACCATGGCGAAGCCGAGGCCTTGACGCTGCACCTCGAACGCGGTGCGGATCGCTCTCTTGGCGCGGCGGATCTGCACCACGTCGTGCAGGCTGCGGCGCACCACGTAGGCGGCACCGTCCACCTGCGCCAGCATCTCGCTCATGCGCAAGGGGTACCCCTGGGTGCGTGGATCGCGCCCGAGCGGCGACGAAGTGGTCTTCTGGCCCGGCAGGGTAGTGGGCGCCATCTGCCCGCCGGTCATGCCGTAGATGGCGTTGTTGAGGAAGATGACGGTGATGGGCTCGCCGCGCGCCGCGGCGTGCAGGATCTCGGCGGCGCCGATGGAGGCGAGGTCGCCGTCGCCCTGGTAGGTGAACACGATCTTCCCGGGGCTGACGCGCTTGATGCCGGTGGCCATGGCGGGCGCGCGCCCGTGCGCGGCCTGGGCGAAGTCGACGTCGAAGTAGTCGTAGGCGAACACCGAGCACCCCACCGACGCCACGCCGATGGTGTCCTCGCGGATGCCCAGCTCGTCGATCACCTCGGCCACCAGACGGTGGGCGATGCCGTGCGTGCAGCCGGGGCAGTAGTGGGTCGGCACCTCGGCGAGCGCGTCCGGGTGCCGGTAGACGGTGGCGAAGCCCGGTTCGGGAGGACGAGCGATCATGCCTGCACCTCCTGGTGGCCGGACGCCTTCGCGGCGGACGCGGGGGCTTCTCCCGTCAGCACCTCGTCGTGGACCGCGCGGATGGCGTCGAGCACCTCCTCGGGCATCGGCACCACGCCGCCGGTGCGGCCGAAGAAACGGATCGGCACCCGGCCCTGCGTCACGCGCTCGACGTCCTCGACCATCTGGCCGGCGTTCATCTCGACCACCAGGATGGCGTCGACCTGGCTCGCGAGGCGGCGCAGACGCGCTGCGGGGAACGGGTAGAGGGTGATCGGCCGGAGCAGGCCGACCGGGATCGACTCCGAGCGCGCCTGGTGGATGGCGGTCTTCGCGAGGCGCGCTGCGGTGCCGAACGCCACGACGGCGATGCGTGCCCCATCCAGCGCGTGCTCCTCGAAGCGCACCTCGTTGGCCTCGATGGCGGCGTACTTGGCCTGCAACTGGGCGTTGAACGCCTCTTCCTCCTCGGGGACGAGGTGGATGGAGGAGATGCTCCGCGGACCGCGCCCCTTGGCGCCGGTGAGCGCCCAAGCCGGCCGTTCCTCGGGTGTGCGCAGCGGCCGCATCGGCGGCAGCTCGGCGGGCTCCATCATCTGCCCCAAGCTGCCGTCGGCCAGGATCACCGACATGATGCGGTACCGTTCGGCCAGGTCGAACGCGTCGACGGTGAGGTCGATCAACTCCTGGACGGTGGAGGGCGCGAGGACGATCATGCGGAAGTCCCCATGACCGCCCCCCTTCACCATCTGGTTGTAGTCGCTTTGCGCCGGCGCGATGTTGCCGAGGCCGGGGCCGCCGCGCATCACGTCGACCAAGACCGCGGGCACCTCCGATCCGGCGATGTAGGAGATCCCTTCCATCATCAGGCTGACGCCCGGGCTCGACGACGACGTCATGACGCGCACGCCGGCGGTCGCGGCGCCGTACACCATGTTGATCGCCGCCACCTCGCTCTCGGCCTGCACGAACGCGCGCCCGAGCTCGGGCATGCGCTTCGCCATGTGCTCCAGCGCCTCGGTCTGGGGCGTGATGGGGTACCCGAAGTACGCCTCGCAGCCGGCGCGGATGGCCGCCTCGGCGAACGCCACGTTGCCCTTCAGCAGCTCGCGTGCCACCGCCGGCCCCCTAGGCCGCCGCCACCGCGCGGTAGACGGTGATGGCCGCCTCCGGGCAGATGGTGGCGCACAGCTCGCAGCCCGTGCAGGTCCCGTCGGGATCGTCGAGCACCGCCGGCTCGTAGCCGCGCGCGGTGAAGCGACCGATGTCGATGCGCAAGATGCCCTTGGGGCACACCTCGGTGCACAGGGCACACCCCTTGCAGAGCGCCTCGTCGACGATGACGTAGCCCTTCATGGCGCCTCCTCGTGGCACCTGGCGAAGGGGCGGCGGGCTCTTGGTCGGGTGGCCGGCGAACCGCACCGTCGGTGCCAGGGCGTTGCCTCAGGCTATCGAAATAGGGGAGGGAGATATGTCCTGGCGGCGGCTCCGTCGGCACCGCGCGCGAGCCGGTGCCGGGCGTAGCCTGAGGTATGGGCAGCGACGCGCGCTCGCCTTCGTCCGGGTGGAGCCGCGCCGACGAAGCCGCGGGTCGGCCGAGGGCGTGGTGGTGGCTGGTCGGCGCCGTGGCGCTGGGCACCGTCGTGGCCGTCGGCTTGCACCTCGCGGACGTGCGCGAGGTGGCGCGGCTGGTCGGTCGCGTGCGGCCCGGTTGGCTGCTCGTGGCGGTGGGGCTGCAGGCGCTCACGTACGCCAGCCAGGGCCAGGTGTGGCGGGGCGTGGCGCGGGCAGCGGGGGCGCGGCTGCCGTTCGTCGCAGCGTACCGGCTGAGCCTCGCCAAGCTGTTCGTCGACCAGGCGCTCCCGTCCGGCGGCATCGGCGGCACGATCATGGTCGCGCGCGCCCTGGAGGCGCGGGGGCTGGCGCGGGGCGTGGTGGTGGCGGGAGCGGTCGTCGAGACGACCACCTTCTACGTGGCGTACGTGCTGTGCCTCGGCGCGGCGTTGACGGTCACCATCGTGCACCGGCAGGCGACGCCGCTGGTCGAGTGGGCAGGCGTCGCCTTCGGCATCTTCGCCATCGCGGTCGCCGCCATGCTGCTCGCCTTCGCTGGGCGCTCGACGCCGGCGACGCGCCGTTCGCTGCGCTGGCTCGGGCCGCTGCACCGGGCCCAGGACCTGCTCGGCGAGGCCGAACCGAGGTTGGTGCACAGCCCCGGCCTGTTGGGGCCGTCGACCGCCTACCAGCTGGCGATCTTCGCCCTCGACGCCACCACCGTCTGGGTCATGGTGACGGCGCTCGGGGGAAGTGCGTCGTTGCCCGCGGTCTTCACCGGCTACATCATCGCGTCGTTGTTCCGCACGCTCGGCCCGGTGCCCGGGGGCCTCGGCACGTTCGAGGCGGCCTCGGTGCTGGCGCTGCGGTCGGTGGGCGTCGAGTTGGCGGTGGCGCTGTCGGCCACGCTCGCGTTCCGCGCCCTCAGCTTCTGGCTGCCGCTCGGGCCGGGGATGCTGGCGTGGCGGTCGACGCTGCGGGCCGGGAGGCTGGGCGCGCGGCCCGACCTGGTGGAAGGGTACTGGGCGCTCGAGCCGGGTGCGCTGATGGCGCGCTTGGCCACCGGCGGCGAGGGCCTCGCTGCGGAGGAAGCGGCCAGGCGTCTGGTGGCGTTCGGGTCGAACGCGCTCCACGAACGGCGCCCGCCATCGCGTTGGCGCGCGCTCGGTCATCAACTCCGCAGCCCGCTCCTCGCCCTGCTGGTCTTCGCAGCAGCGGTGTCCGCCCTGACCGGAGGCTGGACCGAGACCGCCATCGTGCTAGGGATCGTGCTGGCGTCGGTCGTCATCGGCTTCCAGCGCGAGTACCGAGCGGACACCGCCGCCGCGGTGCTGGGGGAACGGGTGCGCACGCGCTGCAACGTGGTGCGGGACGGGGCGGCGCGCTCGGTCTTCGCCGAGGAGGTGGTGCCGGGCGACCTCGTGCTGCTGGCCGCGGGCAGCCTGGTGCCGGCCGACGCGGTGGTGCTCGAGGCCAGCGACTGCTTCGTGAGCCAGGCCGTGCTGACCGGGGAGAGCTTCCCGGTGGCGAAGGCGCCCGGCGTCGTGGCGGTGGACGCCACCCTGGCGCAACGCACGAACTGCGTCTTCCGTGGTTCGAACGTGCGGAGCGGAACGGCGACGTGCGTGGTGGTCGCCACGGGATCCGACACCCAGGTCGGCACCACCTTCCGCCGCCTCACGCTGCGCCCCCCCGAGACCGAGTTCGACCGGGGGTTGCGGCGCTTCGGCACCATGCTCACCATCGCCATGCTGGTAGCCGTCTTCGTGGTGTTCGCCGTGCACGTGCTGATGGGGAGGCCGACGGCCGAGACCCTGCTGTTCGCGGTGGCCCTGGCGGTGGGACTCAGCCCCGAACTGCTGCCGGCGGTCCTCAGCGTGAACCTGGCGCGCGGCGCCTCGGCCATGGCGCGCGCCGGCGTGCTGGTGCGCAGCCTCGATGCCATCGAGAACCTCGGCAGCATGGACGTGCTCTGCACCGACAAGACCGGCACGCTGACCGCTGGCGTGGTGGAGTTGGAAGGGGCGTACGACCCGGCGGGCACCGCCTCCGACGACGTGTTGCGGCTGGGCGGGTGGAACGCGGCGATGCAGACCGGTCTGCCTAGCCCGCTGGACGACGCGATCGTGCGCGCCGCCCGCGACGTGGGCGCCGGCGTGCGCAAGCGTGCAGAGATCCCCTTCGATTTCGTGCGCAAGCGCGTGAGCGTCGTCGTCGAAGACGGACCGGCCGTGCGCCTCGTGACCAAGGGGGCGTTCGCCGCGGTGCTGCAGGCCTGCACCACGTGCCGCGGCGCGATGCTCGACGACGCGGCACGTGCCGCGCTCACGCGTCGCTACGACGCCTGGAGCGCCCAGGGCGTGCGGGTCCTGGCGGTCGCGGCGCGCGACCTGCCCGATCGTCCGGCGTACGGCCACGACGACGAGGCGGATCTCGACTTCGTCGGGTTCCTGGCCTTCACCGATCGGCCCAAGGACGGCGTCGAGGTGGCGCTCCGCGATCTGGTCGCGCTGGGCGTGTCGGTCAAGGTCATCACGGGGGACGACGAGCGGGTGGCACGCCACGTGGCGGCGCAGGTGGGCCTGCCGAGCGCGCGGGTGGTCTCGGGGGCCGCGCTCGATCGGCTGTCGGACGAAGCGCTGTGGCGCGACGCGGAGCGCACCGACCTGTTCGTCGAGATCGATCCGAACCAGAAGGAGCGCATCATCCGCGCGCTGCGGCACGCGGGCCACGTGGTGGGGTTCCTGGGCGACGGCGTCAACGACGCCCCGGCCATGCACGCCGCGGACACCAGCCTCTCGGTCGACCAAGCGGTCGACGTAGCGCGCGCCGCGGCCGACTTCGTGCTGCTGGAGCGCGATCTGGGCGTCATCCGTAGTGGCATCGAGGAAGGGCGCAGGACCTTCGCCAACACCATGAAGTACGTGCAGATCACGACCAGCGCCAACCTCGGCAACATGACCAGCATGGCCGTGGCGTCGTTGTTCCTGCCGTTCCTGCCGCTGACCGCCGGCCAGATCCTGCTCAACAACTTCCTCTCCGACGTACCGGCACTCGGGGTGGCCGACGACAGCGTCGACCGCGAGATGGTCGAACGCCCGCGACGGTGGGACGTCCGGCAGCTGGGCCGCTTCATGGTGCTCTTCGGCGGCTTGAGCTCGCTCTTCGACCTGCTGACGTTCCAGGTGTTGCTGCGCGTCTACCACGCTGGTCCCGCGCTCTTCCGGACCGGTTGGTTCGTCGAGTCGCTGCTCTCGGAGCTCGTGGTCGCGTTGATCGTGCGGACGCGACGACCGTTCTTCCGCAGCCGCCCCGGAAGGCTGCTGTTCTGGTCGACGCAGGCCATCGTCGTGGTGGCGCTGGTGCTGCCGTACGTCCCGGCGGCCCGCCTGCTCGGGTTCGTACCGCTCCCCTGGAGTTTGCTGGCGACGATCGTCGGAGTGATCCTGCTCTACGTGACCGCGGCCGAACTCACCAAGCGCGGCTTCTACCGGCCTGCACGACCTTCGCGACGTCCAGGCCGAGGGACGTAGCGCGCTAGCGGTCGCGGCGCGCGAACAGCGCCCCGGCCAACGCCACGAAGCCGGTCGACCACGCTGCCACCGCCGCCAGCCCCCATGCCAGCGCGCTGCCTGCCAACGTGTCGGCGACGAGCTTGCCCACCGGCCCCACCAGCACCGGCACCGCCAAGGCCTGGAGCAACCCGACCCGGATGAGCTCGAGGGGGTTGGCCAGCAGCGACGCCACCAGCAGCGGGGTGAGCGGGTAGTCGCGCAACGCCACGGCGACGGCCACGACCAGCGGGCCGTAGGCCAGGGCGCCGAGCGCCCACGCCGCCAAGCCCATCGCCATGGCGCGGGGCGCATCCAGCGTGACGGCGCTCGCCACCGCCGTAGCCGCCGTCCACACCGCCACGATGGCGACCAGCGCGAGCGCCAGGAGCAGTAGCTCGCGTGCGCCCAGGCCGAGCGCCAGCGCCGCCAGCCCGGCGCCCGCCAGGACCGGGAGCAGCAGTCCGGCAGCGATGCCGGCCACCGCCCCCCGGAACATCGCGGCGGGCGGCGGCGGCATAGCGGCCCAGAACGCCCAGGTCTCGCGGCGCGTCAGCAGCGGCGCGGCGACGACGATGGCCAACGGCGGCAGGTACAGCTGCAGCACCGCCACCAGGCTGACGAGCCCCACCGCGCTCCCGCGCGCGCGGAACGCCAACGCGATGCCGGCCAGCGCCACCCCTGCCAGCCACGTCCAGGGGTTGCGCAGCACCTCGCGCACGTGCAGCGTCGTCATCGCGCCGCCGAGACGGCGCGACCACGCCGATGGGGGTCGCGAGGAGGGCTGGGCGGCAGCCCGGCTCACGTCAGTACTCCGGAACCCACGGACGCTCGGCGCCTCGCGCGAGCACGTCGGCCCACGTCAGCGTCTCGGCGTCCGCCAACCGTCGCGCGGCGGCGAAAGCCAAGGCTGCGTCCTGCGACGCGAAGGCGGCCAGACCGCCCCCCATCGGCGTGCGCAGGCGCGGATGGTAGAGCACCACCGCGGTGCCGGCTTCGAGGAACGCCGCGCCATCGACGTTCGACGCCACCACGTCGGCCAGGTAGGCCTCGGCCGCCGAGGGGGGCGTGGGCCCGTACCCACCGAGGTGGTCGGCCAGGCACTCGATGGCGTCGTAGGTCAGCACCAGGCCGGTGGGGGTCACGACCTGCGCCGCGAAGCGCAGGTCGACGACGGTCATCGAGCAGTACGGGCAGACGTCGATCCCGGCGGTGACCGGGTGCGGCGCCGCCTCCACCCGCCAGTGTGGCAGCAGGCTGCCGGCGGCCGCGGCGCCCGCCACGTGCAAGCAGCGACGCAGGAACGCGCGGCGATGCACGGTCAGCCGTCCACCAGGCCGGCGTGGCGCGCCAGCAACGGGATCAGGTTGTTGGACGGGAGCGGCGCGAGGTCCGCGAGTTGCACCGCGTCGTAGCGCTGGTGCCTGCCGAGCTCCGGGTTCGCCACCACGAACGCCATCAGCGCCGCGTCGTCGGCCAACGCCCCGATGCGCGCGTTCATCGACACCTGTAGGTTCTCGGCCCACAGGTAGGCTGCGGATCGCGCCAGGAGCAGGTCCGCTTCGGTGGAGGGGGCGGCGTCGACGGCGGCGACGTAGTACGTCGCGCCGTGCCCGTCGCGCAGCCCCTCGACGAAGGCGTGGTTGAACATGCACGCGATCGACTCGTAGTGCAACGTGCCGGCCTCGTTCGCCTCGGCACCGTCCCCCAGGCGGATCTGGGCGTAGGTCCGCTCGCGGAAGCCCGCCGGGGCGGCGGCGCCGCTCGGGGTACGAAGCGTCATGTTGCAGAAGGCGCAGCTGCCGTCGTCCCACGGGATGGCGTGCGGCGCGAAGACGTCGGGTCCGGTGGCGCTCGGTAGGGCGGCCGTCATGGGGCTGGTCATGCCGTGGCCGTGTTGCATCTGCGCCGCGGCCTGCTGCAACACGAAGGGCGCGGCGAGGCCCGCGGCGGCGAGGCGCCGGAGGAAGGCGCGGCGATCGGTGGTCATGAAGAAGGTCCTCTCGGGGGGAGACGATGATGCGAACGTCATCCTGCCGAGGCGCCGCGAAGGCGCCGAAGGCTGCTCGTACGACGCGTCATCGGTTGCGATGGCGTCCGGCCATGGTGGCCGCTGGCGTGGTCAGGTCGACGGCGGCCCGCGGCAACGATCGGCCGCGGGGAGGTCGCTGTCGGTGGGGTCCTGGTGCGTCGCGTCGTACACGGCCAGCGTCGCCCGGCTTGGCGCGGGGGCCAGCACGGGGGTCGGAGGCGCGGCAGGCGTGCTCAGGATGGTGGGGGCACCGCGAGCGAAGGTCGGCATGTCGCAGTCCTCGCCGTGCACCATCCGGGCATGCATCGAGACCGCCACCGTGCTGCCGAGCGCCAGCACCAGCGCCAGCAGGAGGGAGCGCGCGCGCTCAGCCACGTCGCTCACCCAGCACGTCCCGCAGCGCCTGCGTCGGCTCGCGCCGCACGTGCCAGTCCCGAGGCATCGGCGCGGGCGCCTCGCCGGGCCGCTCGAGCGTGTAGCGGAACAGCGCCGCCACCGGCAGGCGGTCGATGACCTCGCCGGCGCGCAGCAGGCAGGCGTCGGCGGCGAACGCTTCGACCTCCTCGGGCCGGTGGGCGCTCACGACGATCGAGCCACCGGCCGCCACGTGTTCGCGCGACCACGCCGTCAAGCGCGTCAGGCCGCCGGCGTCGAGCGCAGACGCCGGCTCGTCGAGCAACCACAGCGGGGGTTCGTCCAGCAGCGCGGCGGCCAGGGCGAGGCGCTGCGTCATCCCGCCCGACAGCGCACCCACCCGACGGTCGAGCACCTCGGTGAGGCCCATCCGCTCGGCTGCCGTGCGCGCCTGGGCGCCGCTGGCCGCCTTCGCGTGGGCCGCCGCGGCGAGCACCTCGCTCGCCCGCAGGTGCGAGGGGAACACGATGCGTTGCGGGACGTAGGCGCGCAACGCGGCGGCGGCCGCGCTGCGAGGTGCGTGGCCGAACAGCAGCACCTCGCCGGCGTGGGGCACCAGCCGCCCGACCAGCACGTGGAGCAAGGTGGACTTGCCGGCGCCGTTGGCACCGATGAGCGCCAGAGCGCCCTGGGTCAGGCTCAGGCTCACCCGGCGCAGCCGGCCGCGGCGCGTGACGTCGCGGACGACGATGGCGGGCGCGGCAGCGTTCACGGGAGCCCCGTCCGGCGCGTCGCCACGCCGACACCGGAGGCGGCCGCCACGAGCACCAGCGCGGCGGCCCACCAGGTGCCGGCGGTCCCTCGGAGCAGCCCCGCCGGCGCCCCAGGAGATGCGTTCGCAGCGCGGTCGCCAATGCTGGCCTGCGGCAGGCGCGGCACGGGGTCCTGCAAGGTCGCGAGGCGGAGCGCCGGCACGGCCGCCTCCGCCGTCTCCCACAGCAGCACGCCCGGGTTCAGCGCGTACAGGGAGAGGTCGGCCTGGCGCGACATGAGCAGCGCGAACGACGAACTGGGCACGTGCGGCACGTCGGACACGCCGTCGGCGTCGAGGTCGAGACGGCTGGCCGTCTCGTAGGCGTTGCCGACGAGCGTGACGGCCGCCTCCGGGTCGTCGACGGCCACGTCGGTGACGTTGCCGAAGAAGCGGTTCGCGAACGCCTGCACGGCGCTGGTGCTGGAGGTCGGGGTGCGTCGCACCAGCATCCCGGTCCCGCCGTCCAGCACGTCGTTGTCCTGCAGCGTGACGTCCGGTACCGAGACGATCAGCACCCCCACGGTGTTGCGCACGAAGGTGTTGTGGCGCACCACCGCCTCGGCGACCTCCTGCAGCAGCAGCCCGAACCCCAGCGGCCCGACGTGGCCTTCGAAGACGTTCTCCTCGATCGTCACGTCGCGGCCGTACATCGCGGCGGAGCCGACGTTGTTGCGCGTCAGCGTGCTGCGGCGCAGCGTGGTGCCGCGGCTGAACATCGCGTGGAACGCGTAGCGGAAGGCGTGGGCGATCTGACTGTCCTCGACCACCACGTCGTCGCTCGACTCGAGGTAGACGCCGTCCAAGAAGCCGTCGATGCGCGCGCCGCGGACGCGCAGGCCCGCCGCGTCGTAGGCGTTGATGCCGGGCGCGCCCGGGCCGCTGCTCAGGACGGGGCGCAGCAGCGCGACATCATGCGAGGCCTCCACCCGCACGCCGCTCGGGGTGCCGCTGGCGCGCAGGTCCGTGAGGCTGCAGCCGTCGCAGCCCAGCAGCCACACGGCGGCGTCCGCGGCGTAGAGGTCGGTGCTGCTGCCGCCGCCACGGACCTCGAGGCCGTGCACGGCGATGCCGGGCGCGCTCAGCAGCAAGGCGCTACCGTCCTCGGGGCCGAGCAGCACGGCGCCGGCTCCTTCCAGTCGCACGTCGGGCACGGCGATCTCCCATGGACCCTGGTACGTTCCGGCCGCGAGGACCACGACGTCCCCCGGCCGCAACGTCGGCCACGGGGTGCCGGGCGTGAGCGTCACGGTGGCGACGTCCGGAGGCGAAGCGGCGAGCACCCTCGCGGCCGGTGCCCCCGGCAGCATCCCGGCCAGCGACACCGCCGCTCCCGCGACCAGCGCCGGCCACGCACCGGGCACGCGCCCGCAGTGGCCCCGGAGCGGGGGACGTGGTAGCGCGATGCCCGCTGGGACGGGCGTCGCGCGGTCGCCGGACGGTGGCCGAAGCATGCGCTTCATGCTATCCGGGCGGTGTAGGGGCAACTGTCCCGGTCGGTGGGCCGCGCGCCTCAGCCCGAGCGCAACCAGGCGCGGTACGGCTCCCACTCCGGCTCGTTCTCGAACATCCAGCGGTAGTAGGCGCGGCCCTGCAGCCGGCCGGCAGCTGCTTCGTCCACCAGCACGCGGCACCGTGGGTGCAGTTGCAGCGCGGTGGCGCTGACCATGGCCGTGATCGGCCCTTCGGTCGCGGTGGCCAGGATCTCCGCCTTGTGCGGTCCGGTCGCGACCATGACGATCTCGCGGGCCTCCAGGATGGTGCCAACGCCCATCGTCAGCGCCCGGGTCGGCACGGCGGTCACGTCGCCGCCGAACATCGGCGCGTTCTGGGCGCGTGTCGCCGGTGCCAGCGCCTTCTCACGCGTGCGCGACATCAACGACGACAGCGGCTCGTTGAACCCGATGTGGCCGGTGCTGCCCAGGCCAAGGAGCTGCAGGTCGATGCCGCCGGAGGCCGCGATCTCCGCCTCGTAGGCACGCGCTTCGGCCGGTAGGTCGGCGGCCACGCCGTTCGGCAAGCGCGTGCGCGCTGCATCGATGTCGACCTGCGCGAACAGGTGCCGCCGCATGTAGTGATGGTACGAGCGCTCGTCGTCGGGCGCCAAGCCGACGTACTCGTCGAGGTTGAAGGTGCGCGCCCGCGCGAACGAGACGCCCTCCTCCCGGTGCATCCGCACCAGCTCGGCGTAGATGCCCTCCATCGTGCGACCGGTGGCGCAACCGAGCACGAGGTCGGGCTTGGCGCGCAGCCGGTCGGCCACCAGGCGCGCCGCCAACCGCTCGGCGTGGTGGGCGCTCGGCAGGATCAGGATCTCCATGGCACCACGCTACCAAGGGGGCGGTTGGGGACGCCGCGCGCCACGACGTGCCGTGGCGGGCGGCGCCGTCGAGCGGGGCAGGGCTCCCTCGCCTCAGCGCAGCAGCGACCCGCCGCCGGTCTTGGCACGGGCGGCCTTCAACGCGCGGAGGAGCTCGAGGAGCTGTTGCTGCGCCTTGCGGCCCGCCTCCGCCGTGCGCACGCGCAACGCCTCGTCCACCGCTCGGCCTGCGCTGAACAGCTCGAGTTCGAACGCGTGCTGCAGCCCCTTGGCTTCGGCGAGCGACCGCACGTCGCGCAGGTCGTGCTTCAACTGGGCTTCGACGTGGAACGGCAGGGTGGGTCGCGCAGGCGTTCCGCTCATGCGCGGAGTGTCGCAAGGTCGGGCTGTCGGGACTCTTACGCGGGTCGTGGCCGCGTCCTGCCGACCGTTCGATCGGCGCAGTCCGGCGCAG
>CAZACZ010000038.1:0-28060 GCA_964483695.1 uncultured bacterium | reverse complement strand
AGTCGCCTCCCATGTTCCGGCGGGGCGTCGCGCAGCCGGGTCCCCCACAGCGTGCGGCACGATGGGGGCGGTGGTTCGACTCCTCCCGCCCCGACCACGCAGGCGGGACCTCTTGCAGGTCCCGCCGCTTCCGTTGGGGGTGGCGGGCGTGCAGACCGCACCCGCTTGGGTCGGTACCTGCGGCAGGCGGCTGCGCCGCGCTCAGCCGCCGATCACGATCACCGTCACCACTCCCGGACCGTGCACCCCGGTGGTAAGGGTCAACTCGATGTCCGCACTGCGGCTCGGTCCGCTGACGAGCGTGAACGCGCTTGCCGCCGGCCCGTGGCCGCTCGGCTCGGGGCCTTGGGCGGCCGCCAGCGCCTCGGCCAGCGACGGCCGCAGCTCGCGCGCCGAGAGCACCACGACGTGGTGCCACGCGAGCAACCCCACCCGTCTGCCGGCCCGGCTCGAGAGCACCACGCTGCCGACGTCGGCGGCGGCCGCCACGGCGCCGGTCACGCCGATGACGGCGTCCTTGGCGTCGGCGACGACGGTGGCCAGGTCTTCGCCGAGGTCGGCCGTCGCGCGCGCGACGATCGCCTCGGTGGTGCGCGCCAGCGTCACCGTGCCGCCCGCCCCGCGTGCGGCGGCTGCGTCATCCTCGTTGGCAGCGCGTCGCACCACGCCGGCCAGCGCGCCCGCTGCCGCCGCCTCGTCCGCGACGACGATCACCTCCATGCCGGCAGCGACAGCCGCGGCCGCGAACCGCTGCGTCAGCTCCTCGGCGTCGTAGCTGTGCTGGAGCGGTGGGACCGACGGCGGGGGCGCGACCACGTCCTCCGGAGCGCGTCCCAGGGCGGCGCGCACCCGTGCCAGGAACGCCTCACGCTCCATGGTCGCCCCTCCCATCGGGCCCGCTGCGGGCGGCTGCGTCCGTTGGCGCCGCACTGGTGGCGCGCCCGGTCCGTTCCGCCGCTGGCGGCACTGCGGCGTCATCGGCCGTCGCCAACTCGTCGCGCCAGATGCGGCGGAACGACCTGCGTGGCGGCGCTGGGAAGTCGCGCTCCGCGAGCCACCGACCAAGCACCGGCAACCACGCGCCCTGGAGATGGCCCTCCTGCGTCAGCAGCGCCGACGCCCACCTGGCCGCCGCGGTGGTGGCCTCGTACAGCGCCGGGTGGGCGGTGAGGTAGCCGAAGCCGGCCAGCGCGGGGCGTTCGCCCGGCAGACCGAGGCCGCGTTGGGCGCTGCGCTTACGGTGCTCCACCAGCAGGTCGGGGATGGGGATCTTCACCGGGCAGACCTCGCCGCAGGCGCCGCATAGGCTGCTGGCCTGCGGGAGGTCCTTGGTGCGCTCGAGCCCGAGGAGCCCGGGGTCGAGGATGGCGCCGATGGGACCCGAGTAGACCCAGCCGTAGGCATGCCCGCCCACCTGCCGGTAGACCGGGCAGGCGTTCAGGCATGCGCCGCAGCGGATGCACCGCAGCGCGTCGCGCAGCTTCGGGTCGGCCAGCACCGCACTGCGACCGTTGTCGACGAGCACGACGTGCAGTTCGTCGGGACCGTCGGGCTCGCCGGGGCGGCGGGGTCCCTCGAGGACCGAGACGTAGCTGCTGGCGCGCTGCCCGGTGGCGCTGCGTGGCAGCAGCGTGAGGAACGCCGCGAGGTCGCTCCGTCGCGGGATCAGCTTCTCGAGCCCCACCACCGCCACGTGCACCCGCGGCACGCTGGTGCTTAGGCGGATGTTCCCCTCGTTCTCCACCAGCACCACGGCGCCGGACTCGGCCACCAGGAAGTTGGCGCCGGTGATGCCCATGTCGGCGCCCAAGAAGCGCGCACGCAACTCGGCACGCGCCGCTGCGGCCAACTGGGCGACGGTGGCGTCCTTCGGCGTGCCCAAGCGCTCGTGGAACAGCGCCGTGATCTGCTCGCGGGTCTTGTGGATGGCCGGGCCGATGATGTGGCTCGGGACGTCGTCCTCGAGCTGGAGGATGTACTCGCCCAGGTCGGTCTCGTAGGGGGTGATGCCGGCGTGCTCGAGGGCGGCGTTGAGGCCGATCTCCTCCGAGACCATGCTCTTGCCCTTCACCGCCGAGCGCACGCCGCGCGCCTGCGCCAGGCCCACCACGATGGCGTTGGCTTCGGTGGCGTCGGCGGCGAAGTGGACCCGACCGCCGGCCGCCGTGAGGGCGTCCGCGAACCGCTCCAGGTACACGTCCAGATGCTCGAGCGTGTGCGCCTTGACCGCGGCGCACAGCGAGCGCAAGCGCTCGAAGTCGGGCACCTCGGCCACCGCCGCTGCGCGCTTGGCGACGAACTGGGTGGTGGCGCGGCCCAACGCCAACGCCAGGCGGTCGTCGGCCAACGCGCGCTTGGCGTTGTCGCGGAAGCGGTCGCTGGTGACGTTCACGCCCGGGCTCCCGCAGCCGGCGAGGCGCCACGCTCGACGCCACGCCACAGCAGTTCGGCCAGGTGCACCACCTCGGGACCCCCGCCCCCGCGACGCATGGTGCCGGCGAGCTGCATCAGGCAGCCGCCATCGATCGAGGTCAGGATGCTCGCCTCGGTGGCGCGCACGTCCTCGACCTTGGCGCGCGCCATGGCGGCGCTGACGTCGGGCATCTTGACGCTGAACAGCCCGCCGAACCCGCAGCACACCTCGGCGGAAGCGCTCTCCACCAGCTCGGCGCCGGCAGCCCGCAGCAGCGTGCGCGGCGCCTGCTTCACGCCCAGCCAACGAAGTGCGTGGCAGCCGTCGTGGTACGTCACGCGCCTACCGCGAAGGTCGGCGCCCACGTCCTCGACGCCGACCACGTCGACCAGGAAGGTGGCCAGGTCGTAGGTGCGGCCGGCCAAGTCCCGGGCACGCGCGTACTGGGTGGCGTCCTCGGCCAGGAGCTCGGGGTAGTGCGCCACCACCATCGAGGCGCACGAACCGGTGGGCAGCACCACCGCGTCGGCGCCCTCGAAGACGTCGAGCTGGTGGCGCGCCGCGGCGCGGGCCGCGTCGTGATGGCCGGCGTTGTAGGCCGGCTGGCCGCAACACGTCTGCGCTTCGGGGAACGCGACCTCGACGCCCAGGTGGCGCAGGAGCCGCACCGTGGCGACGCCGACGTTCGGGAAGAGCTGATCGACGAGACAGGTGGCGAACAGGGCGACGCGCAACGGGACATCTCCCCTCGTGCGGGGTGGCGGCGCGAACGCCGCCGGAGAACCAAGGACCTCTTCGCGAGTATACGCGGGGCGCGTCGCCTATCCCTGGAGCACCGCCAGGGTGCACCGTGAGGTGCACACCAGCCGCGACGCGGCGTCGCGGATCTCGACCGCCCACACCTGCGTGCGCCTGCCCTGGTGCAGCGGGGTGGCCACCGCCGTGAGCACGCCGTCGCGTACCGGCCGCAGGTGGTTGGCGTTGATCTCGAGCCCCACCACGCTCCCGCCTGCCTCCGGCAGCGCCATGCTTGCGCCGATGCTGGCGACGGTCTCGGCCAGCGCCACCGACGCGCCACCGTGCAGGATGCCGTGCGGCTGGTGGTGGGCCGGGGTGACCGGCATGGTGGCCACCACGCGCTCGCCGGACGCTTCGCGCACGGAGATCCCCAGCGTCGCCATCAGCGTGTTGGGCATCGTTCCGAGGTACCCGCTCGACCGATCGTCGCCGGTTCGCCCGTCGACGCCCGTCGGCGTGGCTCCCTGCGTCGACCGCGTTCGGGGTTCGTCGGCCTTGCTTCGCTCGTGTGCCATGACGCAGGATACGTTGGTGTCGCCGCGCTCGGCGCGGCCCGAACCGGAGCCCATGGTCCACGCTGCCCCCTCCCCTACTCCCGGAAGCGTCCCGACGGCGCGCCTGATCGCCGTCGCTTCCGTCGTGGCGCTGGCGGCGGGCGGAGGACCGGCGCTGCTGCTTCGGCTGGCGCAGTTCGGCCAGCAACCGCCGGAACGGTTGCCGACGGTGGCGGTGCTGCTCTTCGGCACGTTGCTGATCGGTCCGCTCGCCGACTTGGTGGCCGCCGCTTCCCCGCGACGACGTGCTTGGGTGATCGCTTGGGTGGCGGCGCTGGCCTCGGTCACGACCGCGGTGCTCACGGCCACTGCCTACGGTGACTTGCGGCACGTGCTCGCGCCGGCGGCGACGGCGCTCGGGACGGGGGCCTTGGCCCGGATGCGCCCACCGCATGCCGGCCGTGGGCGCTTCCTCGCGGCGTCCGCCGCCTACGTCGCGGCGACCCTGCTGGCCAACTACACGCTCGACTCGTTCCTCCCCATCGGCGGGTTCTTCCTGGTGAACGTCGGCACGCTCTTCTTCGGGATCACCTTCACCCAGCGCGACCGCATCCACCCGTACGGGCGCCGCGCCGTGTACGGCGTGATCGCCCTGGCCGCGGTCGGCAACGTTGCGCTGGCGTCGGCGCTCGGGACGCCACTGCGGTACGTGGTGGTGAGCTTCCTGACCATCCTGATCGCGGAGAGCGCCGACACCGAGGTGTACCAACGGCTGCTGCGCCGTCGCTGGCTCACCCGCGTCGCCGCGTCGAACGCCGTCAGCGCGCCGCTCGACACGATCGTGTTCACGCTGCTGGCGTTCTGGGGCGAGCCGTTCGCGACGTCGACATGGCTGCTGCAGGTGATCGCCACCGACGTGCTGGTGAAGTACGCCAGCGGCCTGGCTGCCGCACTGGGGATGGTGGCGCTGCTGCGTTCCTTGCTGCCGTCGCTGGGGCCCGGGCTGGAGCCGCCCGACGCGGCACCGACGGCGCCTGCCGGCAACTGACCTTCGGCGCTGGTAGGCTCGAGCGTGGTGCAGCCGTGCGGGCAGCCACGCGCCCGCGGCGAGAGGAGCCCCATGCCGAACCCCAGCTTCGACGACCTGCCCGGCCTGGTGGGCCGGACGTTCGGGCCGTCGCCCTACCGCACCGTCGACCAAGCGCGCATCGACGCGTTCGCCGCGGCCACCGACGACCCGCAGTGGATCCACGTCGACCCCGAGCGGGCCGCCAGAGGGCCGTTCGGCACCACCGTCGCGCATGGCTACCTGACGCTGGCGTTGCTGGTGCCGATGGTGGCCGACCTCGGCCTGTTCCCCGACGACGCGCGGTTGGTCGTCAACTACGGCCTGGACAAGGCGCGCTTCCCGGCGCCGGTGCCCTCGGGCGCGAGGGTACGGGTGACGGCGCGGCTGAACCGCGTCGAGCCGAAGGGAGAGGGCCGGCTGCTGCTGGCGTTGGGGTGCGAGGTCGACGTGGAGGGTACGGGCACGCCGGCGCTGGTGGCGGACGTCCTCTACCTGGTCGTGCGGGGCTGAGGCTCTGCGTCGCGCTCGACCTGCCGGGCGATCCCCAGCGCCAGCTCTTCCTCGCCCGGCCGCGTGGCGATCATCAACCCCACCGACAGCCCCTCGGCGCTGTCCCCTGCCGGCACGCTGGTGGCCGGGCCGCCTAGCACGTTGAACGGCGTGGTGTTGCGCAGGATGAGGCCGTTGGCGCGGAAGTAGGCGTCGTCGTCGGCCAGCGCGGCGATGCGCGGCGGCAAGATGGGGACCGTGGGCGCCACGATGGCGTCGACGCCGCGTAGGTCCGACCAGAATCGGCGGCGAAGGTCGGCGACGGCGTACCCCAGGCGGATGTAGTCGGACGCCGGCCTCCGGGCGAACGCCAGGATGCGCGCCGTGACGCGCGGGTCCATGTCGGCACCGCGCTCGGTGAGCTCGCGCTCGTACAGCGCCCATGCCTCGTGCGACGCGAAGCTGCCGTAGCGCCGGTAGAGTTCCGGCACCTCCGCCAACGGCGCCAGCTCGGCCACGCGCACCTCGTGCCCCAACGCCTCCAGGCGCTCCAACGCGTGCTGGTACACCGCCCGCACCGCGGGGTCGAGGTCGTCGGTCATCAGCGTGGTGGGGGCCAGGAGCACCAACCGCGCGGGCGGTTCGGCAAGCGCGCGATGGGCCTCGGCCGCCATCGCCAGGTAGAGCGCCCAGGCGTCGTCGCAGCTTCGCGCCAACGGGCCGAGGGTGTCGAGCGTGGTGGAGAGCGGCACGGCGCCCTCCATCGGAAGGCGGCCGTTGGTGGTCTTGAGCCCCACGATGCCGTTCACCGACGCCGGGATGCGCACGCTACCGCCGGTGTCCGACCCGACGCCGACGGCCGCCAGCCCGAGCGCGACCGCGACGCCCGTCCCGGAGGACGACCCACCCGGCACGCGCTCCGGGTCGCGGGCGCAGCCGGGCGTGCCGAAGTGCGGGTTGATGCCGATGCCGGAGAACGCCACCTCGGTCATGTTCGTCTTGCCGAGGAAGACGGCGCCAGCGGCGTCGAGCCGGGCCGCCACGGGGGCGTCCTCGGCGGCCGGCGGACGTTCGGCCAGCACCCGCGACCCCGCGGCGCTCACGACCCCGGCCGTGTCCAGCAGGTCCTTGACGGCGATCGGCACGCCCTGCAACGGCCCGGTATCGATCCCGGCCTCGAAGTGCCGCTTGGCGCGCTGCGCTTGCCTGCGGGCCCGCTCCGCCGTCACCACGCGGTACGCGAGATGGCCTTGCGGGTCCTTCGCGATGGCGCTCAGGTACGCCTCGGTGACGGTGACGGGGTCGAGCGAGCCGTCGCGGTAGGCGCGAGCGAGGTCGGCGAGGGTCAGGCGGTTCGGGGGGAGTGTGCCGTTCGGCGTCGGGGACGAGGCATCGGCTGCCATGCGGCACTCTACCGCGCGGTCAGCCCGCCCTCGCACCGCGGTAGAGTAGCGCCATGCAGCGCACGCGAGCGGAGCTCGAAGCGATGAGCCAAGAGGACCTGGTGAACCGCGTCCTCGAACTGCAAGACATGCTGCGCGAGGGCCTGGCCGTGCGCGATTCGCTGCACGCCGTCCTGAACAAGGTGCTCGCCGCCAAGGCCGACGAGGTCGCGCGGTTCGCCGACGCGCCAGACGGCACCCTCGACCCCGAGGAGCTCGAGCTCAAGCGGGCATGGGCAGCCGCCCGTCACGCGCTGTCGAACCCCACCGGGGCGGCGCGGAAGCGGGCGGCGGAAGGCTGACGGGAGCCTCCGAACGCGGCCGGGCGAGCGCTAGCCGGTGCGGCGGTCCTCGTCGAAGCGGCGCGACCACTCCTCGTGGATCGTCGGGTCGTCGTAACGCTCGCTGAACACCAGCGCGTGGCCGTCGGGGTCGGTGACCTGCAGTTCGCGCGTGTTCCAGGGCGTGACCCGCGGCTCGTCGATCGAGGCTCGGCCGTAAGTGGTAGCGGCCTTGGCGCGCTCGAACAGGGCCGTCACCTCGCCATCGGCATCGAACTCCAAGGCCGATCTGGGATGGGCCGCGACTGGGTCTCCGTCCCCTCTCGCCGCCGAGTCCTGCGCACGCGGAACCAGCATGATGTCCTGGTACTTGCGGCGGCGTAGGTGCACCATGACGGGTCGGCCGTCGGGCCCAGGCATCGAGAACATGGCACCGAAGCCCAGCGCGGCCAGGTACCAGTCCCTCGAGCGTTCGAGATCCGCGCATTCGAGTCGCGCGAACATCGGCATCGGGTAGACCTCGAAGCCCTTGTGCTCGCCCAGCGTGGGCGGTTCCTGCATCGATCGTTCGTGCTGGTCCATGTAGACCCCCTCCGAAGGCACAGCGTAGAGGCTCACGTTGCGTAAGGGTCAAGCGGGCGACCTTCCGTCATGACGTTGCGGATGTGGGCAGGCGCCCAGCATCCCGTATGGTGGCGGCGCACCCCGCGTTCGGCGGCTTCCTCGACGACCGTATGCCGCGCGCGCCACGGAAGGAGCCCAAGGATGTACCTCGAGAAGGGAGCCAGCACGGTCCAGAAGCTCGTCATCGTGCTGGCACAGATCGTCTTGATCGCGGCCTCGGCGTTCGTCCTCTTCGGCGAGGACATCCCGGGCGCGAGCTCGTTCGGTGCTGCGACCGGTTCACCACGAACCCTGACCATCGCGACGTTCCAGGTCGTGCTGTTCGGGCGATTCCTGCTGACGCTGTTCGTGTTCCTCAAGCGCAGCATCCCTTGGGAAGAGGCCGTCGGCGTGATCGTCGCGTTCGGGCTCTACCTGCTCGGCTTCCCGCTGCTAGCAAGGGGAGCGCCGCCGCGACTCGGACTGCTCGACCTCGCCGGCATCGCCCTGTTCATCGCGGGCTCGCTGTTCAACACCGTGGCCGAGTACCAGCGTCATCGATGGAAGTCGCAGCCGGAGAACCGCGGCATGCTCTATACCGGTGGGCTGTTCGCCGTTTCGATCCACGTCAACTACTTCGGAGACCTGCTGTGGGTCACAGGATACGCTTGCCTGACCCGCGAGCCGTACGCGTTCCTGATCCCGGCGCTCTTGCTGGTGTTCTTCGTCTTCTACAACGTCCCGAAGCTCGACGCGCACCTTCGCGACCGATACGGAGAGGCGTTCGCATCCTACGAGCAGCGGACGAAGCGCCTCATACCGTTCGTCTGGTGATGCGTCCGAACTGGGCCGTCACGTCACCGCCAGCATCGAACTGCACCCGAACCGTGGCGGCAGCCGGCCGGGAGGCCACGGCGGTCACCGGCGACGCCGCGTGCGCGCGCGTCGACGGCGGTGGCGGCTGTGCCCGGAGCGTGCCTCAGGGCTTGGAGACCGTGCCGCCGGAAGGACCGTTCGCTTCGGAGCCAGCGCCCGGATCCGCGGCTCGGTTCGCCGCACCGACGTCCTCGGACGAGCCGACGAACTCGGGCATCGACGCGTGTCCTTCGGCCGTGATGCCTTCGCGGCGGACCGCGGTTGCCACGGTCCGCCACAGGATGGTCAGGTCGAGCCACAACGAGGCATGGTCGACGTACCACACGTCGAGTGCGAAGCGCTCCTCCCAGGAGATCGCGTTGCGCCCGCTCACCTGCGCCAGGCCCGTGATGCCAGGACGCACCTCGTGCCTGCGCGCTTGCTCCGGTGTGTAGCGGTCCAGATAGGCCTCGATCAGGGGGCGCGGCCCGACCAGGCTCATGTCGCCACGGATCACGTTGGCGAGTTCTGGGAGCTCGTCGAGGCTCGAACTTCGTAGGAACTTCCCGAACGGCGTCAGCCGCGCAGCGTCGGGGGCAAGCTTGCCGTCGGCATCGCGCACGTCGCGCATGGTGCGGAACTTGTAGATGACGAACGGCTGGCCGTGCAAGCCCGGCCGCGTCTGACGGAACAGGACCGGAGCACCAAGCTTCCAGCGCACCAGCAGCGCGACGACGGCAAGCACGGGCGAGAGCACGACGGCGGCAGCCGACGCCACCAGCACATCGAAGACACGCTTCGTGACGCGCGTGGATGGCGTCACCGCGTTCCGCCGGTCAGCGAAGGGGCGGTCGGTCCGTGCCGCGGCGACAGCCTGGCTCCAACGGCCGATGGCATGCTTGCCCTCCTGGCAAGGGCATCGCCTCCCACGTGTGGAGGCGATGCCCGGGAATCATGGAACCTTGTCGTCCGACGAAGCGTCGATCAGCGGTGCATCGACTCGCGGAACTGCTGCAGGCGAAGCTCGCGGATCGCCGCGCCCGCGCCTACCACGCAGGTGACGCGCTGATCTGCAGCGTCGAAGCCGATGACCGTCACGCCACGGCCCAGAAGGGTCGCGACATCGTCATCGGCGTCGGAACCTGGAGTCGTATCGAGGCAGTTGTAGCCGATCGAGGCCGTCGGCGCCAACGGCTCTTGATCTCGACCGGTGCCGACGGCGGCGGGGAAGTCGGTGTTGTCGGCAAGCGGTCCTACGTCGGTGAGGTAGTTCCCTTCCAGGTCGACGGCCCACAGGTTGGGCAGGTCGAGCAGCGCCGATACGTCTTCGAGCAGGTTGTACGGCAGCTGGACCCACGCGAGGGCGTCGAGGCCGACCAGCGGACTCAGGTCGCTCACCTGGTTGAAGCCGAGGCGGATGGTGTTCAGTTGGCTCTTGCCGGCCAACGCAGAGAGGTCATCGATCTCGTTGGCGATGAAGTACACGCTCTGGAGTTCGCTCATCCCAGCGATCGGCGTGAGATCCGAGATGGCGTTCTCGCTCAGGTAGAGCTCCGTCACCGCGGGCAGTCCCGAGAGCGGCTCGAGGTCGGAGATACCGTCGTCGCTGGAGTCGCGTGTGGGTCCGACGTCCCAAAGCGAGATGTGCTCCAGGGCGGTGAGGTCGCGCAACGGCTCGAGGTCGGTGAACGCGTTCTTGTCGAGGTTGAGGAACGTGAGGGCCGTCAGGTTCGCGATCGGCGCCAAGTCGTCGATGACGTTCCATTGGGCGACGAACTGCTCGAGGTTGACCGCGTGTTGCAGGCCTTCGAGCGAGGCGATGGTGCCTTCGTTGCCGTCGTAGTGGTCGGTGTTGAACGTGATCAAGCTCTGCATGTCGGCACAGGTGATCGGGCCGGCATCCGGTATGGCGGGCGTGGCACGCAGGGCGTCCTCGAGGCCGGCGTCGGCGATGGTCACCTCGTCGCCAGCGTCGGTACAGACCCACAGCTCGATCTCGATCGCCGCGGTGTCAGCAGTGTCCTCTGCCAACGTCTCGTCGTTGACCGCCCGCAAGCTGTACGTGACGGTTGGTTTGTTGGCCGGAACGTCGACCGTGATGCCGGTGAGCCCCGTCACGTCGATCGGGGTCGGATCGCGGTCGCTGGTCAGTTCGAGGGTCGACACGTCGCCCGTGACCGTCCACGAGAGCTGGATCTCCCCGCCCCGGAAGACACTGGCAAGATCGGCATCGAACGCTTGGATGTCGGGCGCGATCGGTTCCGTCTTGGTGGTGACGTCGAAGTCTGCGCTCACGCCACCGATCGTCACCGTCGCCGTCACCGTCGTATCGAACTGGTCGCTCGAGGTCAGGCGAACCTGAACCTCGTCACCTGCGTCCACCTCGACGTCGCCCGCCTGGTCGGCGCCGTTGACCACCAACACGGGCGCGCCGCCACCGGAGACCGACGCCGTCACGGGCACGTCGACGCCTGCCACGGTGACGACATCGCTGGTGATCGGGGTGCTCAGCTCTACGCCCGTCGCGGCGGTGAAGGCGAAGGCATCCGGCGTCGTATCCGGCGCCGCCGAGCGCGTCGTGACCTCGAAGTCGGCGCTCACGCCGCCGATCGTCACCGTCGCCGTCACCGTCGTATCGAACTGGTCGCTCGAGGTCAGGCGAACCTGAACCTCGTCGCCCAGCGCAACCAGCGTGTCGCCGGTCGCGTCGGTGCCGTTGATGACGAGTACGGGCGCACCACCGCCGGTCACGGATGCACTGGTCACGGAGTCGATGCCCGCGACCTCGATCGTGTTGCTGGTGTAGAGCGTGCTTAGCTCCGCACCGTCGACGGCATCGAAGCTGAATGCGTCCGGCGTGATGTCGCTCGTCGTGCACGCTGCCAGGACCGTCAACGCAGCCGCCAGCATGGCGAGGACGCGTATAGGGCGTAACTTCATCGTGAACCCCTTTCGTGCCGTCGCTGCACGGCACTCACGTTCCGCGAGCGGAACGCCTGGAACCTAGCCCCCGGCGACGTCCTGCCGGTGGCCACTCGTCGCAACATCCATGGCGCGTCTGCTGGCCCCGACTCCCTAGGGAACCAGCGGATCGACCGGATGGTTCCTCCATGGTCTCACATCGACTAGTCGGTCGTGGTGTGACGGCCGGGACCAGTCGCGAAGCCGACCAGCGGTCGCGCCTTGGCGGGATTCCCCACCGCCAACGTGCCGGCGGGCACGTCATGGTACACGACCGACCCCGCCGCAACCTTGGCGAATGCGCCGACCCGCTTGCCGGGGTTCACGGTCGCGCGGGTGCCGAGGAAGGCCCCTTCCTCGAGCGCGCCGCCGCCGTTGACCACCGAATAGGGCGACAACGCGCAGAAGCTGCCGATCATGCTGTCGTGTGCCGCCGACGCGTAGAAGTGCACCTGCACCTGTTCGCGCAACGTGGCGTGTGCGCCAACCGACGCGAACGGCGCGATGATGCACCCCTCCCCGATCGTGGCCGTCGAGGCGACGTAGGCGCGCGGATGGACGATGGTCAGGAAGACGGCGCCCTTCTCGGACAGCCGACGCGCTACGCTGGCACGCGCGGTCGGGTCCCCGATGGCCATGACGAAGCGCTCGTCGCGAGACGGCGTGTAGCCGGTGGTGGTCCCGACCAGCGGCAACCCGGATCTTCGTGCCGCTTCGGCGTCGGCTCGGTCGTCGAGGAACCCGACGAGTTGCGCTTCCTCGCGCCGGAAGCTGTCCTGCACGTACTGCACCACTTCACGGCCGAACCCGCCTGCACCTACGACGATGACCTTCCAGCGAGGTTGGTCAGCCATCTCCGACCTCTGCGACCTCACCTGCGAGCAACGGACGGGCATGCAGATAGTGCGTCGCCCGTCGCTTCGAGGCGATGTCGCGGTACACCCGCTCGACCTGCAACGGCTCGAGGTCGAGTCGGTCGGCCATCGTCGCTGCCGATAGGCCGTGGTTGAAGCCGAACAGGCAAGCGTCCATGAGATCGTACGGAAGCGAGAAGTAGAACTCCTCCTGGCTCTGCGGCAAGGAGTACGTGTCGGTGGTCGGGGGGCGCGACCGGATCTCCTCAGGGATGCCGATGTGCGCGGCCAGCTGGTACACCTGCGTCTTGTAGAGGTGAGCGATCGGCTTGATGTCGGCCGCGCCGTCCCCGTTCTTGACGAAGAACCCTTGGTCGTACTCGAGTCGGTTGGGCGTGCCTACGACGGCGTACGCGAGGCGGTCCGCATGGTGGTACTCCAGCATCTTGCGCGTGCGCTGTTTGAAGTTCGTGGCGGCGACCACCTCGAGGTACGCCTTGGGCGTCAGCCGCTCGCGGACTTCGCGACCATCGGGCGCCTGCGCCACGACCGAGAAGATCCGGAACGCGTCGGAGTCGACGACGCTCGGAAGGACGATCTTGGCGCGCCAACCGGGACCGAACTCGGGGATCACGGTTCGGAACGCTTCGTCGCGCCGCCGATAACAGCCGACGGCCTCGAGCACGGGCGTGATGTCCTCGAGCACGGTGTCGATCCCGAGCGCATCGGCGGCCAGCCGGCTGAGGTGCATGGTGTCATCGGCGGAGTCGGACTCCGGCATCAACAACCCAAGGACCCGCTCCCGGCCGAGTGCGCGAACGCAGAGCGCAGCCGTGACGCTGCTGTCGATGCCGCCCGACAGGCCGACGACGGCACCCCGGCGACGGAGAACCTCGGTCACCTGCTGGCGGATGGCACCCTCGATCCGGGCCGTCTCGGCCTGGGCGTCGAGGATCAGTTCGTCAATGACCGTCATGCGCGGCGACCAACGGCTGCGTCGCGAGTCGCCGTCCGACGTAGCCGACGATGGCGTCGATGCTGTCGAGGTTCTCGGGAAGCGTGTCCTGGTCGGGGATAGAGAAGGAGAAGCGCTCCTCGAGGAACGCGACCAGTTCGAGGACGCCCATGGAGTCCATCACGCCACTCTGGGTGAGGCTCTGGTCGCTCGGGAACTCGGCGTGGGCTGCGTCGAGGATGAAGTTCTCGCGAACGAAGCTGCGCACGAGGCGCTCGATCTCGATGGCGGGAAGGGGGTTGGGCACCTTCGTGTCTCCTGGTTCAGCGCGATCCGACCGCGTTGCGACGCGACCACGCGCGAGGGAACTCCCAACGACCGTACGGCGGTCGGCGGCAGCGGCGTGTGACGCACGTCATACGCCGGCCGCGTCTCGGTACGCATCGCGCAGGCTCTTCTTCCGGACCTTGCCGTTGTCGGTCTTCGGCAGCTCGGGAAGGATGAACACGCGAGCCGGCACCATGAAGCTCTCCATTCGCGCCATGCAGTGCTTGCGGATCGCGGTCTCGTTGAGGCCGGCGCCTGGTGCCACGACCACGTAGGCGTGCACGGCTTCGCCCAGCAGCTCGTCCGGAACGCCGATGACGGCTGCCTCGAGGATGCCGTCGATGCCGTGAAGGACGTTCTCGACTTCGGTCGGGCTGACCTTCTCGGCACGGGTCTTGATGATGTCGTCGGTGCGCCCCAGGAAGTACAGCAGACCGTCCTCGTCTTGCTTGAAGCGATCGTGGGTGCACAGCACCCGCTCCCCCGGCAGCACGCCGGCCACCAACATCTCGGCCGTGAGCTCGGGCTTGCGCCAGTAGCCCAGCATGACGTGAGGACCCCGCACGTGCAGTACGCCCGGCTCGCCTGGCGCCACGCGATGCCCATCGTCATCCAGCAAGAACACTTCCGTGCCCGGGATGGCGCGCCCCACCGAGCCCGGCTTCCGGTCGATGAGCTCGGGCTCCAGGTAGCACACCCGTTTGCACTCGGTGAGGCCGTACATCTTGTAGACGAGGGCGTTCGGGAAGATCTCGCGCAACGCGGTGGCGACGCTGTCCGGCAAGTGCGCCGCGGTGTTGGTGACGCGGGTGACGGTGTCGAACCGCATGCGGCTCGAACGGTGCATCGACAACACCGTCGCGAACACCGTCGGCACACCCGGGAACACCGTGACGCGAGCTTCGTCGATCCGCTTCATGACGGCCGCCGGGAAGCTGAACGACGCCTCGAGCACCAACGTCGCCCCGAGGTAGACGCACATCAGCAACTGGTACAACCCGTAGTCGAACGCCAGCGGCAGGACGTTCAGGATCCGTTCGTCCGGCCCCAGGCGCAGATACTCGACCAGGCTTCCCTGCGTGAAGACCATGTTCTGGTGGGTCATCATCACGCCCTTGGGGTTCCCGGTGCTGCCAGAGGTGTAGATGAGCGCTGCGAGGTCGAGTGGCACGACCGGGGGCAGCACCGCGATCGGCGCCGTCGACCGGACCGTCGCTTCGAACGGGAGCACGGGCAGCGGGACCTCGTTCCCATCGACCCGTCTGCGTGGCTCCCACGCGCCTGCCGCCGCGGCCACGCCCGGAGCTTGATGCTCGAGCACGAGGCGCAGCGCCGGTCGCTCGGGAACGACGTCGCGGTACTGCCGCATGAGCCTGGTGTCGGCCAGCAGCACGGCCGCCTCGCTGTCGTCGAGCATGTACGCGAGCTTGTCGGCCTTGGTCTGCGGGTTGACGACCATCATGACGCCACCTGCGAGCAGGGCGCCGTAGACGGAGACGGCGGTGGCCCAGCCGTTCTCCTGGTAGATGGCGACGCGATCACCGCGCTCCAGGCCGTGATCGCGCAGGACCTGCGCAAGACGTGACGCGGCGTCGAGAAGCTCGGCGTAGGTGTGCTCTGCCCCTTCGGTAACCAGCGCGACCTTGTCCGGGAAGCGCTCCGCCGAGGTCAGCAGGGAGTCGTGAAGAAGTCGTACGAACCGAGGTGCGTGCATGTCAAACCCTCCCGGCGGAGTGTCCGGCGAGCGGACGCTCCACGGTGCGTCCCCGAACGATCCGGTCGGCGCTGGCGGCGGGCGCCAGCGTGGGCCGCTCCACCATGGAGTCGTGCAACAGCATGGTGGAGAGGATGCCAACGAGCGCCATCTCATCGGGCTCCCCGAGCGCCGCGCCGTCGCCCGCGCCGGCCTTGGCCATCAACCGCGTCACCTGATCGGCGTCGAAGAGCCCCACCCGGGCGACCTGCTCGGGAGCAAGCAACTCATGCACGTACGCGGGCGCCGCCTCGCCGACGAACGCGCGCACGATGGGCGCTCGGTACGGCCGCTTCTCGCGCTCCGCGATCTCGCGCGGCAGCAACGGCAGCACCGATCGACGCAGCAAGTACTTCTCCTCCAGGTCGCGCAACCGCAGGCGTTCGGGTAGCGCCGCGGCGAACTCGGCCACGCGGTAGTCGAGGAACGGGAACCGCCCCTCGACGGAGTGGCCCATGAGCATGCGGTCCCCTTGCGAGTGGAGAAGGTATCCCTCCATGAACGTGCGGATCTCGAGGTACTGAGCGCGCCCCAGCGGACCCTGGTCGCCGAAGTCGCCGGGCAACGCGGCCAGCAACTCGGTCTCTGCGCTGCCGCCGTGCGCCACCGCCTCGCGGACGTCGGTTCGGAGGAAGCGCACGTTGCGCCCGGTGTTGCGCATCCGGATCCGGTGGCTGTAGAGCGGGTCGTCGACGTCCGTCAGGCCGGCGGCGAAGAACGCCTGCCAGAACGCCCCGCCACGGCCACGATCGCCCGACAGGTAGGGGTAGAGACGTCGCAGCAGCATCGGCCGCATCTTGGAAGAAGGGCGCCTGGCCCAGAACCGACGGATCATGGCCTCGCGGAAGATGTTGTAGCCCGCGAACATCTCGTCGGCGCCCTCGCCCGTGAGCACGACCTTGAAGCCGGAGTCCTGCACCAGTTGCGATAGTCGCAAGAGCGGCGACGGTGCGGTGCGCATCATCGGCTTCTCGGCCAGCTCCACGGTGCGGGGGAAGCTCTGGGCGATGTCCCCTGCCCCGACCACGATGCGCGAGAGCTCGACGCCGAGTGCCTCCGCCATGCGGTCCTGATACCGTCGCTCGTCGAAGCGCGCATCCTCGAAGCCGACGGCGAAGCCGCGCAGGACGCCGCGCACATGACGGCGCGCCAACGCAGCCGTGGCCGACGAGTCGAGTCCGCCGCTCAGGTACACGCCGACCGGCACGTCGGCACGCAGACGGATACGCGTGGCGTCGTCGAGCAGCGCCTCGAGCTCTGCCGCGAGCTCGGCGACAGGCGCCTGACGGATCCCTTCGCGCGGGCCGAACCGCAGGTCCCACCAGCGGCGCTCTTCGAGGACGCGCCCGTCTCGTGCCTTGAGGTAGTGCCCCGGCGCTAGTTCGCGGATGCCGCGGAACGCCGAGCGACTCGGAAGCACGGTCCAGAGCACGAACGTGTCGACCAGCGCCGCCGGGTCGAGCTCACGCGTCAGCGCCGGATGGCGCAGCAGCGCACGCGCCTCGGAGGCGAACGCCAGCGTTCCTCCGATCTCTGCGACGAAGAGCGGACGGATCCCGAAACGATCGCGTGCGAGGAACAGCTCGCGGGTGACACGGTCCCACACGGCGATGGCGAACTCGCCGTTCAGGTGGTCCAGTAGGCCCTCTCCCCACTGCTCGAAGGCGTGCACCAGGACCTCCGTGTCGGAGCGGGTCGTGAAGCGATGGCCCAGCGCCTGCAACTCCTCGCGAAGTTCCGGGTAGTTGTAGATCTCACCGTTCTGGATGACCCAGTACCGTCCGTCCTCGTTGCCGATCGGCTGGTCTCCGCCTGCGATGTCGATGATCGACAGGCGCGTGTTGACCATGCCGAACGCTCCATCCAGGTACAAGCCCACCCCGTCCGGACCGCGATGGCGCAACTCCCCTGCCATGAGCAGCAGAAGCTCCTCGGACGCCGCTCCTCGAGGGCCGGCCAACGTTCCTGCGATCCCACACATCGACGACTCCTGTCTCCTCACGGCTCGCTCGGCGCTTCGAACGGTGCCGACTCACCGGATGCCCGTCGATCATAGCGGCGCGCCATGCGGGCTACCGTGTGAGCGACACAGGTTCCGGCTCACGAGGCCGGTACGACCCCACGGCGCCGCAGCGCCGCGCGGTAGACCTCCTCATACTGCTGAAGTACCGTGCCGACGTCATACGACGCGACGTGGGCACGCGCTCGCGTCGCCATCTGCTCCATCTCGCGACGGTGCGCCAGGGAGTAGGCGATGGCGTCGCACAAGCCCTGGACGTCACCCACACGCACCAGCTTCCCGTGACCATCACCCACCAAGTCCCGCACACCGCGCACGTCGCTGGCGACGACCGGTGTGCCCAGCACCATCGCCTCCATCACGCTGCGTGGCAGGCCTTCGCGTGCCGACGTCAGCAGGAGCAGGTCGGCGGCTCGGAGCAGGACGGGAACGTCGCGACGGTAGCCCAAGAAGTGGACGCGGTCCACGACGCCAAGCTGCTCGGCCAGCCGGCGTGCGTCATCGAGCGTCGGCCCGACGCCGGCGAAGACCAGGTGTGGCGCAACGCCACCGCCAGCTTCACGCGGGAGCCGCGCGAACGCCTGCAGCGCGTCTGCCTGGCGCTTGTTCGGGGTGAACTCCGCGATCATCAGGAGGAGCGGCGCGGCGGCGGGCATCTGGAGCTCGGCTCGCACCGCTTCGACCGCTCCGGGCGGCACCGGTCGGGCTTCCCATCCGGTCACGTCGATGCCGATGCCGGGGATGAAGTGAAGGCGATCCGCCGGCACGATGCCATAACGCCGTGCGGCCGCCTCGTCCTCGCGATTGATCACGACCAGTTCGTCGGTCCACGCACCGGCCTGGCGCTCCAGGATCCGGAAGACGGCGTTCGCCAGCGGGTGCCCGCCGTCGTGGAAGTGGAAGCCGTGCGCCGTGTAGACGACGGCCGGGCGCTGCGGGTTGCGGCGCAAGGCGTAGCGCGTCACGAACGACGCAACGGGCGTGTGGACATGCACGAGGTCGTACCCCTCCGCTGCCACCACCGCGCGCACGGCACCTGCTGCGCGCAGGTTCGCGGGAGCCAGCGGGTTGCGCGACCAGGCGACGTCGTGAAGCCGGTCGAAGGCTCGCTGGCATGCCGCGTTGCCGCGCGCGGCGTTCGCCATGCCGCCGACCGTCCAGCCTGCGGCCCGGAAGTGCTCCGCGAACGGCAGTAGGAACGCCTCGAGCGTCTCCGGGATGGTGGTCACCAACAGGAGGTTCACGGGATCTTCGCAGGCTCCCCTTGCAGTGCAGCAGGCAAGCGTCGGGCGATGCGGACGCGCGCGCCTCCGGAGGCCTCCATGCCTGCCAGGTAGATGCGCTCCCACACGTCACAGACGCGCTCGACATCGAACTGCTCCACCACGTGGCGTCGGCCGGCATCACCCATGCGCCTGCGATCCTCCGCACGCATCGTCATCATCTGCTGCATGGCACGCGCAAGGGCCTCGGGGCGGCCCGCCGGCACCACGAAGCCCGTCACCCCATCGCGTACGGCTTCAGCGACACCGCCGACGTCGGTGGCGACGATCGGAAGTGAGGTGGCCGCTGCCTCCAACAACACCATCGGCAGTCCCTCCCACGCTGACGAAAGCACGAAGGCGTCAGCCGCGCTCATGAGCGCGGCCACATCGTCGCGGATACCGAGGAACCGGACACGGCGGGCGACACCAAGCGTGTGCGCGAGCTCCGCCATCGCCGGACGCAACTCTCCGTCGCCAGCGACCATCAGCACCGCTTCGGCGGGCGCGTCCACGAGGGCCCTCAGCATGGTCTGGTAGTCCTTGGCCGGCGCGAAACGACCGACCGCCAGGAACACGAAGCGATCGCCCAGCCCCAACTCGTCACGAACTGCCTTGCCCCGCGCCTCCTGGCGGCTGAACGAAGCTAGGTCCACGCCGTTCGGTACGAAGCGGATCTTCCCGGCGGGTACCGCACCAACTCGGACGTAACGTTCGACGGCCGCCTGGCTGACGTTGGTGGTGAGATCGCAGAGCGGATCGGTGGCGCGATACGCCAGCTCGCGCCAGCGCCCACCCTCCTGCACGTTGTGGGCCGTGGACACGAGGAACGGAACGGGCACGAGTGCGCGCGCGACACGCGCCAGTAGGTTCGCATGGACCATGTGGCTATGCACCACCGACGGCGCCTGGCTCCGGAGGTGCCGTGCCAGACGCAGAAGGCCGCGTGGGTCGGGCGCTCCGCGACGCATCCCGAGCGAGACGAGGCCGATGCCGTCTTCCTCCAGCAGGGCCTGGAACGCCTCCGGCTCCACCATGCTGGCAACGGACACCTCCCATCCGCGGGCCCTGAGCCTACGGGCCATGGCCACCAACTGCGTCTCGGCACCGCCGTAGGCGAGGGACGTGATGACGTAGACGATGGATCGAGGCAGCGAAGTACCCAAGCGCGATCAGCCCCCTCGACGGAAGGCGGGTTGGACAGCAGCCGCCGTCGGACTAGACGTGCGCTCCAGCCGCGTCGTCGTCTCGTGCGCGCCCACGAGTTGCACCGCACGGTACGTCAAGAGCATGGCGAGAACGAACCACGTCGGCTTGCGGAGTTCGAAGCTCAGCGGCAAGATGGCCACGATCAAGGTGGCGAAGAGCACCATGCTCGGTATCGCCGTAGAACGCTTGGCGCTAAGCAGCGGCACGCAGATGGACAGGATGACCGCGCCGAACAGAACGGCTCCGACGACACCCGTCTCCACCAGCACCGACAGGAAGCTGTTGTGCGCAACTTCGTACACGCCCGAGACGCGTTCGACAGCGGCCGGGAACGCGCCGAGACCGACACCCTGCAACGGGCGGTCCTCGAACGCGTTCAGGCCAGCCTGCCAGATCACGCCACGTTCGTTGAGCGTGCTGCCGGAGAGGGCACTGCCGATCGAGCCGAGGCGGTAGAGCGCCGTGCCGGTCACGTTCGCTACTTCGGGCGCGACGAACGGCGTGGCACAGGCCAGCGCAACGAGGAACGCGACGAGGCCACGACGAGCCGGGCGCTCGAGGTGTCGGGCATCGAACACGACGACGGAGAGGGCGACGGCCGCCGCGACCGCTCCCCCTCGCGACGCCGATAGCGCGATCGCGGCCAGAGACGCGGGCAGGTACAAGAGGTTGACGACCAGTGCGATGCCGCGCGCACGCCGAAGCAACTGCCACGCCATCGGGATCCCGAGGGCAAGGACGACGGCGTAGTCGTTCGGGTCGAACCCGGTGGCAGCGAAGCGACGGAACGTCGCCTCGGTGCCCGCGAGGTAGTTCGCGAAACCATCGATGATGGCGACGAACGAGCCGAGTACGTAGGCCTGCAGGACCCGCTCGCGCCGCGCCGACGTGGGACACGACTCCCAGAGGATGATCACCATGACCAGCAACTGCACGAGCGTGGTCACGGCCGTGATGGTGGCGGAGACGTCCAGGGACCAGATCGCCGTGGCAGCGCTCCAGAGGGTGAAGGCCCCGAGCAGCGGGACGGCGAGCGGCAGCGGCCGCAGGGTCACACCGCGAGCGTCGGCGATCGCCAAGAGCGCCATCCCGACCATGAGAAGGCCCGACAGGCGCCCAACGCTGCCCACCATCGGCAACACGATGCTGTTCTCCCATGGCAACACGAAGGCGAACACGAGCACGCCAACGAACGCGAGATCACGCCGCATGTCGGTCTCCGTCCAGACCGGCGGCAGCCCAGTACGCTTGCGCCGCGGCCTCGGGCGTGTACGCCCGCCAGGCGTCCGGGTCGACGTCCCCTCGCCGGCGCGTCAGCGCCGCTGCGATCGCTCGCGCCAGCGCCTCCTCGTCCCCGACCGGCACCAACGCTCCGTAGCGCCCGCCGGCGAGGATCTCGCGCGGACCGCTCTCGCAATCGGTAGACACGACCGGAACGCCGGCCGCCAGCGCCTCGATCAAGACGGTGGGCAGGCCCTCCCTACGGGAGGACAGGACGAAGACACCGGCCGCTGCCATCATCGGATACGGCGGCGCGACGAAGCCAGGGAGCGCTACGTCCACGTCGAGGGACAGGTCGGTCCGCTCCACCTCGCGCACGATGGCGTCACGCTCAGGGCCCTCGCCGAGGATCATCAGGCGCGCCGGCATGCCCGAGGCACGCAGGCGGGCGAACGCGCGCACCAGCAGGGGGAAGTCCTTCTGGGGCATCAGGCGCCCTACTCCCAGCACGACCGGCGGGGAACCGTCGGCGAACCAAGGGTGGCTGGCGGGCGTGCGTACGGATCGCCAGTAGGCGGGCGTGAGCACGGGGTTGTAGATGACGTCGATCGAATCACGTGGGATGCCGGTGGCGACGGAGAACGAGTCCGCTACGCCGTTCGAGACGGCCACGATGGCATCGGCACGAGGGTAGAAGGCGCGTGCCAGCCAACGGAACAGCTGGTCCCCGATGCTAGCTGCCCGATCGTCGATCGCGAGATGCTCCGTGAGGATGACCTTGGTGCGCGCTCCGGAGAGCAGCCGGGAGGCGACCGTGGCCACGTTGGCATGGCCGAGCGAGGCGATGACGACGTCGGAACGGCGTCGCCGCAAGTAGCGCGCCAACGGGAGCACGGCGAACAGCACCCGAGGCGCCCCCAGGTCGACCAACCGTATCCCGGGCGGAACGTGACCCGCCAACGCACCGACAGCACTCCCCACGACCACGTCCACGTCGGCTCCGCGGTCGCGGAAGGCTTCGGCCAGGTTCAGCATCACGCGTTCGGCTCCACCACCGGCAAGCGTGGGCAAGAACAGGGAGACGACAGGAGCGGGTCGCGTAGGCATGGCAGGATCGCAACGTGACGCAGCTCGGGGTGCTCACTGCCCGGGCGTCAACGACGGCACGGCGGCACATCCGACTGCTGGCACCATTATGCCCGCCCTTCGTGCCGGCGCACATCGCGCCCTTCACACCTCACGCGTCGGACGCGCCACCCGACCGTGGTCGCGCAGCGCCGCCCGCTGCACGGCGCAGTAGGCTTGCGCCATGCTGCTGCGACACACCGCGGTCTACCTGCTTGCCCGAGGCGTTCCTGGCATCGTCAACTTCGCTGCGCTCGCCGTGTTCAGCCGCATCCTCTCGCCCACCGAGTACGGCCGCTACGCGTTGGTGATCTCCGCCGCCGGGCTCGTGGACGCCCTCGCGTTCCAATGGCTCCGTCTGGGGCTCCTCCGCTTCCTTCCCAGCGACGCCCATCCGCGCCAGCGCCTGCTGGCCACGATCCTGACGACGTTCCTACGCCTGGCTGCGCTCCTGGCCGTGGTCGCCGTGATCGCGGCGGTCGTCGGGCCGTTCGATTCCGCCACCCGTCGCCTGATCCTCGTCGGCGCTGCCCTCCTCGCCTTGCAGTCGTTCTACGAACTGAACCTGGAGTTCACCCGAACCGAGCTTGCTCCTGCTCGCTACGGCTTGTTCGCGATCGCCAAGGCCATCGTCGCCCTTGGTGCGGGCGCGATGCTGGTGGCGTTCGACTGGGGCGAGCTTGGACCGCTCGTCGGGCTGCTCCTTGCCATGGCGCTGCCGCTCGTGATGTTCGGCGGCATTCGGCCTTGGCTCGGCGTGCCGCTGCGATCGGCGAATCCCGCCGTCCTGCGCGACCTAGTGATGTACGGGGCTCCGCTAGCCACCACCGCAGCGCTAGCGTTCGTGGTGAACAGCTCGGACCGCTTCCTCATCGCTGCCATGGTCGATACGGCGTCCGCAGGGCGCTACGCGGTTGCCTATGACCTCGCGCAGTTCACGCTGGGGATGTTGATGATGGTGGTGAACCTCGCTGCGTACCCGCTGGCGGTCCGCGCGCTGGAGCGGAACGGCGTCGAGGCAGCCCGCGACCAGGTTCGAAGCAACACGTACCTGCTGCTCGCGATCTCGCTTCCAGCAGCGACGGGGTTGGCGATGCTCGCGTCGAACGTCTCGCTGGTCTTCGTAGGAGCGGCGTTCCGAGACGCGGCTGTACACATCGTGCCCTGGATCGCCCTTGCGGCTTGGCTTGGCGGGATGAAGAGCTTCTACGTGGACCTGGCGTTCCAGCTCGGCCGAAGCACCATGGGACAGGTGTGGGTCATGGCCGTCGCCGCCCTGACGAACGTGCTGCTCAACCTGTGGTGGATCCCGCGGTGGGATGTGATGGGAGCGGTCTACGCAACGGTGGTGTCGTACGTGGTGGCGGTGGCGATGGGGACCTGGCTCGCGCGCCGCGTGTTCCCCCTACCGCCACCGTCCGTAGGGGCGGCGAAGATCGTGATCGCCACCGTGGTGATGGTGCTCGTCGTGGCGCCGCTGCGCACGCTCGAGGGGCCGGCAGCGCTCGTGGTGCAGATCGTGGTGGGCCTGGTCGCCTACGCCGCCGCGATGGCTCTGTTCCACCGGCGCGAAGTCGGCGCCTTCCTGGTCGCCCGTCGGGAACGGCGGCGCGGCATCGGACCAGAGTAGTGCACCCGACGAGCGGATCATGGGCTCGTCGGGTGCCAGGTTCGGGCGACGATCGCGGGTCGTTCAGCGAACCACGTTCGTGGTGAGCAGCAGGTCGTTGAACCCGGTCGACGCTTCCCAGGTCCCTACGTTGGCAAGGCGGATGCTGTAGCGAGCGTCGTCGGCGAGGTTCGGCGCAGCGTCGGGCAGATTCAGCAGCACGCGGTAGCTACCCGCCTCGAGGTCGGCGGGAACTCGGGCGCTCAGCTGCAGCGTGCGCGACTCCCCGGCCAGCGGCAACTGACCCCGTGCGTCGGCCGTGACGCGCAAACGGTGTTCGACACCCGTTGCAGTGTTGCGCAGGACGATCTCGATCGGTCGAGGATTGTAGACCTTCCCGAAGCCGACGTTGTCCATGTCGAGTTGCACGGTGACGGTGTCCCCCAGCGCGACCTGCTCGGTGACGGCCCCGCTCCGGAGCTGCAGACGGTAGCCGAGTCGGCGGGACATCTCGTCGATGACACCCTCGGAACGCCAGCGGTTCAACACCGGCGTGTACCAGTTGCTGTTGATGTAGTCCCAGTGGTACTCCGCCATCTCGCGCAACGCGGTCTGCCCGGAGTTGCGAGCGCTGCCAGCCTCGATCTCACACGTCTCGCCGCCGGTGGGGGTGTACGCCGACAAGAACGCGGCCTCGGACCGGTCCTGGGTCTGGTCGCCAAGGTAGGTGCCGGCATCGTTCGAGGAGGACACGAAGCAGTCGTTCTTGAACCCGATCCGGGCCTGCTGGCTCGTTCCGAACCAATCTACGCTCGCCGACGGCGAACCGACCACGTCCCGGATGTGGCCGGGCGTACGGATCTGGATCATGCGGTCCTCAGGCAACGCGTCGAGCAGCGCGCCCGCGATCGCGCGCTTGTTGTCCGTCGTGAGCAGCCCGTTGGTGCTGCTGTGCCACTCGCCCCAGGCGCCGATGAAGCCCGCCTGGAGCACGGCGATGACGTCGTGGTACTCCTCGAGCACCGGGCGCAGTTGCTCGATGTGGGTCAGCACGTTGGCGAGCGGCGCGTCCGCGTCCCACCCGAAGTTGTACGAGAAGCGCAGGATGATCTTGATCCCGTAGCGCCGGGCTTCGGCCAGGCCGGTGCGTAGGTTGTCCAGCAGCGAGGCTGGCAACGGACCGTACCGGTAGTCGTCAAGGCGGATGTAGTTCCTCGCCAGCGTGTAGCCGCTTGCGACCACCGAGGTGTACCCGGTGCGCGCCAGCAGGTTGACCTCCCCATGCCAACCGCGTTCCGGGTTCGGGAAGATGCCCGTGCCGTCGACCGTGTAGGTCACGGATGTCCGCGGTCCCGGGTTGGGCTCCGGCTCAGGCGTGGGTTCGCCCGGTTGAGGCTCGCTTGGCGGCTTCGCCGCCGTCACCTGGGTGCTATCGAACACGGCCTCCATGACATCGATGCCAGCCCGGTCGCCGCTCGCTACCGCGAGGCCCACCAGGGCTTCTTGGCCCAACGCCACGGTGGCAGTCCCGACCAACGTCCAGGTCGATCCATCCGCCGAGGTCGAGGCGCGGACGGTGGACCCGTCCCGTTCCAATCGCAACCAGTACGGCGCCCGAACGCCCCCTTGAGCGCCGATCACGTTCGTCTGGGCAGCGGCCGTACGGCGTTCCTGCAAGACCGCCCCTTGGAACGCAGCGTTGTCCACTAGGTACAGCAGCACGTTCGCGGCACCGGCGTCCAGACTCCCGCGGATCATCAGGCCCGCCTTGGGCCAGACGGAGTCGAGCGGCGTCTCACCGTTGTGGTTCGCAAGCCGTGCAACGACCGTTCCGTTGCCGGAAAGGGTCTTGTACGCGTAGTGGAACTCGTCGGCATCGAAGGCGACGTCGCCGATGCCCTGGAGGGTGATCTCGTTGCCCTCGACCAGGGTGTAGCCCCCGAAGGCGCCACCGATGTCGGCGGACCGCCACTCCGAAGTCGGATCGTTCGTGGTCGGCGGGGTCAGGCTTTGCGAGCATGCCGAGAGCAGGGCAACGAGCGCGAGCACGCCGGACCAGAGCATGCCAGAGATTCTACGTTGCACGCGGAGGCGGTTCATGCCGCTGACCGAGCGCGCAAGCCCCTCGCGACGAGGATGGAGGGAAGGGGTTGGTAGTTCCGCATCCTATGGTTCTCCTACGTGTCATCCCGCTAGTCGGCCCGGGCCGCGTCGCGTGATGGGGAGTCTTCGGTCAGCTCTTAAGATGAGAGCGAGATCAAGGCGTCCGCGCTGACCTGAAGGGCTGCGATCGATCGGATCGCGGCTTGGGAGAACCCTACTTGGCGGCTTCGTTAGAATCATTACGGCCGGTTGGCTGTGACGGTCGTCACACGGCATCGACGAGCGAGCGTCCCGTTGCGATACCGCTCACCGACGGGAACTGCGGGTCCGCACGTCTGCCTTCACCCGCTGCGAACCGGCGGTTCGTTCGGCGGCTTGCGTCGCCCCCGTCACGGAAGCCCTTGCGCGCGCGCGCTCGCGCTGCGTCCTGAGCGGCTCGACCAAGACCGTCCGAATCCTCGTTCCACTAGCTTCGGTGAGTAGGGCTCGGGCCTCGCGCAAGTCGGCTGCTTGGGTCCGTCCCATCGCTGCCACCAGCAGCACAGAGTCGACCAACTCCACGATGGCCCGCGTGTCAGGCACGGGAAGCATCGGCGGCGTGTCGACGAGGATGACGTCGTAGGTCGAACGCCAGCTCGCGACGAGTTCGCGGAAACCCATGTCCAGCAGCGGCACGGCACCCACCAAGCGTCGGAAGCTCGGGATCACGTCGAAGCCGGTCTGCATGTCGGTAACGATGTGAGCCGGACGGTGTGCCTCTTGCGGCGCCAGCAACGCCCGCTCGAGCGACGTGACCGAGTTCGGGACCAGTCCCAACCGGCGCGTCGTCGTCGCGTCCTCCATGTCCGCATCGACGAGCAGGACTCGGTATCCGCTCGCGGCCAGCGTCTCGGCGATGGGAACGACGATATCGGCCTTCTCGCGCGCATCCCGTGAGCAGGTGACAACGTGCACGACACCGCTCGCGAGATCGGACGGTCGGAGTCGCACGTGGAGCCAACCCATCGCGTGCTCGAACCCTTCAGCAGCCCTCGACGAGCGTCGAGGTACGAGCACCTCTGGCGCGATCCCGGTCGCGGCTTCCACGTCCGCAAGGCTCCGCACGCGGGTATCGCTCGACCAGCGCGCCACCAAGACCGCGTACGTCAGAAGGAACGCGATCACGAACGCGATGGCGACGTTCTGGGTGGTTCGGTCGTTGATCGGTTCCGAGGCCGGCACGGCGGTGCGGAACGGCTCGAGCAGCCCGATGGCCGCCGCCGAGTAGCTCAGCGCGCGGGCAGCGTTCAGGTCGGCGATCCGCTGTTCGCGCGCCAACCGTAGCGCCTGGACCGACGCGTCATCGCCTGCCGCCTCGGCCGCCGACAGCTGAACACCCAACAGGACGACCGCCCGCTCGAGCGCACGCACGCTGGCTGCTACGTTCTCGTTCACCCTGTTGCGGTCCCATGCCAGCAGGCCCTCCGCCAGCACGTTGGCCAACCGGGCGGCAAGCGTGGGATCGGCATCGTCCACCTCGATGCGCACGAGGCTCGAGACGAGACTGTCCTCCGTGCGCACCTTCACGGCGCGGTGCCATGCTTCCAAGGTGCGGGCGTCCACCTCGCCGCCCAGCACTTGCGACAGTGCCGCCCCGAGAAGCGGACCTTCAAGCACCGCGGCCCGGTAGATGCCGGGATCGACCTGCGGTGGCGCCAGTACGTTGGTCGACCCGTAGCCGGACGCCGGCCGGGTGGCAAGCAGGATCGCCACCGACTGGTACACCGGCGCCGGGTTCCGGGCCAGGAAATAGACCGCGCCGGCCACGACGAGCGCCACCAGCAGGGCGGGGACCAGTCCACGCGCTACGTACCGAAGGAGGTCAGACACGGAGAGGCGCAAGGTGGTGCTCGCCTCGGTTCTCATGCTCGAGGGTGCGCTTGCGTCCGCTGGCATCGCTCGAATCTACCACCTCCGTCCCGGCGCGCCACGGTGCATCGCTCACGCGTCCCACACCCCGCCAGCTGGTAGCCGGGCGTCGCTCGAGCGCTCGCGGTCCCTCCCTGGCGAACGCCGCAGTTCATCGGTATCGTTCCGCTCGCGCGGCGCAGCAGGCGACCCATCGGTCCAGCCCGGTTCGAAGACGCTGTGTTGCCGGGGGTGCTTGCGCTCCATCGGCACCGGCCGCCCGCCCGGCCCACCCAAAGGCAGACCACGGGAACGGGCCGAACCTTGGGT
>CAZACZ010000037.1:28246-28419 GCA_964483695.1 uncultured bacterium | reverse complement strand
CGTACGGTCGGCCCCACCACGCTGCGCCGGCAGCAGGGGCGCGCTGGGCGGCGGTGGAGGCCCTCGGCGCGCCCGCTGGCCGAGCCCATACTCCAACCCGTCCTCCACCCCGTCCCCCCACCCCGTGCTCCACCCCGTCCCCCCACCCCGTCCCCCCACCCCGTCCCCCCACC
>CAZACZ010000037.1:7145-28236 GCA_964483695.1 uncultured bacterium | reverse complement strand
GGGGCGGGGGGGGGGGGGTGGCGCCCCGCGGCCCCCCCGCCGGCCGAGCCCTTGCTTCACCCCGTGCTCCACCCCGTCCCCCACCCCGTGCTCCACCCCTGACCCGTCCCCGGAACGGAAGCGATCTTGTTCGACATCCCGCTGATCCTCTTCTTCGAGGGCCTCACCAACGGCGCCATCTACGCCCTGATGGCCCTCGGGATCGTGGTGTTGTACGCCGTCACGAACGTCATCAACGTGGCGCAAGGCGAGTTCGTGATGCTGTCGGCGCTGACCGTCGCCAGCCTCCGCGCGAACGCCCTGCCCGGCACCGTCTACATCGTCATGGCCGGCCTGGTGGCGTGGGGCCTGTTCGACGCGTTCGGGCACCTCAGGAAGCGGTCGTACGGTCGCGCCGCGGTGTCGCTGGTGGTCCCCCTGCTGGGCGCGGCCGCCGTCTATCTGATCGTGTTGGTGGCGAGCCGCGCGGGCTTGCCGTATCTCTTGCAGATCGTCCTGGCCATCGGCCTGACCACGCTGCTCGGACCCATCACCTACCGCGTGGTGATCCAGCCGTTGCCGCGCGCGGCGGTGGTGGTCTACCTGATCCTCGCCATCGGCTTGCACCTTGCGCTCACCGGCCTCGGGCTGGCGTTCTGGGGGCCGCAGCCGTACGCCATCCCGCCGTTCCAGAAGGGTGGCGTGGCCATCGGCGCGGCGTACCTCGACGCGCAGGACCTGTGGCTGCTCGGCGTGGCGGCGCTGCTGATGGTCGGGCTGTGGTGGTTCTTCGGACGCACGCTGCACGGCAAGGCGCTGCGCGCCGCCTCGGTCAATCGCCTGGGCGCGCGACTCGCCGGCATCAGCGTAGTGCGCGCCGGTAGCGTGGCGTTCACCCTGTCGGTGTTCCTCAGCGCGGTGGCCGGGGTGCTGATCACCCCGATCACCAAGATGGTCTACGACTTCGGGTTCCTGCTCGGCCTGAAGGGCTTCGTCGGGGCCATCATCGGCGGCCTGGTGAACCCGGCGCTGGCGGTGGCAGGCGCGCTCTTCGTCGGTGTGGCCGAGCAGTTCAGCGCCTTCTACGTCAGCTCGGCCTACAAGGACGTCCTGGTGTTCCTGCTGATCATCCCCGTGCTGCTGGTGCGCTCGCTCCAGCACCTCGACTTCGAGGAGCACGTCGAATGAGCCGTGGGGCGCTTGCTCGCGGCGCCTTGGTGGTGGCGTTCGGCCTAGGGTTGGTGCTGCTGCCGCTGCTGGCGGGCCCGTTCACGCTCCGCCTGGCGAACCTGGTCGGCATGTACGCCCTGGTGGTGATGGGTCTGGTGCTGCTCACGGGGTACGCCGGCCTCGCTTCGCTCGGTCAGGCCGCGTTCGTGGGCACCAGCGCGTACACCGCCGGGATCCTCGCCAGCCGCTTCGGGGTCGACCCGTGGCTGTCGCTGCTGGCGGGCGTCGCCGCAGCGGTGCTGGTGGCGTGGCTCATCGGCCTGGTGACGCTGCGCCTCAAGGGCCACTTCCTGGCGCTGGCGACGCTCGCGTGGGGCCTGGTGATCACCGGCGTGCTGCGCAACTGGATCCCCGTCACCGGCGGCAACTCCGGCTTCGGCGGGGCCACCGGCCACCGCTTCCCTCCGCTCTCGGTCTTCGGCCAGGAGTTGCGCGGCGATCGGGTGTACTTCGTGCTGGTCTGGGCGTTCGTGGTGCTGGTGCTGGTGGCGCTCTCGAACCTGATGCGCTCGCGCGTCGGGCGCGCCATCAAGAGCCTGCGCACCGGCTCGGTGGCGGCAGCCAGCTTCGGTGTCGACGTGCAGCGCCTGAAGATGGTGACGTTCCTGCTGGCCGCCGGCCTGGCCGGCCTGTCGGGCGGCCTGCACGCCTACCGGGAGCTGTTCCTGGTGCCCGGCGTCGCGAGCCTCAACGCCAGCATCGACTACCTGATCATGGCCGTCATCGGCGGCATCTCCAGCCTCTGGGGAGCGCTCTTCGGGGCCGGGGCGTTCGTGGTCCTGAAGGAGCAGCTGCAGCAGCTCATGCCGGCCATCGTAGGGCGCACCGGCAACTACGAGATCATCGCGTTCGGCCTGGTGGTCGTCCTGGTGCTGCACCGCGCGCGGCGCGGGGTACTGCCGCTGTTGGCGCGCCTCCTGCCCGAGGCGCCGCCGGCTCCGGTCGACGAGGACGCCGCGCCGTTGCCGCCGCGGGCGGCCGAGCGCCAGCAAGGCGTCCTGCTCGAGCTGGGCAACGTCGGGCGCACGTTCGGCGGCCTGGCGGCGGTGCAAGACCTGAGCTTCCGCGTCGACCGCGGCGAGATCGTAGCGTTGATCGGCCCCAACGGCGCCGGCAAGACCACCGTGTTCAACCTCGTCACCGGCGTGCTGGACGTCAGCAGCGGCAGCATCACGTTCGCCGGCGAGCCGATCCACCGGCGCCCACCGCACGTCATCGCCGGGCGCGGGTTGGCGCGCACGTTCCAGCATCTCAACGTCATCGGGACCATGAGCCTGCTCGAGAACGTGGCGCTCGGCGCCTACGGCCGCACCCGCGCCGGGCTGCTGCAAGGCATGCTCGGCCTCGACCGCGACGAGGCGCGCCGCACCCGCGCCGACGCGCTGCGGCAGCTGCGGCGGGTGGGGTTGGACGGGCAAGCGTTCCAGCGTGCCGACAGCTTGCCGTTGGGCAAGGCGCGGTTGCTCGAGGTGGCGCGGGCGCTCATGGCCGACCCGGTGCTGCTGCTGCTCGACGAACCGGCGGCGGGCCTGCGCAAGCACGAGAAGGAGGAGCTGAAGGCGTTGGTGCGTCGCCTTCAGGCGGAAGGGGTGACGGTCCTCCTGGTCGAGCACGACATGGACGTGGTGATGGACCTGGCCGACCGCATCGTGGTGATGAACCACGGCCAGAAGCTGGCCGAAGGCACGCCTGGCGAGGTGCGGCGCGACCCGGCCGTGCTCGAGGCCTACCTCGGGCGGGAGGCGGCATGACGCGCGGCGCTCCCGTTCCGCGGGGCGGCGGGCCCCGGACCGAGGCGGAGCGTGCCGCTTCGCCGAACGCCGTCCTGGTGGCGCGCGGCGTGAGCGTGCGCTACGGCAGCGTGCAGGCGCTCGACGCGGTCGACGTGAGCGTGCTGGACGGGGAGCTCGTCACCGTCATCGGCGCCAACGGCGCCGGCAAGTCGAGCCTGGTGAACGCCCTGGTGGGGGTGGTCCCGAAGGCCTCCGGCAGCGTGACGTACCGCGGCGCCGACATCGGCGCATCGTCGCCGGAGGACTTGGTCGGTCGCGGCGTGGTGCTGGTGCCGGAGCGGCGTGAGCTGTTCGCGGCGCTGAGCGTCGAGGACAACCTGCGGCTGGGCGCGTTCGCGCGCGCCACGGGGGGAAGCGGTCGTGGGAGGGCCGGCCGTCACGAGTTGGCCGCCGATCTCGAGCAGGTGTACGCCACCTTCCCCCGGCTGCGCGAGCGCAGGCGCCAGGTGGCGGGCACCATGTCCGGCGGCGAGCAGCAGATGCTGGCCATCGGCCGCGCCATGATGGCCCGGCCCAGCCTGCTGTTGCTGGACGAGCCCAGCCTGGGTCTGGCGCCGTTGATCGTCGAGGAGATCTTCCGCGTGGTGACGCTGCTCAAGGCGGCTGGCGCGACGGTGCTGCTCATCGAACAGAACGCCCGGGCCGCGTTGCGGCTGGCCGACCACGCCTACCTGCTGGAGACCGGGTCGGTGGTCCTGGGAGCGCCGGCCGACGAGCTGTCGCGCGATCCGCGGGTGGCGCAGGCCTACCTGGGTCTCGGCGAGCGGCAGGCCTGAGGCGGCGCCCCGGCCGGGGTCTACAGCGAACGCAGCAGCTTCAGGTCGCGCTCGTGGCCGCCGTCGTCGTCGCCCAGAGGTGTCTCGAGGATCATGGGTAGGCCCGCCAAGCGCCGGTCGTGCGTCACGCGGGCGAAGAACTCGAGGCCGATGGCGCCCTGGCCGATGTTCTCGTGCCGGTCCTTGCGGCTACCGAGCGGGTGCTTGGAGTCGTTGAGATGGAGGCAAGCGAGGCGGCCCAAGCCGATCTGCTCGTCGAAGGCGTCGAGCATCTCCTCGAAGCCCGCCTCGGTGTGCAACTCGTAGCCGGCGGCGAAGGCGTGGCACGAGTCGAGGCACACGCCCACCCGTTCGGGCGCGTCGAGTCGCGCCAGGATGGCGTGGAGCTCCTCGAAGCGGGCGCCCAGGGTACTGCCCTGGCCGGCGGTGTTCTCCAGCAGCACCCGCGTCGTCAGTTCGGGCCTGGCGTCCAGCACGCGCTCCAGCACGCCATCGAGCGCGCGCGCGATGCGGTCGATGCCTTCGTCCACGCCGCTGCCGAGGTGGGCGCCGGGGTGAAGCACCAGGCCCGACACGCCCAAGCGGTCGCAGCGGGTGAGCTCGTCGGCCAACCCGGCACGCGACTTCTCGAGCACGTCGTCTGCCGGCGAGCCCAAGTTGATCAGGTAGGCGGCGTGCGCCACCAGCGGCTGCGGCCGTTGCAGGTGCGCCTCACGGAAGGCGGCAACCTCGTCGTCGCCGAGCGCCTTGCCGCGCCACTGGTTCGGGCTCTTGACGAAGATCTGCAACGCGTCGCAACCGATCGCGCTACCGCGCTCGAACGCCGAGGCGACCCCGCCGGCGGTGGACACGTGGGCTCCTAGCTTGGCCATGCCGGCGAGTCTACCAGGGGCCCCGCGGCGCCCCGGCCGCTCCGGCGGCAGCGGGACCCCGGTGGTAGACTCGGCCGCGTGATCCGCGCGCTGCTCACGGACCCCGGGCCGGACGAGCTGGTGGCGTTCCTGGACGAGCACCTACGGGCGGGGGACGCGCTGGTCCAGGTGGCGGGGGCCTGCGAGGTGCTGTACAGCGGCCGCGCCGCCAGCGTCGCCGAGGCCGGCGACTACCTGGTGATGATCAAGGCAGACGGCAGCGTGCAGGTCCAGGGCCACCGCGGCGTCAAGCCGGTCAACTGGCAGCCGCGCACCGACGACCTGCGCGCCACGGTCGAGGACGGCGCGGCGGTGCTGGTGGCCGAGCGCTTCGCCCCACCCGAGCTGGTCCACGTGACCTTCTTGCGCCCTGCGCTAGCCCAGGCGTTGGTGCTGCGCGAGAACGGCGGCTTCGTCCTGCTGGGCAGCGAAGCCGAGATGCAACGCGCGCTGGCGCGCCACCCCGAGGTGATCGAGCCCGGCCTGAGCGTGCTGCACATGGAGCTCCCCACCGACGTCGGCGGCATCGACCTGCTGGCACGCGATCCCGCGGGGCGGCTGGTGGTGGTGGAACTCAAGCGCGGCAAGGCCAACCACGAGGCGGTGCACCAGCTGCAGCGCTACGTGAGCAGCGTACGGGAGTTGGTGGGCGGCGAGGTGCGCGGCGTGCTGGCAGCGCCCGCCGTCACCGCACCGGCGCTCAACCGACTGGGCGACTTGGGGCTGGAGTTCCGCGAGGTCACGGCGCTACCCGACCTGGTCGACGACGGCCCCTCCCAACCGGCCCTCTTCGGCTGAGCGCCGGGGCACGGTACACTCCGGGAGCCGATGGCCCGTACGTCCACCGCCCCGGACCTGCTCCTGCTGGCCCGACTCGTGTTGGGTCTGTCGCGCGCCATCGAGCGCGACGTCGAGCGCACCCTGCGGCCGGCGGTCGGCCTGAGCGCCACCGAGTACCTGGTGCTGCGCGCGATCCAGGACGGCTCCGCTTACCCCACCGCGGTCGCGGCGCGACTCAACCTCCCCCCGGCCAGCGTGAGCCGCACCCTCGATCGCCTGGAAGCGCGCGGGTGGCTGCGCCGCACCACCGACTTCGCCGACCTGCGCCGCTCGCTGCTGAGCCTCACCCCTTCGGGCAGCGAGCTGGTGGCCAAGGCACGCGAGCTCCTGCGTGCCCAGTTGGAGTACGACTTCGATCACGTTCCCAACGGCGTGCTCCACGCCTCCATCGGCGAGCTCGAGACGTTGCTGGCCGCGATGGAGGCGCGCGAAGCGCGCTGAAGCGCCCGGACCTGGGCTGTCACGGCGCCTGCGCGGCCGGGCGTGGGCCGCCGCGGCGTCCGCGCACCCGAACGCCCCCAGCTCCGGAGCCCGCGCCGAAGTCGCCGTCAGCGCGCCCGCACGTACTGCCGCGGCCACAGCGCGTCGCTGCTGACGCCGAGGCGCTTGGCGGCGTCCAGCGGCCAGTGCGGGTGGCGCAGCAGCTCGCGGCCGAGGAGGACGACGTCGGCGTCGCCCGCCGCCACCACCGCTTCGGCCTGCTCGGGCGTCGTGATCAGCCCTACCGCGCCGGTGGGGAGCCCGGTCTCGCGCCGTACCCGGGCGGCGAACGGCACCTGGTAGCCGGGCGCGGCCGGCACCTTGGCGTCGGCCACCAGCCCCCCCGACGAGCAATCCAGGAGGTCCACGCCGAGTGGGGCGATCTCGCGCGCCAGGCGCACGGTGTCGTCGGCTCCCCACCCCCCGTCCACCCAGTCGGTGGCCGACACCCGCACGAACAGCGGCTTCTCGGCGGGCCAGACGGCGCGCACCGCGCGGATCACCTCCGTCGCCAGGCGCGTGCGGCGCTCGGCGTCGCCGCCGTACGCGTCGTCACGCCGGTTGGTGAGCGGCGACAGGAAGCTGTGGATCAGGTAGCCGTGGGCGGCGTGGATCTCGATCAGGTCGAAGCCGGCGGCGTCGGCGCGGCGGGCGGCGGCCGCGAACGCCGCCACCACCTCGTCGATCTCGCTGGCGCTCAGCGCCCGAGGGCGGGGCCACGCCGGGTGGAACGCCTCGTCGGTGGGGCCCACGACCTCCCAGCCGCCTTCCTCGGGCGGCACCGCGCCGCGCCTCGGCTCCCAGGGACGGAACGTGCTGGCCTTGCGCCCGGCGTGCGCCAGCTGCACCCCGGCGAGCGCCCCGCGCTCGTGCACGAAGCGCACGATGCGCGTCAGCGGCTCGACTTGTGCGTCGGACCACAGCCCGAGGTCCTGCGGGCTGATGCGCCCGCGCGCCTCCACCGCCGTCGCTTCGCTCAGGACGATGCCGGCGCCGCCCGCCGCGAAGCTGCCGAGGTGCACCAGATGCCAGTCGTTGGCGACCCCGTCGACGGCGCTGTACTGGCACATGGGGGAGACGACGATGCGGTTGCGGGCACGGCGCGAGCGTAGGTCGATCGGTTCGAACAAGACGGACATGGGGCCATCATGACCGCGTGCCCGGCGCGGTGTGGTCGTGCGCGGTCGCGCGGCACGGCTCGGGGCGGTCCTCGCTGCCGGCACCGCGTCATGAAGTTGGACACGCCGACGTCCACGAGGCCGCTGCTAGACTGACGCCGCATGCCGTCGTTCCGCAAAGACCCGTTCGGCCGTGCCTGGGTGCTGCTCTCCCCCGAGCGTGGGCTGGAGCCGTCGGACTTCGGCAGCGTGCCTCCCTCGCCCCCCAGCTCGCCGCTCTCGCCTGGCAACGAAGGGCGCGTCGGCGCCGAGATCGCCGCGGTGATGCCGTCGGCGGCCGAGAGCGACCGCCGCGAGTGGCGCATGCGCGTCATCGAGCACCCGGCGCACCTGGTCGGTCCGCGCCCGTTCGAGGTGGAAGGGGACGAGCTCTTCCGGCACGCTCCGTCCGCCGGCCAGCACGAGATCATCGTGGAGCATCCGGACGCGCGTCAGCGGCTCGAGACCATGCCCCGGCAGCACCTCCAGGAGGTGCTGCGCCTCTACCGCGACCGCGTCGCGCTCGCCGGCAGCAAGCCGGGCATCCGCCACGTGCAGCTCACGCGCAACGTCGGTCGTGCCGCCGGCGCCCTCTACGACCACCCCCACGCGCAGGTGCTGGCGGTGCCGGTCGGCAACCGCTGGGTCGAGGAGGAGGTCGAGGTGGCCGGCGCCTACCACGCGCGGCACGGCCGCTGCTTGTACTGCGCCGTGCTGGAACGCGAGCTCGCGGCCCGCGAGCGCATCGTGAGCCAGAACGACGCGTTCGTGGCGCTGGCACCGTTCGCCTCCAAGACCCCGTTCGAGACCTGGGTGGTGCCGCGGCACCACGACAGCGCGTTCGCCACCGCGCCGTCGAACACCATGGGCCAGTTGGCCGACATCCTCCAAGTGCTCGTCCGGGGCCTCAACGCGGCGCTCGACCAGCCGCCGTACAACCTGGTGCTGCACACCATCACCACGGCCAACCGCCCCGAGTTCCACTGGCACATCGAGGTCCTCCCGCGCCTGACGCGCCAGGCAGGCTTCGACTGGGGCACGGGCTTCTTCGTCAACCCCACGCCGCCGGAGGACGCCGTGCGCTTCCTGCGCGAAGCGCTGGCGCTGCAGGACGTCCAGCCGTGAACGCCCGCGCCGCGGGCGAGGGGGGAAGCGGCGAGCCGGCCGGCGCAGGGTCGATGCGTCGCCGGCGCAACCCGGTGCTGGTGGTCGTGGCCACCGTCGGCTGCCTGCACTTGCTCTACCTGGGGTACGTGGAAGCCGACCGCATGGTGGTCCAGCGGCGCGAAGTGCACCGCCTGGAGCGCGAGGTCGCTTCCTTGGAGAGCGAGATCGCGGCGCTGCGCGAGGTAGCCGCCCACGCCGACGACACCTCCTTCCGCGAGCTCCTGGCGCGCAAGCAGGGGTTCATCTTCCCGGACGAACTCCGGGTGGTGACGCAGGACGCGCGCTAGCCGTGCCCGCGGGGCACGGTATCCTGGCACGACGACGACCTGGAGGCGTCCCCCCAGTGGCCGACGACACCCTAGCCTGGATGAACGAGCTCACCGCCGAGATGGAGGAGCGGCGCAAGGCCGTCGCCCAAGGGGGTGGGCCGCATCGTATCCGCAAGCAGCACGAAGCCGGCAAGATGACGGCCCGCGAGCGCATCGAGGCCCTGCTCGACGAGGGCAGCTTCGTCGAGCTCGGGGTGTTCGTCGAGCACCGCGGCGGCCACCTGATGGACGGTGTCGAGGCGCCCGGGGAAGGCGTCGTCACCGGCTACGGCACCATCGACGGCCGCACCGTCTACGTCTTCAGCCAGGACTTCACCGTGTTGGGCGGCAGCCTCGGCAAGATGCACGGTCGCAAGGTCGCCAACGTGATGGACCTCGCCGCCCGCACCGGCGCCCCCATCATCGGCCTCAACGATTCCGCCGGCGCGCGCATCCAGGAAGGCGTCGACTCGCTGTCGGGCTACGGCGAGGTGTTCTACCGCAACGCCATCTACTCCGGGGTGGTGCCGCAGATCTCCGCCATCCTGGGCCCCTGCGCCGGCGGCGCGGTGTACAGCCCCGCCATGACCGACTTCGTGCTGATGGCCAAGGGGACGTCGTACATGTTCATCACCGGGCCCGAGGTGATCAAGTCGGTCACCAAGGAGGACGTCACCTTCGAGCAGCTCGGCGGCGCCGACGTGCATACCCGCGTCTCGGGCGTGGCGCACCTCGAGGAAGAGGACGACGCCGCCGTGCTTGCGCGCATCCGCGAGCTGCTGGCGTATCTGCCGCAGTCGGCGCGCGAGAAGCCGCCGCTGCGCCCCACCTCCGACCCGATGGATCGCGAGACGCCGGAGCTGCTGTCGATCGTCCACCCCGACCAACGACGTCCGTACCCGATGCACGAGGTGGTGCGGGCGTTGGTCGACGACCGCCGCTTCCTCGAGATCCACCCCGACTACGCCAAGAACATCATCGTCGGCTTCGCCCACCTCGGCGGCCAACCGATCGGCGTGGTCGCGAACAACCCCCGGCACCTCGCCGGAACGCTCAACATCGACGCCTCCGACAAGGCCGCGCGCTTCATCCGCACCTGCGACGCCTTCAACGTGCCCATCGTCACCTTCGTCGACGTCACCGGCTTCCTGCCCGGTGTGGCCCAGGAGCACGCCGGCATCATCCGCCACGGCGCCAAGATGCTCTACGCGTACGCCGAAGCGAGCGTGCCGAAGGTCACCCTGATCGTGCGCAAGAGCTACGGCGGCGCGTACCTGGCGATGAACTCCAAGGACATGGGCGCCGACGTGGTGCTGGCGTGGCCCACCGGCGCGGTGGCGGTGATGGGGGCGGAGGGGGCCGCCAACATCATCTACCGGCGGGAGATCCAGGCCGCCAAGGACAAGGCCGGCGCCCGCGCGGCGCGCATCGCGGAGTACCGCGCGCGCTTCGACAACCCGTACGTGGCCGCCGCGCGCGGCTACATCGACGACGTGATCGAGCCGCAGCGGACCCGCGCGGCGTTGGTGCGGCACCTTCGCATGCTGGCCACCAAGGCCGAGACGCGACCGTACAAGAAGCACGGCAACATCCCGCTCTGAACTCGGGAAGGCCGGTCCGCGACCGGCCGCCGACCGAGGAGGTCTCATGAACATCGGCACCTTCGACGCATCCACCCTCTCCGACCTCTGGATCCGCTACGGCATCAGCGTCGTCGGCGCCATCGTCATCCTGATCGTGGGCTGGGTGGTGGCGGGCTGGGCCGCGCGCCTCACCAAGGGGGGCCTCTCGCGCACCGGTCGCATCGACACCACCGTGGCGGTCGTCGGGTCGCGGGCGGTGCGTTGGGCCATCCTGGCGTTCACGCTGGTGGCGGTGCTCAACCGCTTCGGGGTGCAGACCACCAGCATCGTGGCGCTGCTCGGCGCCGCCGGCCTGGCGGTCGGCCTGGCGCTGCAGGGGACGCTCTCGAACGTCGCGGCCGGGATCATGGTGCTGATGCTGCGACCGTTCCGCATCGGCGACGCCGTCGACGTCGGCGGCACCGGCGGCACGGTCGACGACATCGGCCTCTTCACCACCCGCATGACGACCTTCGATGGCGTCGTGGTGCACATGCCCAACGGGCAGGTGTGGGGCCAGAAGATCCAGAACTTCTCGCAGGCGGGCAAGCGCCGCTTCGACCTGGTGGTCGGCATCGGCTACGGCGACGACATCGGCAAGGCGCTGGAAGCGATGCGCGCGGTGGTGTCGTCCGACGCGCGGGTGCTGACCGACCCGGCACCGACCTACGCCGTGACCTCGCTCGGGGACAGCGCCGTGAACGTCATGGCGCGCTTCTGGACCGCGCCCGACGACTTCTGGCCCGCGCGCTTCGACTTGGTCCGCGCGGTCAAGGAGCGCTTCGACGCCGACGGCATCAGCATCCCCTTCCCGCAACGCGACGTGCACTTGCCGGCGGGGGCGCTCTCGCCGGCCGAGCGTTCCTGAGGGGCCCGAGTTCGGGGCACGTGCGCGCGGCGGGCGCGCGTCACGCACCGCCCGCGCTGCGCCCGCGTCACGCGCCGTTGGTGCCGCGCTGGCGCCGCGCCAGCGGCAGGTAGAACGCCAGCGCCACCAGCACCAGGGTGGACGTCGCCAACCAGGCGTTGCGGTACCCCACGGCCGGTGCCACGCCCGCGCCGGCGGCGAGCACCTCGCCGATGGCCCACTGCAGCGCGAAGCCGCCCAGGAACATGAACAGGTTGATGGACGTGACGGCGCGCCCGGTCAGACGAGCGGGGAACGTCGCCGTGGCCTGACCGTAGAGCTGCGTCGAGTAGGCACCGGAGGCCGCGAACACGAACAGCAGCAGACCGAGCGCGAGCGGCGGCGCTACGGTGGCGAGGAACGCCAGCGCCACCTGCGCCGCTACGTTCGTCAGCGCGGCCAGCGAGATCACGCGGGCGGCGCCGTAGCGTTCCACGACCCAGCCCGAGGTGAAGAATCCGAGGATCAGGCCCATTCCCACGAACAGCAGCAGGTTGCCGGCGGTGAGCGTGCCGAGGCCCGCAGCGTCGACCAGGTACGGCCCTGCCCACAACGTCTGGTACGCGAACGTCGCGCCCATCAGGGCGAACGCCATGCCCGCCATGCGCCACAGCTCGGGGCTGCGGAAGATGCGCCCGAAGCCGGCGGCCTCGGCCCCTTCGTCGCGGACGGCCAGTGGCGTGCGCGCCACCAGCGCGATGGTGGCGGCGGACAGCAGCAGCACGGCTGCACCGCCGTAGAACGCCCCGCGCCAGCCGAAGGCCGCGGCCAGGTAGGCCAGCGGCGCGGTCGCGATCAGCGCGCCGGAGGAGCCGAACGCGACCAACATCCCGGACACGCGGGCGAAACGCTCGGGCGGCAGTAGTTGCGACAGCGCCTTGAGGCCGCCCATCAGGATCCCCGCCGTCCCGACGCCCAGCAACGCGCGGCCGATGGCGAGTTGGCCGAAGGTGTGGGCCGACGCGAACAGAAGCGATCCAAGCACGCCGACGAGCATCAGCACCGGCGTGGCGACGCGCGGTGGCAGCCGGTCCACGGCGGCTCCGAACGGCAGCTGGGTGAGGGCGAAGGCGCCGAAGAAGAGGCTGCTCATGAGCCCCAGCTCGGCGGGCCCCAGGCCCAGCGCAAGGCTCAGGTCCTCGGCGATGACCGCGTTCGCGGAGCGGAAGAAGTAGGAGAGGATGTGGGCCGCGGCGAAGACCGCGAAGACCCGGATGGCGTGCGCCACGATGCGCCCGAGCATACCAACCGACCGCGGCGCGTGGGAGCGAGCGCCGCGCGGCAGGCCGTGCTCAGCCGATCTCGCGCAGGTCTTCCATCACCTGCCAGCCGACCTCGGCCGGGGTGGCGTCGAGGTGGCGGCCCAGCGCCTCGGCCACCTCGGGCAGCATGCGCGCTGGGTCGGCGGGCCCCTCGAGGATCGCTAGCACCGTGAGTTGGTAGACCGTCTGCGTCGCGCTCGGGGTGCCGTCGTCGAAGAAGGCGAAGGGCGCCTGGGGCATGGCGTCGAGCAGCAGATGCACGCCGTCGGCCAGCGTCGTGGGCAGCCGTTCGTGCAAGCGCAGGTCGTGCTCGCGCGGATGCCATAGGTAGCCCTGCAGCAACTTCACGGCGCGCCGGTCGCCGCTCGGCCCCGTCCACAGGTCGCGGTCGTCGCGCAGGTCGCTTCCTTCGGGAAGCGGAACGCCGTCGGTCGGGTCGGTCATGCGTCCATCGTCTCCGCCTCGTCGAAGCCGGGCGGCAACGGAAGTGAGGGAAGGAGCGCGCGCCAGCGTTGCGCGAACCGAACGACGTCGTCGATCAGCAGACCGTGGTATCCCAGCGCGTCCGCCGCCGCCACGTTGGTGGCGTTGTCGTCGACGAACACGGTCTGCGCCGGCGGGACGCCGATGGCCGCGGTGAGACCGGCGAAGGCTCGTGGATCTGGCTTGCGCACGCCGATCTCGTTGGAGAAGACGAAGGCGTCGACGCGCGCCATGCGCGGGTCGGAGCGCACCGTGTCGCACAGCTCCGGCACGTTGTTCGAGAGCACGCCGACCACCAGGTCGGGCGGCAGGGACGCCAGCAACCGGTACATCGCCGGACGTTCCCGGGCCGCGGTGAGGAAGGCGCGGCGGAACGCCTCGAGGTCGGAGCTGCGCCCGACGGCCTGCTGGAACCGGCGGTGGAACTCGGGCAGGTCGAAGGCGCCCACCTCGAACTCGGCCATCAGCGCGAGGTAGCGCGGCTCGACCGTGGCCGCCTGCAGGTCGTGCAGGGCCGCCAAGGCGCGCGCGGCGCGGTGGTCGAAGGTGCCGACGGTGAACACCCCGCCCCAGTCGAAGGCGACGGCGCGGATGACGGGGCTCATGCGCCGACGTGCTTGGGCGTGCCGCTGTCCGGCCGGCGCGGGGCCGTGCCATCGGCGCGCGGCGTCGGATCGGCTTCGCTGCGCTCTGAGGTGGCCTCGCCCGCGCGCGGGGGCTCGTCGGCGGCTTGTGGCGCGAGTTCGCTCCGGTACCAGGCGAAGAAGGTCGCGATGAACGGGGCGCCGAACGCGAGCAAGCCGGCGATCTTCATGATCGCCCCAGCCAGGGCCTGGTCCTCGAGCGGATCGAGCCCGTAGGCACGCACCGGCATGTGGAGGTAGGCGGAGTAGAGCACCTCCGGCGAGAACGTCACCCCGGCGAAGACGGGTAGCTGTGCCACCGGCGAGAAGAAGAGGTAGACGAGGCGCAGCGGGTAGGCCGGCCGCGGCAGTTCCGCGATCGGGCTCATCAGCGGCCACCACAGCATCAGCGACGCCAGCAGCAACACGAAGTGCGCTGCGTGGTGGACGGACGTGTTGGCGAGGGTCAGGTCGTAGATCGGCGGCAAGTGGTAGACGCCCAGGACCAGCGCGAAGGTCACGAACGTGACCAGCGGGTTGAGCAGGACCCGCGTCACCGGCAGCACACGCTTGCCGGCCAACACCGTGCGCCAGAGCCAGGCGGGCACGCCGGCCAGCAGCACCGGCGCCACCACGTAGCTCAGCGCCAGGTGCTGCACCATGTGGGCCGAGAGCAGGTAACGCTCGGCCAGGTCGTGCAGCGGCGAGCCTTCGTTCAGGAAGAGCAGCGCCAGACCGACGCCGAACACCACCGCGCGGCCCGTGGGGTACGCCGCGCCGGGCGCCAGCCGCGACCGCAGCGGTCCGATCGCGAGGTAGTAGGCGACCGCCATCGCGATCGACCCTCCGAGAAGCACCGGCTCCAACTGCCAAGCGAGGTACAACATGGTCTGCGGTTCCGATCCGCGGCCCGGATGGGCCGCACCTTCAGCGTCGTGGGGGAGCGTCCACCGCTCCCCCAGGACGACGTGCCGGCCTCAGGGCAGGCTCAGCTGCTCGCGCACGGCGTGCACGTCGGCCCCGGAGAGGCCGGCGCCGCGCAGGGCCGCCACCTCGGCGCCCTGGAGTGGGGTGAAGTCGGCCGGGGCGTCGCCCCACGCCGTGAGGACGTAGTTCAGCGCGTTGGCCACCTGGTCGTCGCTCAGGTTCGGCCATGGCGGCATCACGCCGTTGTACGTGGTGCCGTTGACGGTGATGGCGCCTTGCAGGCCGTAGAGCACGACCTGCATCAGGTACTCCCGCCCACCTGCCTGGTACACCTCGGCGGCGTGGCCCGCAAGCGGCGGGAAGGCACCGGGGATGCCCTGGCCGGTGGCTTGGTGGCAGGCGGCGCAGGTGCTGGTGAACGCCTGCTGCCCCATCGCCTCGTCCCAGGACGCGGCCTCGGCGGCTGGTTCGGCGGCTGGTTCGGCGGCGGCCGGTTCTGCCGGGGTCGGTTCGGCAGCCGCAGCGGGCTCCTCCACGGCGGCCGGCGCGGCGGCCTCCGCGGCGGCCGGTTCGGCTGCGGCCGCGAACGGCTGGTCGAGCGTCACGTCGTAGCTGCTGGCGTCGTTGCTGGCCGTCGGTGGAGCAACTGAGGCGGTGCGGTCCTTCGGCCGCGGGCTGTCGGCGGCATCCGATGCGGGCCGCGAGCGACCGTCGGTGGCGATCTCCTCGGCCACGTCCGCCGGGATGCCCGCAGCCCCGTGCTCCGCTCCGTGCTCGGCGGCGGCGCCGTGCGCCACCACCTCCGCCGGAGCGGCGGGGCGGGTGCTTGCCACCGCGCGCGGCAGGATGAACATCGCCGACATGGCGACGAAGGTTCCGAGTGCGATGAACATGCCGCTCGAGAAGAAGCCGGTGTAGGTGCGGTCGTCGTCCTTGAGGTGCATGAAGAACATGATCACCATGACGAACTTCACTACCGAGAGGGCCACCAGCCAGGCCAAGGTCCAACCGGCGCCGAGCCACGCCTGGGGGTACTCCACCAAGGCGAACTCGATGTAGGTGATGACGCCCAGGATCAGGGCGACGATGACGTAGGTACCGACGCCTCCGTGCTTGTGCTGTTCAGCCATGTCGCGAAGCCCCACTCACACGAATTCCACGAGGTAGACGACCGTGAAGATCACGATCCAGACGATGTCGACGAAGTGCCAGTAGAGACCCGCGATCTCTAGGTAGACGGCGTCCTTGCTGCTGGTGGGCTTGACGTACGAGCGCAACAGGATGCTGACCAGCCAGATGACGCCGACCGTCACGTGGATCCCGTGGGTGCCGGTGAGGATGAAGAAGGTGGTGCCGAAGAGGTTCTGGTGGATGGTCAGGCCGGCGTTGACGAAGTGCACGAACTCGTAGACTTGGAAGCCCAAGAAGATCGAGCCGAAGAGCGCGACCCCGGCCGTCCACAGCCGGAACCTGGGGATGTCGTTCGTGCGCAAGGCGTGCAGCGCGAGCACCATCAGGAAGCTGGACATCAGCAGCACGAAGGTGCTGACCGTGGTGAGCGGGATGTCGAGGATGTCGGCCGGGAACGGCCCCACCAGGCTGCGGCCGTGATACGCCAGGTAGCTGCCGATCAGCGAACCGAAGAACATGGTGTCCGACGCCAAGAACACCCACATCAACAGCTTGACGTCGGGGAGCTTGGTGCTCCGGTAGCCGTGGGACTCGGCCGGGGCGGTGCCGGCGGCGTGCGTGCTCATGCGTGCTCCTCAGCGCTCTTGGGATGGACGTGGAAGCCGCCGACGCCCTCGAACGCCCAGCCGAACACGGTCAGGATCAGCCCGAGGCCCATGATGGCGGCCAAGACCATGTTGTCGAACATCAGCGCGTAGGCGCCGATGGTGATGGCGGCGGAGCCCAGGATCGGGTACCACGACTGCCCCGGGATGTGCGCCCCGTGGGCGTCGTACTGCTTGCCCTCGTTGGGGTCGGGCGGGGTGACGTGCATCGACTCGGGGTGCTTCTGCGCCCACAGGGCGTCGACCGAGTTCACCACCGGCTGGACCTCGAAGTCGTAGTAGGGCGGCGGCGAGGAGGTGCTCCACTCCAGGGTGCGAGCGTCCCACGGGTCGTTGCCGGCGGCCTTGCCGCGCAGGAAGCCGTGGACGATCGATACGAGGAGCAAGACCAGGCCCGTGCCCATGACGAAGGTGCCGAGGGTGGAGAGGAGGTTGGGGAGCTCGAGGCCGATGCCATCGGGGTAGGTCTGGATGCGGCGCGGCATGCCGAGCAGGCCGGCGATGTGTTGCGGGAAGAAGATCAGGTGGAAGCCGGGCACGATGAACGCCCAGGTGATCTTGCCGAGGCGCTCGGAGAGCATCTTCCCGGTCATCTTCGGGAACCAGTACCAGAGCGCGCCGAGGAACGACAGCAGCGCGCCGCCGCCCATCACGTAGTGGAAGTGCGCCACCACGAAGTAGGTGTCGTGCACCTGGGCGTCGAACGTCGGCATCGCCACCATGATCCCGGTGATGCCGCCGAGGGTGAACGTCACCAAGAACGCGACGGCGTAGAGCATCGAGGTGGTGAAGCGGATGCTGCCGCCCCACATGGTGCCCAGCCAGTTGAAGATCTTCACCCCGGTGGGGATGCCGATGATGAAGCTCGTCAGCGAGAAGGCGGTGTTCACGACGGGCCCGAGGCCGGTGGTGAACATGTGGTGCGACCACACCGCGAAGCCCATGAAGGCGATGGCGATACCGGAGAGGATCATCACCGGGTAGCCGAACAGCGGCTTCCTCGAGAACGTCGGGATGATCTCGGAGATCACGCCGAACGCCGGAAGGATGATGATGTACACCTCCGGGTGCCCGAAGATCCAGAACAGGTGCTGCCACAGGATCGGCAGCGCGCCCGCGGCCGGTACGTAGAACAACGTCCCGAAGGTGCGGTCGAGGATGACTTGCAGCAGCGCGATGGTGAGCGGCGGGAAGGCGAAGATGATCATGAACGAGGTGATCAGCATCATCCAGCTGAACACCGGCATGCGCATCAGCTTCATGCCGGGCGCGCGCATGTTGATGATGGTCACGATCAGGTTCATGGCGGTGGCGGTGGTGCCGATGCCGCTGATGAACAGGCCGAACATGTAGAAGTCGACGCCGTGCCCGGCGTTGTTCGAGAGCGTCGTGAGCGGCGCGTACGCCACCCAACCGACGTCGGGGGCGCCGCCTAGGAACCAGCTGGTGTAGATCATCAGGCCGCCGAACGCGTACACCCAGTAGCCGAACGCGTTCAAGCGCGGGAAGGCGAGGTCACGCGCGCCGATCTGCAGCGGCACGAAGTAGTTCGCCAGGCCGATGCCGAGCGGCATGATCGACAAGAACACCATCGTCACGCCGTGCATGGTGAAGAGCTGGTTGAAGGTGTCGGGCGACACCAACGACTGGCCGGGGCGCATGAGCTGCAGGCGCATGATGAACGCCTCGATGCTGGCAGCGGCCATGAACAGGAACGCGCTGGAGATGTAGAGGATGCCCAGGCGCTTGTGGTCGACCGTCGTCATCCAGCTGAACACGCCCTGCGTCCAGGTCGGGCGCACGAGGAGCTTCCCGGCGGTCTGCGTCGTCGGGTGCGTGGTGGCCATCAGTTCCCTCCCGCGTCGGCAGACGCTTGCGCTTGTGCGTCGGAGGGCGCACCGAGGCTCAGCAGGTACGCTGCGATGGCGGCGGTCTCCTCGTCACGTTTGGGGTCGTCGGCGGCCCACAAGGTGGGCATGTAGTTGCCGGGCTTGATCGCCTGCGGGTCGGCGATCCAGGCGGCGACGTTCTCCGCGGTCGCCGGGAGCAGGCCGGCGCCGACGGTGTTGCGCAGGCCGAAGTTGGTCAGGTTGGGGAAGCCGGGCAGGCCGACCTGCAGCCCTTCGGCGTAGTTGCCGATGGTGTGGCAGCCGATGCAGCCCTTGGAGGCCACCAGCTGGCGCCCCTGGGCCACCAACGGGTCCTCGGAGGCGAGCACCACCTGCGGCTGTTGGAACGAGGCCACCCACGCTTCGTAGTCGGCGGGTTCGTGCGCGATCACGCGGAAGCGCATGTAGGCGTGAGCGCCCAGGCAGAGCTCGGCGCACTGGCCGTTGTAGATGCCGGGCTCGTCTGCGGTGAACCACAACTGGTTGTCCTGGTTCGGGATGGCGTCGACCTTGCCGGCCAGGCGAGGGATCCAGAAGGCGTGCAGCACGTCGGCCGAGTCGAGGTGGACGACGACGCGCGCGCCGACGGGGACGTGCAGTTCGTTGGCGGTGGTGAAGCCGAGGTCGGGGTACTCGAACTTCCACCACCACTGGTACCCGGTCACGTTGACCACGACGTCGGAGCCGCTTGCCTCGACGAACGACTGGGTACGGAAGATCGAGCGTACCGTCGGGACCGCCACCAAGATCACGATGATCACCGGGAGGATGGTCCAGGCGACTTCCATGACGGCGCTGCCGTGCGTCTGGGTGGGCATGCGGTCCTCGCCTTTACGGCGGCGGAACCGGATGATCACGAACGCGAGGACGCCGAAGACCAGGATCATGACGGGCCAACTGAGGTAGTAGGTCCACATGAAGAGGTCCATCTGCTCCTGCGCGATCGGTCCGGCGGGCCGCAGCGTGGACTGCGGGCCGTCGAACGAACAACCGGCGAGTATAGGCGTGAGAACGGCGACGGGCCACGCCCGCCTCAACCACCGCATGGGCACGATTGCCTCCTAGACGCTGGAAATGGGGCAGATGAGAGGTAGCCCCAAGTACATTCGCACAATGTAGCACAGAGCTCGGAACCGGAATCGGAAGCCGTTGGCACGTTCCCGACGTGCGAAGCATCACGTTCGCGGGTCGTCAGGGCGTCCCGCGACGCGGCCATGCTCGGCGGTCGTCGAGGCGGCTGGGCTCACCGCATCGTCACCGGACCCTCATGCTTCGCGGAAGGCGGCGGCTTCCGCCAGGTGGTCGTCGTCGACGGTAGGCGCCCCGTGGAGGTCGGCGACGGTGCGTGCCACGCGCAGCAAGCGGTCGAAACCGCGGCCCGAGAGCTGCAGTCGCCGTACGAGCTCGGCCAGCAACTCCGCGCCGCGCCCGGTGGGCCGCGCGTGCCGTTGCAGCGCAGCGCCGTGCAACGTGGCGTTGGCCGTTCCTTGCCGCTCCAGCATCGTGGCGCGGGCGCGAGCCACGCGCGTCGCCACCACGGCGCTCGCTTCACCCGGCGTGGTGGCCAGCAACTCGCCCTCGCGCAGGCGCGGCAGGCGCAAGCGAACGTCGATGCGATCGAGCAGCGGTCCGGAGACGCGGCGCGTGTAGCGTTGTACCTCGCTCGGGGAGCAGAGGCAGGCTTCTCCCTCTTCGTCGAAGACGCGACCGCACGGGCACGGGTTGCGTGCCGCCACCAACTGGAAGCGAGCCGGTAGCGTTACCGTGCCCGACGCGCGCGAGAGCGTGACGACGCCGTCCTCGAGCGGCTGGCGCAACGCCTCCAGCACGGCGCGCGAGAACTCGGGAAGCTCGTCGAGGAAGAGCACGCCGTGGTGCGCCAGGCTGACCTCGCCGGGCCGCGGCAGCGGACCGCCACCGACGATGCCAGCTTCGGAACCGCCGTGGTGCGGAGCGCGGAAGGGCGGTCGGCGGATGAGCCCGGCGCCACGCAGCGCGCCCGCACTCGAGTAGATGCGGGTGGCTTCGATCGACTCGGTGGAGGTGAGCGGCGGCAGGATGCCTGGCAGGCGCTGCGCCAGCATGGTCTTGCCCGCGCCCGGCGGGCCGGTGAGGAGCAGGTTGTGACGGCCGGCGGCGCAGATCTCGAGAGCGCGCTTGGCGGCAGCGTGGCCTCGTACGTCGGCGAGGTCGAGGGGTCCCCAGCCGAACGCGGCGCTGCCATGGGGCGGCTCGGTGGCGTCGGACGCATCCACGTGGCTGCCCGTGGGGGCGCCGTCGGCCGCGGCGCCGGCGGGTGGCGGAGCGCATGGCGGCAGCCGGGCCCGACCGCTCAGGTGGGCGACGGCCTCGGCCAGGGTGCGCGGCGCAAGCACCTCGAGCCCTGGCACGATGGCCGCCTCCGGCCCGTTGGCGGGCGGGGCCAGCACGCTACGCACGGCGTCGGTCCCGGCCGCCATGAGGCCGATGGCCACGGCGCCGCGCACCGGACGCAGGCTGCCGTCGAGGGCCAGCTCGCCGAAGGCGATGACGCCGTCGAGCGCGCGCCTCGGCAGACGCCGATCGGCGGCGAGCACGGCCAGCGCGATCGGCAGGTCGAACGCCGGCCCCTCCTTGCGGACGTCCGCCGGCGCCAAGTTCACCACGATCCGGCTGGGCGGCAGCGGCAGGCCGAGTTGCTTCAGCGCGGCGCGCACGCGCTCGCGTGACTCCTGCACCGCCGCGCCCGGCAAGCCGACCACCGTGAAGCTGGGCAGCCCGTTGGTGACGAACGCCTCCACCCTGACCTCGCGGGCGTCGACCCCGACGAGGGTGGCGGAGGTGACGCGGGCGTACATGGCGTCTCATGCTAGGGCCGCTGCCATCGCTAGGCGGAGGGGGTTGGGCAGCTGCCGCCCCCATCGCGGCAGGCTCCTGTGGTGCGCGTTGCCGACGCGAGAGA
>CAZACZ010000037.1:0-7045 GCA_964483695.1 uncultured bacterium | reverse complement strand
CCCGGCCGCGTTGGCCCCGCTCGCGGTCGACGGCACGGCCTCCGAGACGTTCACCTTCGACGACGCCGACCTCGGCGACCTGCCGCTCGACCCCAGCCAGATCACCAACGAGATCGGCTTCGCCGCCATCACGCTCGACCGCGAGGACGGCCCTTCCGTCATCACCCTGACCGACATCACGGTGACCTTGCGGGTGTGGCAGAACGGCGCTACCTACGACACGGCGCCGTCCGACCAGCGCGCCCAGGCGTCGTTCGTCGCATCGAGCGGGAGCGTCACGCTGAACTCGACCGGCAACGGCGTGGGCGTGACCAACTACGCCGTCGACGGCTCCGACGTGGTCGGTGTGCTCAGCATGACGGGCAGCGACGTCGGGCACCTGCTGAAGATCCTGGCCGAGCTCCCGAGCACCAACAGCGGCAGCCTCACGGTCACGCTGCAGGCCGACCCCGACGAGCTTGCCGGCGGTACGTTGACGATCGAGCTGGACGCCGCCACCGGTCAGATCACGTTCTGAACCCGCGCGGCCGCGTCGGCGCCGACGCTCTGGAGGGCGCGTGCTCGGGCGTGTCTGCGGACGCCCGCACGCTGCCCCTTCGTATCGGTGTCAATCGGTGGCCACGTGGGCGTACAGGCCGAAGGTGTTCGGACCCACGTGGCTGGCCAACACCGCACCGATCTCGTGCACCGCGCCGAAGCGGTACGTCACGCCAGCGGCGTCGATGGCATGACGCAGGCCGTCGGCTGCCGCCGGGTCTTGGATGTGGATGAGGTTGAGCACCACCGGGCCGGAGGCGGCGTCGACGTAGGCCTTGAAGCGATCGACCATCTCCTGCTGGGCCTTCTTCAGACCACGGGCGCGGGTGAGCGGCGCGACTTTGCCGTCTTCCAGCGTCAGGATCGGCTTGATGCTGAGCAGGCTGCCCACCAGGGCGCTGGCACGCCCCACGCGGCCGCCCTTCTGCAGGAACTCCATGGTCCCCACCGTGAAGATCACGAAGTTGGTGGCGCGGATGCGCTCCATGGCGTGGACGATGTCCTCGAGCGAGGCGCCGCGATCGCGCATGCGCGCGGCGACCCGCACCATCTCGCCATGACCGAGGCTCGCCCCTTGCGAGTCGAACACCGTCACCGGGACCTTCGCCGAGGCCGCCGCGATGGTGGCCGACTGGTAGGTGCCGGAGATGGCCGACGACAACGTGATGGCGAGGATCGTGTCGGCGCCGCGTTCGACCGCACGAGCGTAGGCGTCGGTGAAGTCTTGAGGGCTCGGCTGGCTGGTGGTGGGGAGGTCGGCGCCGGCGGCGACCCCCTGCACGATCTTCTCCGGGGTGATGTCGACCCAGTCGCGATGCGTTCCCCCCTGGAACGAGACGTAGAGGGGAACGGCCTCGACCTGGAGTTGCGCGAGTTCGGCGGCGGTGAGGTCGCAGGTCGAGTCGGTGACGATGGCCAGGTTCATAGCGCTCCTTCGCCCGCGAACCGCGGGACCGGCGTGTACATCGGTGTTCTTCCGAGTATACGGGAACCCCGGAAGGCGCCGAACGGCATGATGGGAGCGTGATGTCCGAGATCCTCTGGTGGTCGCTCGCTCCAAGCACGCTGACGTTGCTGCTCGTGCTCCTGGCGTACCTGGCGGCGCGCGCCCGCGCGCCCCGCGTCGCCGCCGCTCTGCTGGTGCTGCCGACGCTCGGCCTGTTGGCGTTGGCCCTGGCGCCGGTCGACCAACTGCTGGCCATGCCGCTGGAGAACCGCGTGTCGGCACCCGCGTCGCTGCCGGACGACGTCGCCGGGATCGTGGTGTTGGGCGGAAGCGTCGACTGGCGCGTCGGCCAGGACCGCGATCAGCTGACGCTCGATGGCGCCTCCGAGCGGATGCTGGCCGCGCTGGCGTTGGCGCGGCGGTACCCGCGCGCCCAGCTGGTGTTCACCGGGCTGTTCGAGGACGCCGTGAAGACCGAGTGGCGCGGCGCGGACGGCCGCGGCCTGCTGTTCGCGCCGACGCTGGACGGGCGCGACGTGCTCTTCCTCGGCGAGGCGCGCAGCACGTACGAGGAGGCGATGCTGGCGCTGGAGCGGGTACGGACGGCGCCCGGGTCGACCTGGCTGCTGGTCACCAGCGCGCTCCACATGCCGCGGGCGCTGGGCACGTTCCGCACCTTGGGGTGGCGCATGACACCGGTGCCGGTCGACTACCGCACCACCCGGATGGTGACGTGGCGTTTCGATCCGCGCGTGGGCGCGCGCTTGGCCGAACTCGACCGGGTGGTGCGCGAGTGGGGCGCGTACCTGGTCTACCGCGCGACGGGACGGTTGGTGGAGGAGGGAGCGCTCGCGGACGCGCCGTAGCCGGCCATCCGACGCACTAGCAGCGGCGTGGCGGGCGCGGGCATGGGGCGGCCCGGGTGGTGGGCGCCAGGCTCAGGCGAACGCCATGGCGCGCTGCCGCACGAGGACCTCCGCGATCTGGACGGCGTTCAGCGCCGCTCCCTTGCGGATCTGGTCGCCGGCGACGAACAGTGCGATGGCACCGGGTTTGCTGGCGTCGGCGCGCAGCCGCCCGACCAGCACGTCGTCCCGGCCGCTGGCGTCGAGCGGCATGGGGAAGGTGTTGGTCTCCCGGTCGTCGACCAGACGCACCCCCGTGGCCGCGGCCAGCACGGCGCGCGCCTCGGCCTCGGCGACGGGGCGCGAGAACTCGGCGTGGATCGCCTCGCTGTGCGCCCGGAACACCGGCACCCGTACGCAGGTGGCGCTGATGGCGAGGTCCGGCGCACCCAGGATCTTGCGCGACTCGAGCAGCAGCTTGCGCTCTTCGACGTTGTAGCCGTCGTCGCCGACATCGGAGTCGTGGCTGAAGAGGTTGAACGCGATCGGGTGGCGGAACTTCGCCGGCGTCGCATCGGCGCCGGCCAGCACCGCCCGCGTCTGCTCCTCGAGCTCGGCGATGCCGGCGGCCCCGGCGCCCGACACGGCCTGGTAGGTGGCGACCGTGGCGCGTGTCAGGCCGAAGGCGCGGTGCAGCGGCGCCAGCGCCATGAGGGCGATGATGGTCGAGCAGTTCGGGTTGGCGACGATGCCGCGATGCGCGAGCGCGGCGTCCGGGTTCACCTCCGGCACCACCAGCGGCACGCGCTCGTCCATGCGCCAGGCGCTGGTGTTGTCGATGACGACGGCACCGTGTTCCGCCCAACTCCAGGCGTGCGCCTTCGACACGCTCCCGCCGGCCGACGAGAAGACCACATCGGCTCCCAGATCGCCGTCGGCGGGGAGCGCCTCGACCACGACCTCACCGCCGGCGAACGTCACCGTGCGCCCGGCCGAACGGGCCGAGGCGAACGCCCGAAGCCGGGTGATGGGGAAGGTCCGCTCCCGCAGGATGGTGAGGAGTTCCTGGCCGACCGCGCCGGTGGCGCCGACGATCGCGACACGCATGCCGGGGAGTGTAGCACCCCGCCCCACCGCAGCAGCCGGGACGGTCCGTCAGGAGGCAGTAGCATGAACCGCATGGCAGGCGACGCGCGGTGGCGCAGGATCGTCGTGAAGGTGGGCACCTCGTCGATCACCGACGACGCCGGCCGCATCGCGCCTCCCAAGATGTGGGCCATCGCGCGTGGCATCCAGGTGTTGGCGGCAGAACGACGTGCGCATTCCGTGATCGTGTCCTCCGGCGCGGGCGCAGCCGGCCGCGAGCGGCTGGGCCTCAGCCTGCCGCTCACGCTGCCCGAGAAGCAGGCGGCGGCGGCCGTCGGGCAAGCGCTGCTGATGCTCGACTGGGAGCGCGCCCTGGCGCCGGCGCCGGTGGCGCAACTGCTCATCTCGGCGGGGGACGTGCAGGACCGGGAGCGGTACGTCAACGCCAAGAACGCGCTCGAGGCCAGCCTGGCGCTCGGCGCGGTGCCGGTGATCAACGAGAACGACAGCGTCGCGACCGCCGAGTTGAAGCTGGGCGACAACGACACCTTGTCGGCGTGGGTGTCGTACCTCGTCGATGCCGACGTGCTGATCATCCTGACCGACGTCGATGGCCTGTACGACGCCGACCCGCGCCGCACCCCGGGTGCCAGACGGATCGACGTCGTCCGCGACGTGGCCGAGATCGAGCACTTAGCCGGCGCGGCGGCCGGTCGGCACGGCACCGGCGGCATGGCCACCAAGGTGCGGGCTGCTCGCATCGCCACCGATGCCGGCATCGAGACGCTGGTGATCGGCGGCGGCGGAGCGGGGCTCGAGGCGCTCGCGCGCGGCGAGGTCCGTGGGACGCGCTTCCTGGCGCGCGCCCACGTGCCGGCGCGCAAGGCATGGATCCTGAACCAGCCGAGGCGCGGCGTGATCGAGGTCGATGCCGGCGCGGCCAAGGCGCTGCGAGCCGGACGGAGCCTGTTGCCCAGCGGCATCGTCGCCGCCTCGGGGGCGTTCGGCTTCGGCGACGCGGTCGAGGTGCGTTCCGGCGGGGAGCCGGTGGCGGTGGGGCTGACCAACTACGGTCGCGACGCCGTCGCCCGCATCCGAGGGCGCCACACCAGCGACGTCGCGTCGATCCTGGGCGCGAAGGACTACGACGAGGTGATCCACCGCGACAACCTGGCCGTGCTCGCCGGCGCCCAACGGCCCGGCTCCGACGACGAGGAGGCGCAGCAGGGCGCTTCGGCCGCCGGTGGTAGCATGGCTCGGCCATGAACCTTCGCAAGCACCTGGTCTACCTCTCCGCCGGGGTGACCCTGGCGTTGGGCCTCCTCGGGCTGCTCAACCCGGCGTTGACGGTGCGCGTGCTCGGGCTCGAACTGGTCGATCCGCGGGGGCTCAGTCAGGCGCGCGCGACCTTCGGCGCGCTGCACGTGACGCTCGGCGCGCTGATCCTCTGGGCGGCGTTGACGCGCCAGACGGCGGCGGTGTACCTCTGGTTGCCGGCGATGCTGCTCGGGAGCGTCACGGCGGGTCGCTTGCTGAGCATCCTGATCGACGGTGCCGTCACCTTCCCGAACCTGCTCTTCTTGGCGTCCGAAGCGGTCGTCACGGTGGGCGTGGTGCTGGCGGCATGGGACCGCTCGCGAAGGCCCGCCGCCGGTTCGGTGCCGACGCAGGGCCCGCGATGACGCAGGCGCCTCCCGACGGGACCCGCTTCGTGCCGCCCGACGCGGCCGAAGCGCGCCTACGCGCACTGGCGGCGCTGCAGGAGTTGTACGCCTCGTGGGGGTACCTGCCGGTCGAGGTCCCGGCGCTCGAGCGCTACGCCCCGGAGCACCCCCGCGCCGAGCAGTCGTTCAAGCTCTCCGACCGTGACAGCGGCGTGCTGGCGTTGCGTACCGACTTCACGCCGGCACTGGCGCAGTTGGTGCGCACCTCGTACCCCGCGGTCGCGGCGGGCGAGCGCCGCGCCCTGCGCTTGCGCTACGCCGGCACCGTATGGCACGCCATCCACCCCGAGCTCGCGCGCACGCGCGAGTTCACGCAGGTGGGGATCGAACTCGTCGGCGTCAGCCACGCCCGGGCCGACGCCGAGATCATCCACCTGGCGCGCGAATCGGTGCGCGCGGTCGGGTTGTCGCCGCGGGTGGAGGTCGGCAACCCGGCGTTCGTGCGCGCGCTGTTCGATGCAGCCGACGTGCCCGCCCGCCGTCGCGACGCCCTGGCCGACGCCATCGACCGCAAGGACCGATCGGACGTCGCGGCGCTGCTCGACGCCTTGGGGGTGCACGGCCGCGCCGCCGAGGCGCTGCTGCAAGCGCCCGACCTCTACGGCCGCGTCGAGGTGTTCGACGAGGCGCGCAGGGTGGCGCCCTCGGACGCGGCGCGCGCCGCCCTCGACCGGCTCGAGGGCGTGGTGGCGGAGTTCGAGGACGACAGCGAGCTGCAGGTCGACCTCGGCATGGCGCGGCGCCTGAGCTACTACACCGGCGTCACCTTCCGCGCGTACACCCTCGACTTCGGCCAACCGCTGCTCGGCGGCGGACGCTACGACGGCGCCCTGTTGCCGTACGCCGCGGGGTTCTCGCTCGGCTTGGAGCGCCTGCTCAGCGCGTTGCCTGCTCCGCCCCCGGCGACGTCGCCCGAGGTGCTCGCGCTCGACGACCCGGCAGCGCGTGCCCTGCGCGTCGCCGGGGTGGTGGTGGCGCGGGCGGTCGCGGGGCACGAGGAGTCGGCCGTCGCCGAGGCGCGCGAGGGGCGCGTGCCGTTCGTGCTGGTGGCAGGTGAGGTGCGCGCCGTGGGGGACGTCACGCCCGAGCGGGAAGCGCGCCGAGCGGCGCTGCAGAGCCTCGTCGGAGGCGGCCGTGGCTGAGGGCGCGCGGCTGACCTTGGCGCTTCCCAAGGGGCGCGTGCTCGGCGAGGCGCTTTCGGCGTTGCGCGCAGCCGGGTTGCGTCTCGAGCTCTCGCCCGATGAGCGCGCGCTGCGGCACCAGGGTGCCGACGCCGACGTGCTGGTGATGCGCAACGCCGACGTGCCGACGTACGTCGAGCTCGGCGTGGCCGACGCAGGCGTGGTGGGCCGCGACGTCCTGCTGGAGGCGGGCAGTCGGCTGTACGCGCCGGTGGACCTCGGCTTCGCCGCCTGCCGCCTGTCGTTGATCCGCCCCGTCGGCGCCACCACGCCGGTGCAGCGCGTGGCGAGCAAGTACCCGCGCGTGGCCACCGAGTACCTGCGGCGCATGGGCAGCCCCGCCGAGGTCGTCGAGCTCGCCGGCAACGTCGAGCTGGCGTGCCTCTCCGGCCTGGCCGACGCGGTGGTCGACGTGGTGCAGACCGGCGCCACGCTGCGCGCCAACGACCTCGAGGAGGTCGACGTGATCGCGCACTCGACGGCGCGCCTGGTGGTGAACCGGGCCGCGCTCAAGCTCAAGACCGACGCCTTGCGGCCGCTCATCCAGGCGCTGCGGGAGTTGGGGGGGCGGTAGGCGCCGGGGGTCGTGCACCCTGGATCGCGCCGACACCGCCAAACGCGGTGACCGACCCGGTGCGCCGCGCGCTTGACGCTCGGGGAGCCTCGTCAGATCCACTTCCGCCGCCGGAACGCCAGCAGCATGCCCGCGGTGAGCGCCAGCATCAC
>CAZACZ010000036.1:23014-30297 GCA_964483695.1 uncultured bacterium | reverse complement strand
CACCCGCAGCACCTCGTCCACCGCGTCCTCCACCGACGCGTTCACGGTATCCAGCACCACCTCCGCCTTCGCCGGCCGTTCGTACGGCGAGTCGATGCCGGTGAAGTTCTTGATGAGCCCGGTGCGCGCCTTGGCGTAGAGCCCCTTCGGGTCCCGTTGCTCGGCGACGTCCAATGGGGTGTCGACGAACACCTCGAGGAACTCCCCCTCGTCGAACAACTCGCGCACCATCTGGCGGTCGCTGCGGAACGGGCTGATGAACGCGGTGATGACGATCAAGCCGGCGTCCGTCATGAGCTTGGCGACTTCGCCGATGCGACGGATGTTCTCGACGCGGTCCTCGTCGGTGAAGCCGAGGTCCTTGTTGAGGCCGTGGCGCACGTTGTCGCCGTCGAGCAGGTAGGTGTGATGGCCCATGGCGGCGAGGCGATGCTCGAGGGCGTTGGCGATGGTGCTCTTGCCGGCGCCCGACAGGCCGGTGAACCACAGCACGCACGGCTGCTGGGCCTTCAGCGTCGCACGTTCCGTCTTGGTGACCTTGGTGTCGTGCCACACGACGTTGGTGGCCTTGGCCGAGCCGCGCTCCCGGGCGCTGCGTTCCACCATCCCGGCCGCGACGGTGGCGTTGGTGACGCGGTCGATCAGGATGAAGCTGCCGGTGGCGGGGAGCGTGGCGTACGGGTCGACGGCGACCGGCGCGGTGAAGGCCACGCGGCAGCGGCCGATCTCGTTCAGCGCCAACGCCTCGGCCGGCACGCGGTCGAGCGAGGTCACGTCGAGCCGGTAGGCGATCTGCCGTACCGTCGCTTGGGTGGTCTTGGTGCCGACCTTCACGTCGTACAGCCGGCCGAGGCGAAGCGGCTCCTCGTGCATCCACACCAGGTCGGCGTCGATCACGTCCGTGACGCTGGGCGTGTCGTTGGGGTGCGCCAGCATGTCGCCGCGCGCCACGTCGAGCTCGTCCTCCAGCGTGAGCGTGACGGCGAACGGTGCCGCCGCCTCGGACGGCTCGGCGCCGCGGTGGGCGCCGTCGTAGGTCACGATGCTCTTCACCCGGCTGCGCTTGCGCGACGGCAGCACCATCACCTCGTCGCCGACGCGCACGGTGCCCGACGCGATGGTGCCGGCGTAGCCTCGGAACGCGTGGTGCGGGCGGTTGACGTACTGCACGGGGAAGCGGAGCTGCGCCTGGTCCAGGCGCGAGCCGACGTCCACCGACTCCAGCAGCGCCATCAGCGTCGGGCCCAGGTACCACGGCGTGCGCTCGCTGGCGTGCACCACGTTGTCGCCTGCCAGCGCGCTGATCGGCACGAAGTGCACCTCGAAGCCGTCGCCGAGCAGGTCCAAGAAGGCGCGGTAGTCGCGCTGGACGCTCTCGAACACGTGCCGGTCGAACTGCACCAGGTCCATCTTGTTCACCGCCACCACCAGCGTGCGGATGCCGAGCAGGCTGACGATGGTGGTGTGACGCTTGGTCTGCGTCAGCACGCCCTTGCGCGCGTCCACCAGCAGCACCGCCGCCTGCGCCGTGCTGGCGCCGGTGGCCATGTTCCGGGTGAACTGCTCGTGGCCCGGCGTGTCGGCGATGATGAACTTGCGCTTGTCGGTGCTGAAGTAGCGGTACGCCACGTCGATGGTGATGCCCTGCTCGCGCTCGCTCTGCAGACCGTCCACCAGCAGCGCCAGGTCGGGCTCGTCGCCGGTGGTGCCCCAGCGGCCGCTGTCGGCCTTCACCGCCGCCAGTTGGTCCTCGTAGATCAGCTTCGAGTCGTGCAGCAGGCGCCCGATGAGGGTGCTCTTGCCGTCGTCGACGCTGCCGCAGGTGATGAAGCGCAGCAGGTCCTTCGCCTCGTGCTGCTCGAGGTACGCAAGGATGTCCTGCTCGATGAGCGGCGAGGCGTGGCTCATGCCGGCCTCCCGGCGCTCTGCACGACGCGCACCGAGGCGGCCCGGCCGCGCATCAGAAGTACCCTTGCCGCTTCTTCAGTTCCATGCTGCCTGCCTGGTCGTGGTCGATGACGCGGCCCTGGCGTTCGCTGGTGCGCGTCAGCAGCATCTCCTGGATCAGCTTCGGCAGCGTGTCGGCGCCCGAGGGCACGGCGCCGGTCAGCGGGTAGCAGCCGAGCGTGCGGAAGCGCACCTTCTCCATGCGCGGCTGCTCGCCCGGATCCAGCGGCATGCGGTCGTCGTCCACCATGATCCACTGGTCGTCGCGTCGCACCACCGGCCGCTCGGCCGCGAGGTAGAGCGGCACGACGGGGATCTCCTCCAGCCAGATGTACTGCCACACGTCGAGCTCGGTCCAGTTCGACAACGGGAAGACGCGGATCGACTCGCCCTTGTGGTGCTTGCCGTTGTACACGTTCCACAGCTCCGGGCGTTGGTTGCGCGGGTCCCAGGCGTGGTGGCGGTCGCGGAAGCTGTACACCCGCTCCTTGGCGCGGCTCTTCTCCTCGTCGCGGCGCGCGCCGCCGAAGGCGGCGTCGAAGCCGTGCTGCTCGAGCGCCTGCTTGAGCGACTCGGTCTTCATGATGTCGGTGTAGACGCGGCTTCCGTGCGTGAACGGGGTGACGCCCGCCTTCACGCCATCCTGGTTGACGTGCACCAGCAGGTCCATGCCGACCTCGGCGGCGCGCCGGTCCCGGAAGGCGATCATCTCGCGGAACTTCCAGGTGGTGTCGACGTGCAGCAGCGGGAACGGCGGCGTGCCCGGGTAGAACGCCTTGAGCGCCAGGTGCAGCATCACGCTCGAGTCCTTGCCGATGGAGTAGAGCATGACCGGGTTCTCGAACTCGGCCGCGACCTCGCGCAGGATGTGGACCGACTCGGCCTCGAGTTGGCGGAGGTGGGTCAGGCGGCCGGGCGTCGCGGCGCGCCCCGGCTTGCGATCGCGGGTCATGGTGGTCCTTCGTGGGGCGGCAGGTAGGCGTCCGCGTGGTGCACGGCGAGGAAGTCCGGGTTGGTGAGGTCGGGCTTGTTGTAGCGCAGGGGGGTGCGGTCGTCGGCGCGCAGCAAGGCGCCCCCCGCCGCCACCAGCACGGCGTGGGCGGCGGCCGTGTCCCATTCCATCGTCGGTCCGAGCCGCGGGTAGTAGTGCGCGGCGCCATCTGCCACCAGGCAGATCTTCAACGCGCTCCCGCGCGAGGTCGCTTCGACCGCCCCGAAGTGCGACCGCAGCCCGTCCACGAACGCCGCCGTCGCTGCGTTGGCGTGGGAGCGGCTGGCCACCACCCGTACCCCGCTCTCGGCGGGCGCCGCGGTGCGGATCGGCTGCGCCGTGCCCTGCTCGTCGAAGCGCCAGGCGGTCGCGGGGTGCCCGCGCACGTGGGTGACGCCGGCGTAGCTCACGCCCAGCACCGGCGCGTGGACCACGCCCAGGACGGGGACGCCGCCTTCGACGAGGGCGACGTTGACGGTGAACTCGCCGTTGCGCGCCACGAACTCCTTGGTGCCGTCGAGCGGATCGACGAGCCAGAAGCGGTGCCAGGCGCGCCTGACCTCGGGGTCGATGGCGCGGGACTCCTCGGACAACACCGGAACGTCCGGCGTGAGCTCGGCGAGCCCGTCCACCAGGATGCGGTGCGACGCCATGTCGGCAGCGGTCAGGGGGGAGCGATCGGCCTTGGCTTCGACCTCGAAGTCGGTGGCGTACACCTCGAGGATCGCCGCGCCGGCGCGGCGGACGAGGTCGAGCACGGCGTCCCGCAGGTGCGGATCGAAGCGCTGGGCGGCGTCGGTTCGGCCCGTTCCCATCGCGGCAAGCCTACCCTACGCGGGTTCACGGGGCCGTCATTGGCCACAGCCGAGGGATCAGCAGCACCGCCGTCACGCCGGTAGCCAGCGTGACCGGCAGGCCCAGGCGCAGGTAGTCGGTGAAGCGGTAGCCGCCTGGCCCCATCACCATCAGGTTCGTCTGGTAGCCGATGGGGGTGGCGAAGCTGGCCGACGCCGCCATCATGACCGTCACGGCGAACGGCGTCACCGATGCGCCTAGGTTCGCGGCCATGCCTTGCGCGATGGTGAACATCAGGATGGCGGCGGCGTTGTTGGTGACCACCGCGGTGAACGCGGCGGTGGCGAGGTACAGCACGACCAGGTTGGCGTACGGGTCGTCGCCGGCCACCGTGCCGAGGAACGCCGCCACGCTCGCCGCCGCGCCGGTCGTGTCGAGCGCTCGGCCCAGGCCGAACGCCGCGCCGATCACCAGCAGCACCTGCCAGTCCACCGAGCGGCGCGCGGTCGTCGGCGTCACGCAACGCGTGAGGAGCATGACGCCCGCGGCCAGCAAGGCGGCCGTGACCATCGGCAGCCAGCCGAGCGAGACCACCGCCACCATCGCCGCCAGCACGGCGGCAGCCGTCCCCATCCGGTCGAAGCGTAGCGGCGTCGAGTCGGGCACCGGGCTCACCAGGTAGAAGTCGCGCACGTTGCGGTTGCGCTCGACGAAGTCGGGCGCGGCCTCCAGCAGGAGCGTGTCGCCGGGGCGGAGCACGATGTCGCCCACCCGCTGCCGCAGGCGCTCGCCGTTGCGCGCCACCGCCACCACCACGGCGCCGTAATGGGTGCGGAAGCGGCCGTCCTTGATGCTGCGGCCGACCAGCGGCCCGGAGTCCGACACCACCGCCTCGACCAGGATCCGGCCCTCGCGTGGCACGTCGAGCTTGTGCACCTGGCCGGCGGCCGGCACCAACCCCGGTACGCGTTGGAGGTCCACGATCGAGTCCACCAGGCCGGCGAACAGCAGCCGGTCGCCCGCCTCCAGCGACATGCGCGGGTAGAGCGCGGGCACGACGTGGCCGGCGCGCTCGATCTCGATCAGGTAGACGTCCCCCAGTGCCGCCAAGCCGGCGTCCTCGACGCTGCGCCCGACCAGCGGCCCGGCAGGGGCGACGGTCATCTCGACGGTGTACTCGCGTGGGTCGGCCAGGCGCTCGAGCACGGGGCGTCTGGCGCGAAGCAGGCGCCCGCTCGTGGCGATGACGGTGACGATCCCCACCAGCGCCACCGGCAGCCCGACCGCGCCGATCTCGAAGAAGCGCAACGAGGTGGCCCCGTTCGACGCCAGCAGTCCGTTGACCACCAGGTTCGTGCTGGTGCCGATGATCGTCAGCGTGCCGCCGAGGATCGCGGCGTAGGACAGCGGCAGCATCAGGTTCGACGGCGACATCCGGTGCTTGCGTGCCCACTCGCTCACGGCGGGGATGAGGATGGCCACCACCGGGGTGTTGTTGAGGAACCCCGAGACCACGGCCACGGGCAGCATCAGGCGAGCCTGCGCGACGCGCACCCGCCGGGTCCGGCCGAGGAGGAGGCGACTGAGCCACCCGACCGCGCCGGTCTCCCGCAGTCCGGCAGCGACCACGTACAGCACCCCGATGGTCACCAGCGCCTCGTTGCCGAACCCCGCCAGCGCCTCCCCCGGTGACACCGCGCCGACCGCCATGAGCACCGCAAGCGCGCCCAACAGGACCGCCTCGGCCGGCGCCCGCGAGAACGCCAGGGCGGCTAGCGCGCCGAGCACGACCAGACCGGTGAGCAGGGCCAGCATGGTGCTTCCGATGGTACGGGATGCGGCGCCGCGTCGCGTCGCTGCCCCCTTGACCCTCGCGCTACGTTAGGGTCTACGCTGCCGGGCGGGAAGGAGGCGCCGACGTGGCTAGCGACGCGAGCACCGTGGAGCACCGAGGACATCAGGTGGGGGAGGTGGCGCGGCTCGCCGGCGTCAGCGTACGCACGCTCCACCACTACGACGACATCGGCCTGCTCCGGCCCAGCGCACGGAGCGAGGCCGGCTACCGGCTCTACCACCGCGACGACCTCGAGCGCCTGCTCGTCATCCTCGCGTACCGCGAACTCGGGTTCGAGCTCGACGAGATCGGGCGCTTGCTGCTGGCCCCTTCCGCGCCGATCGAACACCTCGAGCGGCAGCTGGCGCTCCTCGAACGGCGCGCAGCGCGGCTCGAGCAGCAACGCAAGCACGTCAGGAAGCTCCTGGAGGCCACCAAGATGGGGATACGACTCGATCCGAACGAGATGCTGGAGGTGTTCGGCGACCACGACCCGGGGCAGTACGCCGCCGAGGCGGAGCAACGCTGGGGCGACACCGACGCCTACCGCCAGAGCCAGCGGCGCGCCGCCGGGTACGGCAAGGCCGACTGGGCGCGCATGCGCCGGGAGATGGAGGCGGTCGAAGCGCGTCTCGCCGAGGCCATGGCGGCGGGCGTTGCTCCCGACGACGAGGCCGCGATGGACGCCGCCGAGGCGCATCGTGAGCACATCGGACGCTGGTTCTACGACTGCAGCCACGCCATGCACCTGGGCCTCGCCGAGATGTACACGAGTGACCCGCGGTTCACGCGCCATTACGAAGCGCGCGCGGAGGGCCTGGCGGCGTACGTGGCCGGCGCGATCCGCGCCAACGCGGCGCGAGCGCGGTCTTCGGGGCCGGCGCGAGGCGACACGGAAGGGCGGTAGCGACGCCAGGTCGGCGGGCGCCCGTGGTGGCCCGCCGTACACTGGCCCCCATGGCGCTCGAACGCGTCCGGCTGCCCGAGGCCGGGACCGCCTTCCCGTTCGACCTACCGCTACTCGCCACCACGCGCGAGGTGGTGCTGGACGAGCACGTCACCGTGCTGGTGGGCGAGAACGGCAGCGGCAAGAGCACGCTGCTCGAAGCCATCGCCTTGGCGGCGGACCTGCCGGTGGCCGGCAGCGCGGCCGACCTGACGCGCGACCCCACCCTCGACCCGGTCCGGCCGCTGGCCGACGCCCTGCGCCTCAGCTGGACGCACCGCAGCAAGCGCGGGGTGTTCCTTCGCGCGGAAGACTACTTCGGCTACGTGCAAGCGCAGCGGCGCACGGTACGAGACCTTCGTGCGCAGGCGGAGCGCGTCGGCCGCGAGGCCGGGAACGTGCACGAACTCGAGCGGCAGCGCCGCATGGGCCCGTTCCTCGGCTCGGCGGCCGCCATCGACGGCCGCTACGGCGGGGACCTAGGCGCCCGGTCGCACGGCGAATCGTACCTGGCGTTCTTCCGAGGTCGCCTCACGGGCGCGGGGCTGTACGTGCTCGACGAGCCCGAGGCGGCCCTCTCGCCGCTGCGGCAGCTGGCGCTGCTGGCGCTGGTGAAGGACGCCGTCGAGCGTGGCGCGCAGTTCCTGGTGGCGACCCACGCCCCGGTGCTGATGGCGTACCCGGGGGCGCGGCTGCTCGAGATCCGTCCCGGCGGCATCGTCGAGACGCCGTACGACGAGCTCGAGCACGTGCGCGTCCTGCGCGAGTTC
>CAZACZ010000036.1:0-22914 GCA_964483695.1 uncultured bacterium | reverse complement strand
TCGGCGAAGCGCACCTTGGCCAGCGGGCGTGCCGCCTGGATCGCCGCGACCACGTCCAGCACGCTGGCGTTGGCCTCGACCACGTTGACGATGTCGGCGCCCGCCGCGAGAGCGCGCGGGGGGTGGCGCAAGGCGGACGGCTCGCCGTCGCGGCGGGCACGGCCGGCGTCGGCGGTGGCGGCCAGCAGCACCGCCGTGGCGGCGTCGTGCACGTGGACGATGGGGCGCCGCTGCTCGCCGCGGCCGTACACCGTCATGGCTCTGCCGGTGCCGGCCAGGAACAGCAGCCGGTTCACGAACCCGTCGAAGCGCGCGCAGGGCGCATGCCCGTAGAGCATGCCGAGGCGCAGCACCGAGACCGTCAGATCGCGCGCGGCGGCGGCCAGCACGGCCTCCTCGGCCGCCCGCTTGGACGTGGCGTAGGGTCCCACCGGGCGGCAGGTGGCGGCCTCGTCGAACGGCCCGCCGGGACCGTAGACGGCCGTCGAACTCGCGAACACGAGACGCTGGACCCCCGCCTGCAGGCTGGCCTCCGCCAACGCGGCCGTGCCCCAGGTGTTCACCTGCCGCATCCAGGTGGGGTGTTCGAAGCTCATCGGCGTCCGCACCACGCCGGCCAGGTGGATCACGGTGCCGACGCCGCGCAGCGCGTAGCGCATCACCCCGGGGTCGAGCACGTCGCCCTCGACGAACTCGTAGCGGCAACCGGCGGGGAGGTCGACGAGGGCCCGTTCGCCACGGGTGGCGAGGTTGTCCAGCACGCGCACGGTGCGGCCGGCCAACGGCTCGGCGGCCGAGCGAAGGAACTGCGAACCGAGGTAACCGAGTCCACCGGTGACGAGGACGACGTCGTTCGTCACGAACCGGGCGTCACTCGTCGCGTTGGCTCAGGTGCAGCCCGCACTCGGTCTTGCCGCTCCCGGCCCAGCGGCCCGCACGGGCGTCTTCGCCCTCGAGCACGGCGCGGGTGCAAGGCGCGCAGCCGACGCTCTGGTACCCCTTGGCGAGCAGCGGATGCGACGGCAGGTCGTGCTCGTGCAGGTAGCGGGCGACGTCGCGGTCGGTCCAGTGCACCATCGGACCGAGCTTGACCAACCCGTCGCGCCGGCGCACGATCGGCAGGGCCGCGGCGCGGTCGCGGGTCTGATCGCGGCGCACCCCGGCCACCCAGGCGCCGTACCCGCGCAGGGCGTCTTCCAGTGGCTCGACCTTGTTCAGGTGGCAGCACAGGTCCGGGTCGGTGCGGTGCAGCGCTCCGTGCCGGCGCAGGAAGCCGTCGTGACCCAGGTGCGGTGTGAGCGTCACGAGGTTGAGGCCGAGACGCGAAGCGAGCTCGTCGCGGTAGGCGAGCGTCTCCGGGAAGTGGAAGCCGGTGTCGAGGAACAGCACCGGCATCTCCGGGACGGCGCGCGCGATGACGTGCAGCAGCGGCACGCTTTGCGTCTGGAACGACGAGCTGGCGGCGACGTTGCCGTCGAACGCCTGCCACGCCCAACGCAGCAACGCGTCCGGGGCGGCGCCGTCGAAGCGCGCGTTCAGCGTCGCCAGCGTCGGTTCGTCCAGGTCGTAGCGGCGGTCCACCATCTCCCGCACTCTACTCCGTCGCCAGCGCACGCAGGTACCGCGCATAGCCGTTGTCGCCGAGGCGTCCGGCCAGGGACGCGAGCTGCGCGGCGTCGATCCAGCCGCGACGGAAGGCGATCTCCTCCGGGCAGGCGATCTTCAACCCCTGGCGCGCCTCGAGCGTCTCGACGAAGTTCGACGCGTGGAGCAGGCTCTCGTGCGTCCCGGTGTCGAGCCATGCCATCCCCCGTCCGAAGACCTCGACGCGCAGGCGGCCGTCGGCGAGGTAGGAGCGGTTGAGGTCGGTGATCTCGAGCTCGCCGCGAGGCGAGGGCCGCAGGCGTTTGGCGCGCTCGACCACGTCGGGCGGGTAGAAGTAGAGCCCGGTGACGGCGAAGCGGCTCTTCGGGCGCGCCGGCTTCTCTTCGATGTCGGTCACGCGGCCGTCGCCATCGAACGCCACCACGCCGTAGCGCTCGGGGTCCTGCACCTGGTAGCCGAACACGGTGGCGTCCTCCTCGCGCCGCGCCACCTGCTCGAGCAGCCCGCTCAGGCCGTAGCCGTGGAAGAGGTTGTCGCCCAGCACCATCGCCACTCGCGCGCCGGCGAGGAACGGCTCGCCCAGCACGAACGCTTGCGCGAGCCCCTCGGGACGCGGCTGCACCGCGTACGCGAAGCGCATGCCCCACGCCTCGCCGTCGCCGAGCAACTCCTGGAAGCGTGGCAAGTCGCGCGGGGTGGAGATCACCAGCACCTCGCGGATGCCCGCCAGCATCAGCACCGAGAGGGGGTAGTAGATCATCGGCTTGTCGTAGACCGGCAGGAGCTGCTTGCTGACGGCCAGGGTGGCGGGGTACAGGCGGGTGCCGCTGCCGCCGGCCAGGACGATGCCGCGCAGGCTCCCGGGCGCGTTCACGACGTCCCCAACCGCTCGAGGTCGTAGCGCTCGCGCGTCACCGCGGCGAGCCAGTCGCGATGCTCGAGGTACCACCGCACGGTGGACCGCAACCCCTCCTCGAACGGCACCTCGGTCCGCCACCCGAGCGCCCGCTGCGCCGCGGAGCTGTCGACGGCGTAGCGCCGGTCGTGGCCGGGACGGTCGGGCACGAGGGTGATGCGCTCTGCGTGCGGCCGCTCGCCGGGCGCCAGGTCGTCGAGGATGCCGAGGAGCGCCTCGAGGACCTCGCGGTTGGTGCGCTCGGTCCCGCCGCCGAAGAGGTAGGTGGCGCCCGGCGTGCCGCGTTCGGCCGCAGCCACCAGCCCGCGGGCGTGGTCGTCCACGTGTAGCCAGTCGCGCACGTTGCGCCCGTCGCCGTAGAGCGGAACGCTGCGCCCGGCGAGGGCGCGCGCCAACGCCAACGGCAGCAACTTCTCGGGGAACTGGTAGGGGCCGTAGGTGTTCGAAGCGTGCGTGGTGACGACGGGCAGGCCGTAGGTGTGGACGTAGGCGCCGGCGAAGTGGTCGGCCGCGGCCTTGCTGGCCGCGTACGGCGATCGCGGTGCGTACGGCGAGCGCTCGTCGAACACGCCTTCCTCGCCCAGGCTGCCGTACACCTCGTCGGTGCTGACGTTCACCAGGCGGAACGCCTGTCGGTCGTCGCCGGCCAGGTCGCGCCAGTACAGGCGGGCGGCCTCCAGCAGCCGCAGCGTGCCAAGGGCGTTGGTCCGCGCGAACGTCTCCGGGCCGTCGATGGAGCGGTCGACGTGGGTCTCGGCCGCCAGATGAACGACGGCGCGGGGCCGCTCCTGGCGGAGCACGTCGAGGACGGCGTCTTGCTCGAGGATGTCGAGCTTCACGAAGCGGTGGCGCGGTTCGCCGCCTGCCTCCGCCAGCCGGGCGCGGTCGCCGGCGTAGGTGAGCGCGTCGAGGGTGACCACGCGCGCTCGGCCCGACGCGATCAGCAGGCGAACCACGGCCGAGCCGATGAACCCCGCTCCGCCGGTCACGACGTACGTGTCGCTCACCCGCATGGTTGGCCCCCCTCGGCGCTCGGTGCGCCACCCTGCAGCGCGGCGGTCAGGAACGGCAGCTCTGCGTCGCGCGGCGACAGCGTGGGCGTATGCGCCTGCAGGTCGGCGAGGCGCCAGTCGATGGCGAGCGTGGGGTCGTCCCAGCGCACGCCGGCGTCGGCCTCGGGGACGTACGGCGCGTCGGTCTTGTACACCACGTCGGCCCACGCCGAGCGCACCACGAACCCGTGGGCGAAGCCGCGCGGGACCCACAGCTGCTGCAGGTCCTCGTCGTTCAGCAGCGCGCTCACCCAACGCCCGAAGGTGGAGGAGTCTGGCCTCATGTCGACGGCGACGTCGAGCACCTCGCCGCGCGTGACGCCGACCAGCTTGCCTTGCGCATGCTGGCCGCGCTGGAAGTGCAGGCCGCGGAGCACGCCATGGTGGGAGCGCGAGTGGTTGTCCTGCACGAAGTCGGACGGAAGTCCGGCGTCGGCGAACGCCCGCCGGCGATAGCGCTCGAGGAAGAAACCGCGTCCGTCACGGTGGACGGTGGGCGTCACCAGCACCACCTCGGGGAGGGCAAGCGGGCGGAACACCATTCAGCGCACCTCGCCGGCCGCGGCTGCCCACGTCGCTTTGAGCTGCGTCCAGCGCCGCACGTCGAGCGAGATGTCGTCGGGAAGGCCGACGCCGGCGTCGTACTTGGTGCCGGCGGCGACCTCCGGTGCGCGTCGGCGTGCTAGGTCCAGGACGCTCTTCGGCTCGGTGGCGATGTGGAGCGTGGCGTAGGGGATGCGAGCGTAGTTGCGGATCGCCAGGGCCAGCTCGGGCGCGATGACGTCGACGTAGTCTTGCGAGGTGACGACGTCGGCGAAGGCGCTGGCGTAGGGCCAGGTGCGGGGCCGGAAGCTGGTCCTCACCACCAGGCAGCGGGGCGCCGCTCGCGCCGCCTCTTCCGCCACCAGCTTGGTCAGGGCGTAGTAGTTGCGCACCGGCCCAGGCGGGTCGTCCTCGTGGTACGCGCCGCGGTCGCCGTAGAAGACGTAGTCGGTGGAAACGTGCAAGAGCGCCGCGCCCACCGCGCGCGCCGCCGCCGCTACGTTCCGCGTCCCTTCGACGTTGACGCGCCAGCAGGTGGCGCGGTCGCCCTCGGCGCCGCGCACGTCGGTGTAGGCGGCGGCATGCACGATCAGCGCGGGACGTGCGTCGCGCACCGCGGCGAGCACGGCGGCGGGATCGGTGACGTCGCAGCGGTCGCGCGGCGGCGCCTCGATGGAGGGCAGCAGGGCCCGCAGTTCGCTGCCAAGACGGCCGCTACCGCCGGTCAGGAAGATGCCGCGGCCGCCTTGCGCTGCCGAGGAGCTGCCCGGTGCGGGCATCAGCCACCTTCGGTCCCGCTCGGTCCCGCCGAGGACCGTGTCGATGGCGTGCTACGACCCTCCGTTGCCGACCGCGGGATCGCGTTGGTTGGCGGCTGGTTGGTCCTCGACGCGACGGCCGACTCGCTGTCGTCGCTAGGCGCGCGCACCGCCGCGCGCAGGAACACGTACAGCGTCGCCAGCAAGCCGGCCACCAAGGTTGCGGCCAAGGTGACGACCAGGCGGTCACGGGACTCGGGGACGGTGGCGGGCGTGGCCCGGACGACGACGCGCGCCGCGCTCTGCGCCAGGCCAAGTTGCGACGCCAGCAGCGGCACCACCGCCGACAACCGGGCGTCTGCGGCCTGCGCGATGGTGAGTGCTCGCTGCAGTGCTGCTGCGCGGCGCTCGAGGTCGGCCAGTTGTGCGCGCAAGCTGCCGGCCTCGGCAGTGACCTTGCCGTCGCCTTGGGCAAGCTGGTTGCGTTCGGCCACGAAGCCGGCGAGCTCCGCGGTCAGGGCGTCGAGCCGCGCACGCGCGACCAACGTCACGACATCGTAGGTCGGGGTGCCTTGGCTGCTGGCGACCGGAAGCGAAGCCAGTGCTCGACGCAGGGCGGTGTCCGTGTCCGGATCGAGAACGCCGGCGGCGAGCAACGCCTCGAGTTGCGTCGCGAGTTCGGCTGGCTCACCGCTTGCGCGAGCCCCGATGACCGCCAGGAGCAGGTCGCGCTGGGCGGTGCTCGAGGCGATCGAACGCTCCAGCTCTACTCTGCGAGCGTCGTTCTGGACCTCCAGCGTGGCAAGCCCTTCGAGGCGCAGGCTCAGCTGGGTGCGTTCGTCTTCCGCCGCGAAGGTAGCCCAGGCAGCTTCGGCGGCAGCAAGCTCGGCCTCGCGTGCGGCGAGCTCTTCGCTGGCCGCTCGGTGCGCCGCCTCCAGCGGGACACGGAGGGTAGCGACGGCAGCAGCTGCCGTAGCCTCGGCCCAAGCGTTGGCTTCCTCGGCGGCGAGCGCCGGCTGCTCCGCCAGGACCCGATGCTCGGCGTTCACGATCGGCCGCGTTTGGCTCGAAGCGTCGCTGGCGCGGACGTCACTGTGCTCGAGGAAGCTCCGTAGCCTGGGATCGTCGACCTCGGCGGTGACACCCAGCGCTTGAGCGACGACGTCGGTGCTCCGCGCCAACATGCCGTAGGCCTGAGCGCTGAGACTCACCTGCGGTACCTGATCGGCGAAGGCCGTCTGAGCGGAGAGGATGGGCACGGTGACCTGCACTCCAGCCGAGGCGGCGTAGCGCACCGGCCGCGAGGAGACGATCACGAACGCCGCCAACCCCGCCACGAGGGAGAAGACCACGATGCCGGCGAATCCGCGGCGCAGGATCAGGTATAGCTCGCGCAGCGAGACTTCGTCGGAGGGGGCGATGGGGGATCGGTCCACGGCCCGCTCAGGATACGTCACCGGCGTCGCGCGGGTCGTCCGGCGTCACGCCCGCTGCGCTCGGATCATGCCAGCCGCCTCGAGCCGCTCCAGCCAAGGCTTCAGGTCGCTGAGCTCGAGGCCCAGGCGGGTCGCGGCGTCGGCCAGGGTCGAGCCACGCCCGAGCTCGTCCAGCACGCGTTGACCCTCGCGGCCGTGCTCGCTGCGGAACGCCATGTTCAGCTCGGTCATGGGGTTGAGCGCGTCCTGGCCACGCAGCGTCAGGGCGTAGCGCCGCTCTTCCCAGCCGGGCGGCTCGCTCGGCAGTTCCAGTTCCGGGGCGCGCGCCGCCTGCGCCGGGTCGAGCGCGTAGCGCCCGATCGGTTCGACCGGCTCGCCGAGCACCCGCAGGAACGGCTGACCGTGACGGAAGAAGCGGTACCCGAAGGTGTCGACCTCGAGTCCGGTGAAGCTGGCGCCTTCGTCCGCCGCGACCACGCGGCCGAGCGCTAGTGCCGCCAGCGGCCGCGCGACCAAGGGGTCGAGCGCTACGAGCTCGAGCACCCCGCGCCGCCCTTCGCGACTGGCGCGCTGCAGCGCCCGCAGCGCTTCGCCGCGAGCGTGCACCTGCTCTCCGCGCTGGTGCACCGCTGCGCGGATGGTGCCATCGACCACCAGCGCCACCGCGGTCTCCTTGGCGTCGGTGTACGAGAGCACGCCGTCGAACGATCGCGCGTGCAGGTCTTCGAGCAGGGCAGGAAGGTCGACGGCGCCGACCGGCAGGCGCTGCGCGGGTGCCATGCGCGGAAGCGCGCGCAACAGCGGGGCGCGGCTCGACGGCGCGAAGGGCGGCAGACGGGGCTCGTCGGCCGGTTCGTGGGGATGGAGGTGGAACGCTTGACCGCTGGCATCCAGCCGGCCGTAGCTGCCGAGCTTGAAGCTGGCTTCGACCTGGCCCTTGGCCAGCTGGAGCAGCATCGCCCCACCGTCGTCGCACAGCACCAACGTGCCGCTGCAGCGCAGGTTGCGCAGCGCGTCGAGGAGCCGCTCGGCGCCGACGTCGCCCATGCTGCCGAGGACCCCCTGGCTCATGCGGCCTCCTTGCGCAGCGACGCGACCTGCCGCAGCAGCTCGCGGTCGGACTCGTAGCTCAGGCGGTCCAGCGCCTCCGTCAGGGGGAAGAACCCGGCTTCCGGGAAGAGCGCCTCGCGCATCACCGGTGCGGTGGCGTCGGTCTCCAGGCGGAACCAGACGATCTCGCGACGCTCGCCGCGCGGGTTGCGGTACCGTGTGACCCAGCGCCGGTCGGGGGAGCGGCAGCTCGCCGGCACGCCGGCTTCTTCCTCGACCTCGCGCAAGGCCGCCTGCAGCGGACCTTCGCCGGGCTCGAGATGCCCCTTGGGGAACACCCAGGCGCCGCTGGCGTGGCGCAAGACCAGCACCTTGCCGTCGCGGTCGAACACCACGCCGCCTGCGCCGCCGATCGGCTCGTCGCTTGCCATCTCGTCCAATGCTAGCATCCGCGCCCTGGACGGCAGGAACGCTGGTCGTGTCGGCAGGGCGCCGTCACCGACGGGCGAGGACGCCACCGCCGCGAAGGAACGCCAGGATGCCATCCGCCAGGCCCTCGGCCAACGTCCGCTGGTACGCCTCGGTGGCGAGCTTGCCACCTTCCTCCGGGTTGCTCACGAAGCCGAGCTCGACCAGGATGGCGGGGATGCGGGCGGTGCGGATGACGTAGAACAGGTTCGCGCGCACCCCGCGGTCGCGTGCGCCGGTGGCACCCACCAAGCTCTGCTGCACGCTCTCGGCCAACGACAACGACAGGTTGAGTTGCGCCTCCTGCAGGATGTCGGCCGCCAAGCTCTCGGCGGTGCGCCTAGCTGCCTCGGTGAGCGCTTGCCCCTCGGCGCCGCCGCCGTTCTCGCGGATGGCGCGGTCGACGAGGCTGGGGTCGAGCGGCTTGCCGAACACCCACGTCTCAATGCCGGCGGCCTGGTTGCTGGGCGCAGCGTTGGCGTGGATCGACACGAAGATGTTGCGCTCGGGCGTGGCGAACGCCGAGCGTTCCTGCAGCGTCAAGAAGGTGTCGTGATCGCGCGTCAGGATCACCTCGAGCCCTTCGGCCTCGAGCAGGTTCTGGAGCCGCAGCGCCACCGACAGCACGACCTGCTCCTCGACGGCGTAACGCGAGGTGGTGCCCGGATCGTGGCCGCCGTGGCCGGCGTCGATGACGACCACCTGGCGCACCTCGGGAGCGGCCGCCAGCGCCTGCGGCGCACTCGTCGTGTCGTCGAGCGCCGCCACCGCCGGCCCGCGCATCGACGGCGCGAAGTCGATGTAGAGCGTGCGCGACGCACCGCGGTCGAGCGTGCCGACGCGGAAGCCTTCGCCGGCGGCGTCCAGGGCGTGCTTGGTGCGCACGGTCAGGCTGACGCGCCCACCCGAGCTGGTCAGCGTCACACTGGCGACGTTGGGGTCGTCGATGTCGAGGCGCGCGCCGTCGGTGCGAGCGCCGAGGAACCTCACCACCAAGGTGTTCGTGCCGACCGCGACGTCGTACGACGCCTCGGCGGGAACGTCGAGCGCGACGCGCGAGACGCCGTCGGTGAGCCCGGTACGTGGGGTGGCGAGTTCGTAGCCCAGGCGGTCGGCGGTGGTGACGGTGACGACGCGGCTCTCGGAGCTCCAATCGCTGGCGCCGCCGAAGGCGGCCACCAGCGGCCCGACCGGCACGTAGGCGGTGCCTTCGACCAGGATCGCTTTCGGGCTGGCCAGCGACGCGACCCCGGCCAACGGCGGGTCGATGCCGATCACGCCGTCGCGCTTCACCAGGCCGTCCTCGACGTCGGACGTGGCGGGGATGCGGACGGTGCGCCGGCCGTCGCTCCAGACCAGCACGTGGTCGTCGGCCAGGTAATCGACGTCGACGCCCATCGCCTCGGCCAGCGGCAAGGCGCGCGCGTACGCGTTGACGCGGTCGCCCTGGGCGATGAAGTAGTAGGGGCCGGCCGCGTCGACGATGGTGCCGTTCACGGCAAGGTAGTTGTGACGTTCCTGGGCCGAGGCCACGGCCAGGAGCCATAGGGTCGCAAGCAGGAGCGCCAGGCGAGTCACGTCGGAGGCGAGTCTACCACCCGAACCGGCCCCGCCGGCATGAGAGATTTCGCTCGGGGAGCAGGATTCTTCACGTTCCCGCGTCGTCGGTCGGCGTTGCCCGGAGGTGGGCGCGCGCTCCCCCGTCGTCGCCCCGCTCCAGCGTGCGAAGCCGTTCCTGGACCGCGTCTTCGGTGGTCAGCTGGGCGGCGCCGCGTTCGAGGTGGGTGTAGAGCTGCTCCACGTCGGCGCGCAGCCGCGTGATGAGCGTACCCGACTCCTCGAAGTGCTGGCTGACGTCGCCCTGGAAGCGGTCCAGCACCCGTCTCAGGCGCTGTAGCCGCAGCTCCGGCTCGCTGCGCCTGCGCACCAGCACACTGGCCGCGACGCCCGCGAACGAGCCCAACAGCGCGGCGATGCCGAGCCACCACCAGGCGATCATGCGTACCAGCATACCGCCGGCCTTCGCGGGCGTCGGGCGCGGCGCCGGTCCTGCGCGACGGTGCCGACGACGCGAACGCCCGCTACACTGGTGGCCCATGACGAGGGCGAGACGGACCCGCGGCAGGCCGCGAGCGAGCGGCGCCTCGGGTGAGGCGCGCGCTCCCGGGCGGCTCCGGCCGAGCGTCGGCGGCGCTCCGGTGGGCGAGGTGGGCGTGTTCCTGCGCGCGTTGCCGTCCGTAAGCGACGCCGGGGCGTTGCCGACGCGCCACTCCCAGGGCGCTCGCGCTCGAGCCGCGCTGCTGCGCCACTTCCTGGCGCCGCTGCACCAGCAGGCGTCGGCGGCGCTCGCACCTTCCGGAGAGGTGACGTTGGTCGTGGCTGCGGCCCACGACTGGCGCAGGCTGTGCACCTACCCCTACGGCTTCCCGTTCACCCGCACCGCCGCCGGTGGGCGCTCCTCCACCGTGATCGCCGCGGCCGACTACCAGCCTCGCTTGACCCACGCCTTCGACGACGTGCTGCTGGCCGCGGCCAAGGCGGGTCAGGTAGCCCCGGCGGACGTCACCGAGTTGCTCGACCTGATGGTCGGGCACGAGTGGGGGCACGCGGTGGCCAACGTGTCGGGCCTGCGCACGCACGTGCGCTGGCTCGACGAGCTGATCGCCACCTACGTGCTGGTCCAGGCCCTGCGCGCCACCGGACAGACGGAACGGTTGGCGCGGCTGGCGGCGTGGGCGCGGGTGCAGGTGGCCGGTGACGACGGAGCAGCGCAGGCGCCGGACGCCTCCGGCCGCGGCGGCACCGACTTGGCGAGCTTCGAGTACCCGCGTGGCCGGACCGGCTTGGCGCGGTCGCTCTGGTTCCAGGGGGTGTTCACCGAGCGCGCCTTGGAGGTCGCGGCGCTGCGCGGCTGGGGCTTCCTCCGGGCGCTGCGCACGGCCCTGCCTGCAGCGCATCGCGGCGAGGTGGCGCGTGCCTTGATCGAGACCGACCAGAGCTTCCGGCCCTGGTTCGCGGTGTTCGGCCGCGCCGGTGCCGTCAGCGGCGGATGAGCTCCTTCAGGTCCTTCTCGAGCTGCTCGCGCACGTGTTGCAGGTCGTGCTTCGCCTCCTCGGGGCACCGCTCGACGTGGGAAGCCGCGGCATCCAGCAACCGCTCGGCTCGCGCGGCGTCCCTGGCCGCGATCGCCGCTTGGGCGTAGGCCAGGGTCCCTTCGGCCAGGAACGGGCTGGCCAGGTCGAGCCGCAGCAGCCGCTCGAACAACTCGAACGCGTGCGCGTCGTCGCCGCGCGTCACCGACACATCGGCGGCGGTCATGAAGTGGGCGTATGCCGCGTCGGGGGAGCCGCCCTGCTCGAAGTGCTCGGCGGTCAGCTCGGCGAACGACAGCGGAGCGTGCTGCTCGAGCCAGGTCGCGATCCGCAAGTGCAGGAGCGGCCGGTCGGCGTAGGGGATCATGCGCAGCACGGCGTTGCGCAACAACTCGCTCTGGAAGCGGTACTCGGTCTCGCCTGGGATCGACGAGCCCGCCTGCTTCACCAGCAGGTTCTCCGCCACCAGCTCCCGTACCTCGGCGACCTCGCTACCGCCGGCGAGTTCGCGCAACAGTCCCTCCCAGGTGGCTTCGCCGGCCAAGGCCGCCTGCGCCAGCAGCCGCCGCGCGCGGCTGTCGATCATGTCGAGCCGCGATTGCAGCAGGGACGCCAACGAGCCGGAGAAGCTCTCCTCCTGCGTGATCGACAGCGCCCTGCCGAGCTCCAGCACGTAGGCCGGGACGCCGCCGACCTGCTGCACCAGCGACTGCGCGGCGAGCCGCAAGGTGGGGCTCGCGACCTCGTCGAGTAGCTGGACGCTCTCCTCGAAGCTGAGCGGCGTCAGGTGGATGGTGGCGACGTCGTCCGGCACGTTGCGGCCACGGCTGGTGCGCAGGACCAGGATCGGCGCCTTGGCGCGTTGCAGCAGCGCGAGGAACTCCAGCAGCTGCGGGTCGCGCGGCTCGTTCTCCACGACCAGCACCAACGCTTGGTCGGCTCCGGCGCGCGCGGCGATGGCGGCGAGGAGGTCGCGCCACGCGACGTTGGTGCGGTCCACGCTGCGTCGTTCGAGCCGCGTCCAGGTCTTGCGGGGCGCTAGGTCGAGGCTGCCGAGCACGACGCGCTGCCAGCGCGGTTCGCTGGGTAGGAGGTCGTCCAGCACGCGCTGAACACGTTGCTCGGCGGAGCGCTCCTCCTCGCCGCCCTGCAAGCCGAACACCTGCTGCGCGAGCGGCATCCAGCGGAACTCCTCGGTGGGGCGGCTCTCGATCCAGTAGGCGGCGGCGCGCGCGTCGAGCCGCCGCAGGAACTCCCGCAGCAGACGCGTCTTGCCGCGTCCGGCCTCGCCCACCAGCCACACCTCGCGCGGCGCGCGGCTCGTCACCACCTCGTCGTAGGCAGCGTGCAACGCGGCCAACTCGCGCTCGCGCCCGACGAACCCGAGGTGGCCGTACGGGTCGGGTTGCTGCTGCGCCTGGCCCACCACCAGTCGGTACGCGCGGGTCACGTTCGGGAAGCCGTTCAGCTCGAGCGGTTCGGTGGGCTCGTACAGCAGCCGGTGGCGCGTTGCCTCGAACGTCTCCGGGCCCACCCACACCTCGCCGGGCACGGCGGCCTCCTCCAAGCGCGCGGCGAGGTTCACCGCGCTTCCCATCACCGTGTAGCTGCGCACCCTACCCGACCCCACGGCGCCGGCGATGACGATGCCGGTGTTCACGCCCGCCCTCCCTTGGAGCGGGGTGCCGCGTGCGCGGCCGATCTCCTCGATGGCGCGGAGCCCGGCAGCGGCGGCCATCACCGCGCGCTGTGGGTCGTCCGGGTGGGAGTGCGGCGCGCCGAAGAGCGCGATCAGACCATCGCCCTGGAAGGCGTCGACGTAGCCGTCGTACGCCTCGATGACGCTGGCGACGCCGGTGAGGACCTCGTCGGCCAAGTCGCGCAACTCCTCGGGGTCGAGGTCGAAGGTGAGGGTGCTGAACGCGGCCAAGTCGACGAACACCACGCTGACGCGTCGCCGCTCGCGCGCCGTCACCTGGCGCGCCAGTTCGGTGCCGCACATGCCGCAGAAGCGCATCCCGGCCGGGTTCGGCGTGCCGCAGGCGGTGCAGATCACCGGCTCACCAGCCCAGCAGCGGCGCGGGGTCGACGAACGGGCTCCCAGCTGCCGACTCGCGCCGGGCGTAGAACTGCAGGATGTCGTTCGGTGCCAGCGTGCCGCCGCCGAGGTAACCGAGGACCGTACCCTGGTCCACCGTGTCGAAGAGCTCGACCAACGGCTGGCGCAGGTTGACGTAGATGCTGAGCAGGTCCTGATCGTGTTGCAGCGCAACCATGTACCCGAAGTTCGCCCCGAGGTAGGTGAGCGCCGCGACGCGGCCCGTCTGTACCGCGCGCACCGCGGCGTTCGGCACGGGCGCCTGGATCGCTAGGTAGGAGTTGTTCCCCTCGCCGAAGCGACTCACCAGCCGTCCGTCGTCGACCGGACGGATGAAGCCGGTCGATAGCGGTGCGAGCGGCTCGGTAAGGGCGTCGATGCGGCTGCGCGCGCGATCGGCTTCACGCTCCGCCGCCAGCCTTCGTTCGCGGTCCTGGGCGTAGCGCTCGGCCTCGGCGCGAGCGGCCGCCTCCTGTTCGCGCAGGCGCGCGAGCTCGGCGTCCAGTTGGTTCGAGAGGTTACCGAGGCTCGACTCGATGCGGGTCTGCTCCTCCAGCAGCGCTGCGCGCTGGGCGAGTTGCCCCTCGCGCGTCGCGTCCAGCTCGGCGACGATGCGATCGAGGCGCTCGCGGGTGGCGGCGAGCTCCTGCTCGGCCGTGGCCAGCTCCTGCTCGGCGGTCTGCAGCGCGGCGACCTGGTCGGCCAGACGCTGTCGTTCGAGCGCGAGGTCGGTGAGCAGGCCGTCCAACTCGCGGATCACGGCGGCGTCCTGCTCCGCCAACAGACCGAGGTAGTGGTTGCGCACCCGCAGCTCGAAGAAGCTGTCGCTTCCGCTCAGGCCGGCGCCGAGCCGGCGCCCGCGCTGCTTGTACAGGTTGGCCAGCAGGTCCTGGACTCGCGACTCGAGTTGCGCCAGGCGGTCCTGCAGGTCTGCGATGCGCGACTCGGTGGCGGCGCGTTCGGCCTCGAGGCCCGCGATCTGCGTGACGATCTGCTCGCGCTCGCGCCGGCGGTCCGCCAGCTCCGCGCTCACCCGGTCGCGTTCCGCGATACGGTCCCGCAGCGCTTCTGCGGTGCGGCCGAGCTCGGTCTCGATCTGCTGCAGTTCGGCGGCTCGCTGGTCGAGCAGGTCCTGGAACTGCTGGATGTCGCGCTCCAGCGCCTGGCGTTCGGGACTGGTGAGGTCGATCTGGGCCGCCCCCCACGTCAGCGTCAGGGCGAGCGCCAGAGCCAGGGCGCGCTGCACGCGCCCAGTCTAGCAACCTGGCAGGAGACCGCCGCGTCACGGCGGTCGGCGCCCGGCTCGCCTCAGCTCTGCTCGCCTCAGCTTTGCTCGCGGAGGTACTGCGATACGGAGATGGCGGAGCCCACCAGCCCCACGAGCGTCGACAAGATGGCGAGGAGGCCGGCGATCTGCCCCAACAGCACCGGATCGCGCACGAACGGCACGAACGAGAACTGTTGCGACAGGCGCAGCACGGCGAACTGATACCCCGGCACCGCGAGGCCCAGCGACAGTACCGCGCTGATGAGGCCGAGCAAGAAGCCCTCGATCAGGAACGGGGCGCGGATGAAGCCGCGCGACGCCCCCACCAACCGCATCACGTCGATCTCCTCGCGGCGCGCGGTGATGGCGGCGCGGATCGAGTTCACGATGGCGAACAGCGCCGCGGACAGCAACACCACGATCAGGATCGAGCCGCCCACGCGCAGCGCGTCGTTGAGCGCCAGGAACGTCGCCACCGCGTCGCTGGCGTCATCGACCTCGGCGACGCCCGGCAGCTGCTCCAGCCGCAGGCGGACTACGTGCGTCTGGGACGGGTCGAAGAGCCGCACGTGGAAGGTGTCGGGCAAGGGGTTGTCGACCAGCGCCGCGGCCTGCGCCAGCGACGGCAGGTCGGCGACCATCGAAGCTAGCGCCTCCGACTTGGACACGAACAGCAGGCGTTCGACCTCGGGCCAGGCGCGGATGGTGCTGCTGAGTTGCTGCACGTCGGCGCCATCGGCCAGGTACGCGGCGACCTCGAGCTCGCCCTGCAGCGACGCCAGCGCCTGGTTGAGGTTGACGCTGAGCAGACTGAACCCCGCGAGGATCGTCAGCGACAGCGTCATGGTGGTGATGGTGGAGACGCTGGCCACCCAGTTGCCGCGGATGGCGCGCATGGCCTGGGCGAGTGCGTACATCACGACCGGCCCCCGGCGGGGGCGCGCGTCCTGGCCTGCGCTTGCGTCACGGCACCCAATCTACCGCAGGTGCCCGCGACGGCGCATGAACCGCGTTCAGGCGCCGCGGTACGCAGCGATGACGGCGTCGGTGAACCCCTCGGTGGTGGCATTCCCGCCGAGGTCGGCAGTACGGGGACCGTGCTCCAGCACGTGATCGACCGCCCACTCGACGCGCCTGGCGACGTCGCGCTCCCCGAGGCGGTCGAGCATCATCGCCGCCGACAACATGGTGGCCGTGGGGTTGGCGATGCCGCGTCCGGCGATGTCCGGAGCGCTACCGTGCACCGGCTCGTAGATGGCGTGGCGCTCGCCCACGTTCGCGCTCGGTGCGATGCCCAGGCCTCCGGTGAGGCCGGCCATCAGGTCCGACAGGATGTCGCCGAACAGGTTGGTCGACACCAGCACGTCGAAGGACTGCGGCTCCCGCACCAGCTTCATGGCAGCCGCGTCGACGATGACGTCGTACGTCTCGACGTCGGGGTAGCCGCGCGCCACCTCGCGCACGGTCTCCAGGAACAGCCCAGAGGTGATGGGCAGGACGTTCGCTTTGTGGATCACGGCGAGGCGCTTGCGGCGCCCGCGGGCGAGGTCGAGCGCCACCCGCGCGATGCGCTCACTGGCCTGGCGCGTGATGGTGGCGTCGGCGATGGCCACGTCTCCGTACCGGCGCTCCTTCTCGACGTAGAGCCCCTCGGTGTTCTCGCGCACCATCACCATGTCGACGCCCGGCACGCACCCCTGCACCGGTCGGCTGCGGGCCGGTCGCAGGTTGGAGAAGAGGTCGAGGCTGCGGCGCATCGAGCGGATGGCGCCCTGGTGGCCCTCGACCCGGTGCGACGGGCTGGTGAAGGCGCCCGCCAGCGTGGCGTCGGCCGCCTTGACCGCCGCCAGCGTCGCCTCCGGCACGCTCGAGCCATGGCGTTGGAACGTCGCCCAGCCCGCCTCGGCGACTTCGAACCGGAGCGGCAGCCCGGTGGCTTCGAGCAAGCGCCGGGTGGCGGGAACGACCTCTTGGCCGATGCCGTCGCCGGGGATCAGACAGATGGTGACCATGGGCTCTCCTCGTTCGTTCTCCACGTGCCGAGGGACGCGCGGAGCGCAGCGGGGCGGGGTCGCCGCCGGCGCTTCTGCGCCTCGGGAGCACGGGTCTCGGGGGTGGACGCGCGGCGCATGCCGATGTCGGCGGCCGCCGGGCCGCATCAAGCTACCACGTCGCCCCGACCGCTTCTGCGCTGGTAGGATGCGGGCGAACCGATGCTGGGAGCGAACGCATGACCACGCTTCACGGGCGCATCGAGGAGGGGGTGGTGGCGAACGTCTTGCAGTACCTCTCTCTTGGCCAGGCCACCGGCTGCCTCCTGTTGCGTCACCCCGACCGCTTGCACGGCAGCATCTACGTGCGGGAGGGCCGCATCGTGTCGGTCGACGCCCGGCCGCTGTACGACGTGGCCGCGCTGGGTGCATTGCTCCGGTGGACCGAGGGGCGCTTCACCTTCCGCCCCGGGGTCGCTGCTCCTCGCGTGACGCTCGACCGAACCACCGACGCGTTGCTGCTCGAGGCGGCGCATCGTGCCGACGAGGCCGGGGCGCCCGACGCGGACCCCGAGGGCCTCGACGCAGACGCGGTGCTGCGCGTGGTCTCCTCCTCCTCGCAGCACACCGCGGCCGGGGCAGGGCCGCCGTATCCCGCTCCGCGGCCGCCGCTGCAAGGCGCCCGCCTCCCCGTGAACGGCGCCAACGGCGCGGCGCACGGGACCAACGGCGCGGCACGCGGTCCGTCCAGCGTCTCGCGCGCGCGATCCCACGCCCACGATCACGGCGGCCCGGCCGACGACACCGTGGCGTTGTCGTTGGCGGCCTTGCATCTGTGGCGGCGCCTCGATGGCACCACGAGCCTGCGCGAGCATGCTTCCCAGATCGGTCGGCCGGTGACGGAAGTGGTCGAGGCCGGCTGCGAGCTGGTGCGGACCGGCCTGGCCGAGTTCGCCGCCACCACCGTCGCCGACCCGCGCTTCGCGCGCGAGCTGGCTCGAGAAGCGGTCGATTTGCTCGGGCCGGTGGGGGAGATCGTGGTCGAGGACGCGCTCTTCGACCTGGGTCTCGCTGCCGACGCCCTGCCCGTGACGGCGGTCGACGAGCTCATCCGCGAGATCGAGCGGGGGTTCCCGGACCTGCGCGTCCGGCGTGAGTTCTTGTGGCGCGCCGCCGAACTGCGGCGGTTGTTCGCGCTCGAGGCGGACGCACCAGCGGCTCTCGACGACGTGCGCTCCGGCGCCGACCCTTGGAGGAACGGATGAAGTACGTGGTGTTGGTCAGGCCGCCGGTCCCCGACGACCTGACGACGGTCGTCGCCCAGGTCGCCGCCGGGTTCCGGATCGCGCCCGACAAGGCCGTGGCGCTGCTGAGGCGGGCCCCCGGAGTGGTGACGCGACCCGTGCCGGAGCACGACGCCCGCGTCGTTGCCGGCATCCTCGGGGCCGCGGGGTTGGTCGTCGAGGTGCGGGAGGAGTCCGCCGACGGGCGTGTCGTGGTGCTGGCGACCGAATCGGCCGATGAGCAGGTCGTCGCGCAGGCGTCCGAGCCGGCCGAGGGCACCTCCGCCGCGGGAGCGGCGGCGGTGCCGGCTGCCGGGATGGCGCCCGCGAGCGAGGCGCCGCCCGCGACCGAAGCGCCGGCGTCGGTTGCACCGACGTCGACCACGGAGACGCCAACGATGACGCCGACGCCATCGACGGCAGCGACCCGCGACGACGAAGGCGAGGCGCCGCCGTCCCGCCACCCGACCTCGACCGGCCAGCGCACGCCGGTGCCGGGCCAGACCACCACCACGCCCCCGCGTGACCCGATGAAGACGACGCTGACGCGCAACCCGCCCACGCTCGAGCGCGGCGGCCTGCGCCGGCGCGTGGCGACCGCGGCGACCCTCCCCGCCGTCGTGACGTTGCTGGTGGCGTTGCTGGCGTTGGCCGTGACGATGCTCCCTGCGATGCGCGCCGAGCAGCAACGCCGAGCTGGCGACGTGGCGGCGGCCATGTCCACCACCATCGAAGGGCTCGCGGGAGGGTTGCCGTTGTCGGCGCCGCTGGTGCGGGCCGAGCTCGCGCGTGTGGGCGACCGGAGCCGCGCCGAACTCGCGGCGAGCGGGGTCGCGTTCCTGGCGGTCGTCGACGCCGACGGCAGCACCCTGATGTCATGGGTTGCCGGCGGCGCAGTGGGGGATCCGCTGCCGGAGGACGCGATGGCATTGGCGCGCGCCCAGGCGGGGTCCGGGCAGGCAGAGCAGCCGCGGCCGACCTGGTCGGAGCAGCTCGGTGAGAGCTGGCGCAGCGTCCTGGCGATGCTTGGCATGGCCCGCGAACCGACCACGGTCGCGGCCGCCGCGGTGGAACGCCTGGGTTCCCCGGTGGGCGCGGTCGTGGTCGGGATCGCGGCCGACGGCGCGCGCTCGGGCGCCGTGCAGGTCTTCCGCACCGTCCTGCTGGTGGGCTTGGTCCCGGTGCTGTTCGCCGTGCTGGCGGCGTTGTCGTTGACGCGTGGGCTTAGCGATGCGATCGGGTACTTGCTCGTCGCTACCGATCGGATCAGCCACGGAGACTTCGAACGCCCGGTGGAGCTACGGCGGGACGACGAACTCGGTCAGATCGCCAAGGCCGTCGAGCGGATGCGTGTCAGCCTTCGCGAGGGGATGGAGCGCCTGCGAAGACGGCGCTGACGGCCTCGGCCCGGATGCTGGCGGCCGCGCAACGAGCGGGCGCCAGTTCGAGGTCGTGCCCCGCGGCCCGGCGCGCAGCGCCTCGCACCCCGCGCGTCACGGCATCGGATGGTCGGCGACCAGCGCCCGCACCTCGGCGGCGATCGCCTCCGGCGTGTCGGTCGTCAGGGCGCGGTCGATCAGGTCGGCCACGGCCGGCATCTCCGCGGGGGTGAAGCCGCGGGTGGTGATCGCGGGCGTGCCGATGCGGATGCCGGACGTCACCCACGGCTTCTCCGGGTCGAACGGGATCATGCTCTTGCTGACGGTCACGTGCGCCGCCTCGAGGCGCTTGCTGGCGGTGTTGCCGGTGATGCCCTGCGGCCGTAGGTCGACCAGGAACAGGTGGTTGTCGGTACCGCCGGCCACGATGCGATACCCCTTGGCCTGCATCGCGGCGGCCAACGCGCCGGCGTTGTCGAGCACCGCCTGGGTGTAGTCGCGGAAGTCGGGCCGCAGCGCCTCGAAGAAGGCTACCGCCTTGCCCGCGATGACGTGCTCCAGCGGCCCGCCCTGCGTGCCGGGGAAGACGACGCGATCGACCTTCTTGCCGATCTCCGGGTCGTCGCCGAAGACCATGCCGCCGCGCGGGCCGCGCAGCGTCTTGTGGGTGGTGGTGGTGACCACGTGCGCGTGCGGTAGCGGGTGCGGGTGGAGGCCCACCGCCACCGGGCCGGCGATGTGCGCGATGTCGGCCATCAGGTAGGCGCCGACCTCGTCCGCGATGCGCCGGAAGCGCTCGAAGTCGAGGAACCGGCTGTAGGCGCTGGCACCGGCGATGATCATCTTCGGCCGATGGGCCCGTGCCAGGCGCAGCACTTCGTCGTAGTCGATGGTCTCGCTGTCGCGGTCGACCGGGTACCCGATCACCCGATACGACTGGCCGGAGAAGTTCACCGGCGAGCCGTGCGTGAGGTGCCCGCCGTGCGCCAAGTCCATGCCCAGCACGTGATCGCCGGGCTCGAGCAGAGCGTGGTACGCCGCTAAGTTGGCCGACGAGCCGGAGTGCGGCTGCACGTTGACCCAGGCGCAGCCGAACAACTCCTTGGCGCGGTCGATCGCCAGTCGCTCGACCTCGTCCACCACCTCGCAGCCCCCGTAGTAGCGCTTGCCGGGGTACCCCTCGGCGTACTTGTTGGTGAGGACGGAGCCCACCGCTTCCATCACCTGACGTGACACGAAGTTCTCGGAGGCGATCAGCTCGAGACCGGTTCGCTGCCGCTCGGCCTCGCGCCGGATCAGCTCGAAGAGTCGTTCGTCACGCACGTCGGTCGCGCTGGGGGTGGAGGTCGGCGGCATGGGCGGAGTATAGCAGCGGCTTCCGGAACGGCCTCCGCCGCGGTAGGCGCCCGCACGGACACCAGCTGCCGCACTCGCACGGACGCCCACGGCGCCGCCCCGCCCTGGCCGCTCGTCGGCCGTCAGTCCGTCCTCTCCGGCAGCAGGTAGGTCAGCGCGGCGTCGAAGGTGGCGTGGCGGAAGCGGAACCCGCTCCCCAGCAGCCGTTCGGGCACCACCCGGGCGCTCTGCAGCACCGTCGCGTCGGCCAAGCGCCCCAAGACCAGGCGCAGCAGCGGCGCCGGAACCGGCACGAACCCCGGGCGCCTCAGGCGGCGCGCCACGGCGCGGACCAGGTCGGCTTGGCGCAGCGGCTGCGGAGCGGCGAAGTTCACCGGCCCGGCGACGTTCGCATGCTCGATGACGTGGATCAACGCACGCGCGTGGTCCTCGGCGGTGATCCACGACATCCACTGCCTACCGCTGCCCAGCGGGCCGCCGACGAAGAAGCGGACCGGCAGGATCATCCGCTTCCAGAACGGCGAGTCGGGATGCAGCGCCAGCGCCGTGCGCGCCACCACCAGCCGACCGTGCTCCGCCGCCGACGCCGCGACCTGCTCGGCCGCGCGACTGCTGGCCACCAACCCGTCCCCGGATGCGAGCGCCGAACGCTCGCTCAACTCCTCGTCGCCGCGGTCGCCGTAGACGCCGATGGCGCTGCCTTGCACGAACACGGCAGGCGGGGTGGGGGCGCGGCGCGACGCGGCCACCAAGGTGCGGGTGGCCTGGAGCCGGCTCTCCCGCACCCGAGCCAGGTGTGCCGGGCCCAAGCGGCCGGCGCCGAGCGAAGCGCCGGCGAGGTTCACGACCGCCGACGCGCCGTCCAGCACGGCGGCGAGACGCTCCAGCGCGGCGGCGTCGGCATCCGGGCGCCACGTCACCAGGCGCGGCGCGCCACGCTCGTCGCCGCGGCCGCTTCCCGGCGCCTCGGCCTCGCCGCGGTCGCGCGTCAGGATCACCACCTCGGCGTCCGGCCGCTCCGCGCGGAGCGCCGCGATCAGGGTAGTGCCGAGCAGGCCCGTGCCTCCCGCGATGACGATCCTTCCGGCGGTCATGCCTCACGCTAGCGGAAGTCCGCAGGCCGGACTTGTCCGCACCCTCCACTTCGCCGAACGCGCCGCGAATCGGTGCGATATGGTGGTCGCGAGCTACCCATCAACGAGGTACGCGCAGGGTTCCCTAGCCTGGAGGTGTTCCGTGACCGATCGTCGGCCCAGTCCACCACTCGATCTGGACGAGCAGCCGGGTGGCGATAGCCCATCCGGCGCGGTGGCGATCACGTTGTTCCTAGCCGCCACCATCCTCGTGTTGTGGTTCGGCATGTACGTCTTGAACGTGGTCCGGAGCTAGCACGATGGACGCCCCTACCCACGATCGCATCGCCAAGTGGGAGCGCCGCTGGTTGGCGTTCTCCGGCTTGATGTCCTTGACCTTCGTGATCCTCATCTCCTACACGCTGGCCACCGAAGGTGGCGCCATCGTCCAGACGGCGGGGCGCACCACGCCCGGCGAGTTGGCTACCAGCGCGCTGTTCGCCCAGCCCGGCGTGCGCGCGCTTGGCCCGAACGAGTACCAGGTCTCCTTGGTCGGGCAGGCGTTCAGCTGGGTGCCGACCGAGGTGGTGCTGCCGGTCGGCGCGACGGCGCGCTTCTACCTCACCAGCAGGGACGTGATCCACGGCTACCAGGTGGAGCGCACCAACATCAACGTCGAGGTCATCCCCGGCGAGGTGGCGACCTTCTACTACACCTTCGACGAGCCTGGGCGGTACCGCGTGTCGTGCAACGAGTACTGCGGCAGCCTCCACCACGAGATGGTCGGCTGGGTCGAGATCGTGTCGGCCACCGAGTTCGCTCGGCGGCAGAGCGCGCAGGCGGCGCCGGCCGAGGCCGACGGCGCTGCGGTGTTCGCGTCGAACTGCTCCAGCTGCCATCAGGCGAACGGGCAGGGCATCCCCGGCGCGTTCCCGCCCATCGCCGGGCACCTCCCCGCGCTCGTGAGCGCCGATCGCGCGTACCCCGTGAAGCTGCTGCTGTACGGGCTGCAGGGCGCGATCACCGTCGACGGCGCCTCCTACAACGGGCAGATGCCCGCCTGGGCACAGCTGTCCGACGCCGAGCTGGCGGCCGTGCTGAACTACGCCGCCACCGCCTGGGATGGCCCCGAAGCGCTGCCGGCCGACTTCGTGCCGTACACCGCCGCGGAGTTCGCAGCCGAGCGCGAGACACCCTTGAGCGCTGCCGAGATGCTCGCGCTGCGCGGAGAGCTGGAGCTGCCATGACGGCTGGAACCATCGGCACCACCACCACGCGCGCGGAGGCCATCGCCTGGAGCGGCGAGAAGGCCGTCGCCGCCGCCTTCGTCCTGACGGGCCTTGGCGCCCTCATGATCGGCGCGTTGCTGGGCCCGTTCCAAGCCCTCAACTACGGCGGCGTCAACCTCTACGACGACCTCCTGCCCTTCCTCCGCTCGTACTACCAGGGCCTCACCCTGCACGGCGTGCTGAACGCGCTGGTGTTCACCACCTTCTTCAACGCCGGCGTGCTGCTCTACTTCCCCGCGCGCGAACTGAACGTGCGCA
>CAZACZ010000035.1:26671-32442 GCA_964483695.1 uncultured bacterium | reverse complement strand
TCACACCCCCTGCATCTTCACCAACGCCCGCACCTGCCCCGCGTGGTACGCGTCGTGGGTCGCTAGGTTCAGGTAGTTGAACAGGCGCGGTTGCCGGCCGCCGGGGTAGGGCGAGGTCAGCTCGTCCTCGTCCATCGCCGCCACGGCGTCGATCAGCGCGCGCGACACGCGTTCGAGTTCGGCCACGTCGGCGTCCCAGTCGGCGTCGTCGGTGGCGGAGCGCTGCCAGTCGAAGGCTTCGTAGGCCTCGAACGCCTCCTTCGACGACATCGCCTCCCACCCCTCGAGGACCTTGCGCTTCCAGTGCGTCACGTGGCGCACGATGTCGTGGATGGAGTTGCGGTCGGGGGCCGGGCGCCACTTGGCGCGCTCGGCGCTCAGCGAGCGCACCGTGTCGAGCAGCGACGCATGCCATCCCGACTCGTGCAGGCCGTAGGCCATCGCTTTCAACAGGACGTCCTGGGCGGTGGGGACTTGGCTCATGGTGGGCGTCAGCGCACCGACTCGACGATGAGCTGACCGACGCCCCCCTGCACGCGCAGTTCGGCCACCGGTGCACCCGGCTGGTAGCCGGGGCTGGTGTAGACGTCGCCGTCGCGCACGAAGCCGCCGCGCACGTCGACATGGCCGAGGCCGGTGCGGACCGTCAGGCGCGCCGCGGCGTTCTGCGGCAGGCGGATGGTGACACTACCCACGCCGGCGTTGACCTGACCGCTGTACCCGCCCTCTTCCGGCAGCGTGAGCACGACTTCGCCCACGCCGGCCTCGACCTGCAGGCTGGTGAGCTCGAGGTCGCGCAGGTTCAGCGTCGAGCTGCCCACGCCGGTGTTCACCCGCAGCGCGGTCGGCACCTCGTCGTTGAGGGTGAGGTCCCACGTTCGTTCGCCGCGCGAGAAGCCGACCGAGCCGGCCTGCTCGGAGCTGACCGAGACGATCACCGTGTCGCCCGACACGCGCGAGGTGCTGTTCAGCGTCTCGCCGGTGCCCGTCTCGATGGTGCCCCACAGGACGTCGCCCCGGCCGTCGCCGGTGTCGAGGTCGAGGGTAGCTACTCCCATGCGCAACTGCACGTCGGCGCGCGACGCGCCCGCCAACGGGATGGCCACGTCGTTGCTGCGGGCGGCCGCCCGGCCGCCGAAGCCCACTCCGGTCATCAGCACCACCACCCCCAGGATCACGGCGCCCACCACCACGATGCTGCGGTACTTGCCGCGGGTGACCATGTCGGCACCGAACGCGATGAGCACGACGGGCCACAGGTCGAGGACGCGCGCCCCGGCGTCGAACAGCGCACCGAAGCTGAACAACCCGACGTTGGCCAGCAGCACCACCACGCCGAGGCCGATCAACACGTAGGGAAGCACGTGTCGGCGTGGGGAACTCGAAGACGGTTGCGTCATAGGCAACCTCCCTCCCTCGCCGCATCATAGAGCGGCGCGAGAGGGAGGCGATACGACGAAGTCCGTCCGGGAGCGCGCTCGGCGCCCCGGCTCAGTTGGGCTGCGCGCGCTCCACCGGGTACCCCGCCGCTTGCCAGGCGATCATGCCGCCATCGACGTTCACGACGTTGCGAACGCCGCCCGCGACGAGGATCTTGCTGGCCTGCTCGGACCGGTTGCCGGAGCGGCAGATGACGTAGATGGGGCTGCCTTCCGGCACCTCGTCGATGTGCTGCTCGAGGCTGGAGAGCGGCATCAGGACGGCGCCGGGAACGTGGCCTTCGGCGTACTCGAACGGCTCGCGTACGTCGAGGATGACCATGTTCGGCGCATCGGCGGCGGCCAGGTCGGCCACTTGGACGGTGGTGAACGAACCGCCGCCGCACGCCGACAGGGTGAGCGTGAGCGCCGTCAGCAGCGCGGCGGCGCCGAAGGCGCGGCGGTGCTGGCCGACCACCACGGCTGCGCGCGCAGCGGCGCCGGAGCGGGTGCCCGAGGTGGCGGGCATCAGGCGCTCCGCCGCGCGGGCGCCTCGGGCCGCGCGACCTCGAAGCCGCGCGCCGCCCACATCTGCATCCCGCCGATCAGGTTCGCCACCCGGCCGAAGTTCTGCCGCGCCAGGTAGTCGGCTGCCATGCCGGAGCGGTTGCCGCTGGCGCACACCAGCACCAGCGGGGCTCGCAGTTCGCTCAGGCGCGCCACGAACTCGCCGAGGGGGATGTTGGTGGAGCCGGGCACGTGGCCGCCGGCGAACTCCCAGGGCTCGCGCACGTCCACGATCTGCGCGCCTTGCTGGCGCCAGGTGTCCACGTCGTTGGGCAGGATCTCGTCGTACATGTCGTTCGCTCCTAGGGACGTCAGGCCAGCACGGCGTCGCGTTGGGCAGCTGCCCATGCGTCGTAGCTGCCGTCGAGTTCGATGACGTTGCCGAAACCGCGGGTGCGCAGCGCGCTCGCGACGACCGCCGAGCGACCGCCACCCTGGCAATGCAGCACCAAGCGACCGTCGCGCGGTAGTTCGGAGATGCGGTTCAGGACGCGCCCGGCGTGGATCTGCACGGCGCCGGGGATGGCGCCGGCCGCGTGCTCCGTCTTGGTGCGCACGTCGAGCACGAAGGCGTTCGGCAGCCAGCGGCGCAGGTCGGCCGGCGCGACGAGCGTGGTGGGAACGATCTCCAGCCCGTCCAGCGACGGCAGGTAGCCGACGACGTTGTCGATGCCGACGTACGCCAGGCGGTCGCGCAGCTGCTCGGCGCGTTCGCGGCTGCTAGCCAGCACCACGATGTCGCGCGTCTCGCGCTCGGGGTCGAGGACGTACGACGCGTAGGTAGCGAACGACGCGCCGCCCGGGATGGCCAGCGAGCCCGGCACGCTGCCGGCCCATTGTTCGCGCACGGTGCGGGTGTCGATGAGCACCAGGTCGCGGTTGACGCGGCCGCGCACGTCGTCGGCGCTTAGGGCGCGCAGCTCCGGACGGCCGGCCAGCAGCGCGGGGCCTTCCTTGTTCTGGCGCTTCATGCGGCCGAAGTAGGTGGGGGCGTCGGGCTGCCCTTCGAGCAGCGCCTTCACGAACCCGGCCTCGTCGTCCTGCTCGAGGTAGTCGCGCCACCAGGCGGTGAGGCGCTCGTAACCCACGGTGGTGCTGGCGACGGCGCCGAGCGCCTTGCCGCATGCACTGCCGGCGCCGTGGCCGGGCCACACCTGCACGTGATCCGGCAGCGTCAGGAAGGCGTGCTTGAGGCTCAGGAAGAGACGGTGTGCGCCTTCGAAGCGGGTGTTCTCGAAGCCGGCGGCCTCGTCGAGCAGGTCGGGGCGGCCGACGTCGCCGACGAACACGAAGTCGCCGCTCAGGAGGTAGCCGGGTTGGTCGGTGAGCGCGCCGTCGGTGACGAGGAACGACAGGTGCTCGGGGGTATGGCCCGGGGTGTGGACGGCGCGCACGCGGAGGTTGCCGACGCGGATCTCGCTCCCGTCGACCAGCGGTTCGTGGTCGAAGGCGTAGCTCCAGTCGGGGCCGCCCTCGTCGGAGAGGTAGAGCTTGGCGCCGGTGGCGGCGGCCAGCTCGCGCGAGCCGGAGAGGTAGTCGGCGTGGATGTGGGTCTCGGTGACGGCCGTGATGCGCAGGCCCTGCGCGGCGGCCTCGCCTAAGTAGACGCGCACGTCGCGACGGGCATCGACCACGATCGCCTCGCCGGTGGCCTGGCAGCCGATCAGGTAGCTGCCTTGCGCCAGGTCGGTGTCGTAGATCTGCTTGAAGAACATGGTGGGTCCCTTCGCTCCCCTACGGGGACTCGCGCAGCCTAATACCCCGTATGGGTATCCGTCAAGCGTCGCTGCATGCGTGTGGTGCATAATGCCTTCATGGCAGAACTCCCGGATGCCGACCTCCTCCTCACCCTGCTGGTCGTCGCCGAGGCAGGTAGCGAGAGCGCAGCCGCCGATGCGTTGGGCATCGGCCAATCGTCGGTCAGTCGCCGCATCGCCGCGCTGCAGCAAGCCTCCACCGCCCCACTCACCCAGCGCACCGCCGGCGGGACGCGCCTGACGCCGGCGGGCGAGGCGCTGCTGCCCTATGCGCGAACGGTGCGCGCCGCGCTGACCGCCGCCATGCGCCAACTCGACCCGTCGGTCCCCGACCCGCTTCAGGTCACCCTCGGCATCAGCCACCACCTCGTGCCGCGACTGGCCGGCGCCTTGCTGGTCGAGCGCCGCGAACGCGCCGCCGCCGGCGAACCGATCGAGCCCGACCTGCGCGAGGCGTACTCGGCCGCGTTGCTGGCCGCCGTGCGCGAGGGCACGCTGCAGGCGGCCGTTACGCTGTGGGCGCCCGCCGGCGGCGAGCCGGGCCTGCGCGCCACGCGCGTCGGCCAGGACCGGTTGCGGCTGGTGGCGCAACAGGGGGGCCGCGTCATCCGCGGTGGGCGCATCGTCCCCGAGGCGTTCCGCCAAGCCACCCTCTTGCTGCCAACCACCGCCAGCACCATCGGCATGCGTGCCCGCACCGTGCTGCGCCGCGCAGGCCTGGAACCGGCGCGCGTCACCGACCTCAGCGGCCCGGCCGCGGTGCGCGCAGCCGTCCTGAACGGCGAGGGCGTGGGCGTGACGCTGGCGTCCTACACCGCCTCGGAAGCGGCCGCCGGTTGGCTGGCCCACGCCGAGATCGACCCGGAAGAGAGCGCCATCGACGTCTGGCTGCTGATCAGCGACCGCGTGCCCGCCACCGACGCCGCCCGGCTCGAGCGCTTGGTGACGGGGGCGATGCAGCGTTCGGAGGCAGCGGTGCGGGTGTAGGACGGCTGTCCTCGAGCCCCTCTGCTAGGCTTCGCTCATGTCCGACGGCGACGCCGCTTCCTCCTCGACTCCGCCTGCCGGCGCGGCCTCCCGCGCCCCTTCCGAGCCGCTCGTGCTCGGCATCGACGCCGGCGGCTCCAGTACGCGCTGGCTGTTGATGGCCCCGGACGGGACGGTGGCCGGTGCGGGGCGCGTCGGCCCGGTGTCCGGCATCCAGCTGCACGACGACGCTCGGGCGGCCACGCTCGAGCGCGTGCGCGCGTTGCTGGCGGCCTGCTTGGCGGCGGGAAGGCCCGCGCGGGTGGTGGCGGGCGTCACCGGCCTCGAGCGCGGCTCGCAGGAGACGGCCTTGCTGCGAGGCACCATCGCCGAGACGCTCGAGGTGTCGCCCGACCTGGTGAGCGTGCTGCCCGACACCGTCATGGCGTACCTCTCCAGCTTCCGACCGGGGGCCGGCGTGCTGGTGTACGCCGGCACCGGCAGCGTCGCCATCCATCTAGGATCCGGCGGCGAGGCGCTGCGCGCCGGTGGGCACGGCTACCTCATCGACGACGCCGGCGGCGGCTACTGGATCGGGCGCGAGGCGCTGAAGCGCGTGCTGCGCCGCTCGGACGAGGCCGGCGCGCCCGACGAAGGGGCGTTGGCGCGCGCCCTCTTCACCGACTTCGGCGGCAACGACTGGCCGCGCATCCGCAGCGCGGTGTACCAGGGCGGCCGCGCGCGGTTGGCGGCGCTCACACCGATCGTGGCGATCAGCGCCGCCCGCGGCGACGAGCAGGCGCGCGCCGTCCTGGCCGCGGCCGGCGCCGAGCTTGCGCGGTTGGCGCAGGTGGTGGCCGGGCGCCTCGGTCAGGTGCTGCCGGTGGCGCTGGCGGGTGGCGTGGCGCGTTGCGGCCCGCCGCTGGTCGAGCCGCTGCGCGCGGCGCTTCCCACCGGCACGCCGTTCACCGTGGCGACGCGCGAGCCGGTCGAGGCGGCGGCGGTGCTCGCCCGCAGGTTGCTGCTGGGCTCCGAGGCGTTGCCGGCAGGGTTCGCCTAGGGG
>CAZACZ010000035.1:17304-26571 GCA_964483695.1 uncultured bacterium | reverse complement strand
CGCCCGCAGGTTGCTGCTGGGCTCCGAGGCGTTGCCGGCAGGGTTCGCCTAGGGGGAGGTCGTGGTGTCGGGCTTTGCGGAGGGCCCGGCGGTGGGCTCGGCGGTGGGCTCGGCTGTGGGCTCGGCGGCGGGCTCGGCGGTAGGTTCGGCGGCGGGTTCGGCGGTAGGTTCAGCGGTGCGTTCGGCGCCTTGGTCCGCCGCCGCCTCGAGGCGCCGCGCCAACGCGGCCATCCCGCCGCGGAAGCTGAACGCCTCGGCGCCGGCCGCGCGCAGCTGCCCCGCCACCCACCGCGAGCGCGTGCCGTGCAGGCAGAAGCAGAGGTACGGCACGCCCGGGACGAACCGCGCTCGATCGGCGACGTTCGCCGGCGCCGCCACCACCTGGTAGCCGGCCGGGACCCATGGGCTGCGCTGGCCGTCCGGGCGGCAATCCACCAGCACGGCGCCGGCGGGCACGTGGTCGATCGCTTGGTCGGCGGATGGGAGCGACGTGGGCGCGGCGCCGGCGGCGTCGAGCCACCCCTCGCCCTCGCGCAGCACCCGCAGCGGCATGCGCGTCTCGCCGTGCGCTACGCCGGCGATGCAGCGCGCCAGCACGTCGGGCACCATGGCAGCCTCCTCGGAGGCGAGGCGTTCGTCGCGGCTGGCGGTGGCGGGCCGCACCGGGGAGATGTCGCACTCCTCGCTCGCCGCCGCCGAGAGCTCGGCGGTGCCGACGCGGCGAGCGAGCGCGATGATGTCGAGCTTGTCGTACCCCACCAGGGGCCGCAGCACCGGCCTGCCGGCGGCGGCGTCGATGGCGCGGAGGTTCGTGAGCGTCTGCGACGACACCTGGCCGATCGCGTCGCCGGTGACGAGGGCGTCGATGGCGATCACCGCGCGCCGTCGCGCCGCGCTCGAGCGCGCCACCGCCCGGCCGTACGCCTCGATGCCATCGGCCACACCGTCGCCAGCCCGCAGCATCAGTCGCTTCAGCGCCACCTGCCAGTAGGTGGGGGTGACGACACGGCGCATCTCGTCCACGGCCGGACGCAGGTCGATGACGTGGATGTCCGGGCGACTACCGGCCGACCAGCGCTCGCTCAGCACCCGCGCCACCCTCAGCGCGACGCGCTCGGACGGCGCCTCGCCCAGCCGGAAGTGCACGAAGTCGACCGCCACGCCGCGGCGCATCAGGCTCCAGGCGGCCACCACCGAGTCGTAGCCGCCGGAGACCAGCGCCAGCGCACGTCCGCCGGTGCCCAGCGGAAGCCCGCCGGGGCCGGCCTGGCGTTGCCGGAAGAAGAGCGCGCCACGACCGTCAAGCGCCACTTCGACGGTCACCTCGGGGTCGGTGAGGTCGACGGTGGCGCCGTCGACCAGTGCAGCGCCCAGTTCGCGCTCCACGTCCACCGACCGGAACGGGTGCCTTCCCGAGCGCTTGCAGCGCACGGCGAAGCGCTTGCCGCGCACGTGGTCGGCGAACAGCCGCGCGCCCTCGGCCACGATGGCGTCCAACTCGGGCGCCGAGCGGCCCTCGACGAACGAGAACGAGCCGACGCCGAACACGCGCGCCAGGGCGTCGGCGGCCGGCTCGGGCGCGGCGGCCGCCCCTGCCCGCATCCGCGCCATGACCCGCATGCCGCGGGACCACACGGTCGCGTCGTACCCCGCACGTTGCAACGCGTCCTTGACGTTCCAGCGCAGTTGCTTCAGGAACGCCGCGCGGGTACCGCGTGCCTTGATGGTGATCTCGGCGGCGGGTCGGATGGTGACCAGCAGCGCGTCGTCGCCGTCGGGGTGGGGGGGCCTGGGCATGGTCGTGAGCATGGTGGGAGGGTTCCAGCGCGTGGGGGACGCTTCTGGCAAAAGCGTACCGCGCGAGCCCCTGCCACATCCCCCCGGATCGGGCACGAGCCGCGCGGTCCTTCTCATCCTTCCACGAACCTAGGACGGAATGTGTCAAGGATGACCCACTTGTACGGACAAAGGTCGTGGATTGTCCGAACGAGCGGGGGTGCCTGGTCTCCTGGTCGCGCTCGAGCGCCGCGCCCGCGAAACGCCCTCAGGCACGCCCTCGGGGCCGCCACGGCCGCGCCACCTTGCCCGCCACCACCGGGTGACGCGCACCCGTGGCCGCAGGCAACACGTTCGGCTCACCGTGCAGCGCCATGTAGCCCATCACCGCCATCGCCAGCGTCTCGCGGTCCTTGTCGTCGAAGCCGATCTCGGCGAAGGTGCGCACCGGCACCGCAAGCGCCTGGCGCAAGCCGCGCATCAGCTCGGGGTTGCGCGCGCCCCCGCCCGCCACCAGCACCTCGTCGAGCCCGCGCGGGAGCACGTGCTCGCGCACCGCGCGCGCCACGCTCCGGACCGTGAACGCCGTCAGGGTGGCGATCACGTCGTTCGCGGCCTCACGACCGCCGTCCCCGACGCCGCCCGGCCACCCGCGGGCCAGTGCGGCACCGAGGTGGTAGACCTCGCGGCCGGTGGTCTTGGGCGGCGCAAGACTCAGGTACGGGTCGTCCAGCAGCCGCGCGAGGGCGGCCTCGTCGACGCGCCCCGCGGCGGCCATGCGCCCGTCTTCGTCGCGCACGGCGCCGGCGAAGCGTTCGGCGGCTTCGTCGATCAGGCAGTTGGCCGGCCCGGTGTCGAACGCCAGCACGCGCTCGGCGTCGCCGTCGGCCGGCAGGTAGGTGAGGTTGCCGATGCCGCCTAGGTTCAGCACCATCCGCGCGACGCCCGGCGCGGCGTACAGCAGCAGGTCGGAGAACGGCACCAGCGGCGCGCCCTGACCGCCGGCGGCGAGGTCGCCCTGGCGGAAGTCGGACACCGTCGTCACGCCGCAACGCTCGGTCACGACGCTGGCCTCCCCCAGTTGCAGGGTGCTCTTCACCCGCCAGCCGCGCTGCGGATCCGGGCGCGGGATGTGGTACACGGTCTGGCCAGACAGCGCCACGGCATCGATGGGATGCAGGCGCTGCGCCTCCGCCACGACGTCGGCGTAGACCTGGCCGACCTCCTGGTGGAGCTCGGTGATCAGCACCACGTCCGACGTCGCGGGGTCGAGGGCGCGGCGCAGGCGCGCCGCTACCTCCGGTGGGTAGGCGTGCGCGGCGCGCGCCAGGACGTCCCAGCGCAGGCGGCCGTGGGTGCGCTCGAGGCGCACCGTGACGCTATCGATGCCGTCCAGCGAGGTGCCCGACATGACTCCGAGCACGGTCGTGGCGGGCAGGTCGGGGGTGTTCCTCGGTGCGGGGTGGTCCGTCACGGTGGGTGCCGCGGTCAGCCCGCGGCCTCCTGGAACGTGGAGGCGATGGCGTCGTGCACGGCTCCGCGCAGGGCGATGATGCCGTCGGCCGAGCCGCGCTGCGGGTGGACGCGGTTGCTGAGCAGCACGCTCACCCAACCGGCGGCCGGGTCCACCACCAGGCTGGTGCCGGTGAACCCGGTGTGGCCGAAGGCGCCGGGCCGGGCGCCCGAGCCGAACGCCCAGTCGTCGTGGCGCAGCCCCCACAGCAGGCCCCGAGGCGAGCCGACCCCGCCCGAGCGGTCGCGTAGCGCCGCCGCCATCCAGTCGGCGCTGGCGAACGGCGCGTCCAGCGTCGCCCAGGCGCGGCCGTAGCGAAGCAGGTCGGCGGCGGTGGCGAACAGGCCGGCGTGGCCGGACACGCCGTCGAGCACGAAGGCGTTCTCGTCGTGCACCTCGCCCTCGAGCATGCGGCCGCGCCAGCCGTCGTCCTCGGTGGCGGCGACGGGGAGGTCGTGCGGCAGCGGGCCGAAGCGGGTGGTGCTCATGCCCATCGGCGCGAACACGTGACGGTGCAAGAAGACGTCGAGATGAACGCCGCTCACGCGCTCGATCACGGCCGTGAGGACGATGACGCCGAGGTCGCTGTAGCGGTGCACCCCGGCGCCTTCGCTCAGTTCGGTCTGCAGCACGTTGGCGATGGCGGTGCGGCGGTCGTTCACCCAGGCGAACAGCGGCCTCCAGGCAGGCAGGCCCGAGGCGTGCAGCGCCAACTGCTCGATGGTTGCGTCGCCCAAGGAGGGTTGCTGGAACCATCCGGCGTTCGAGAAGAAGCGGCGCACGGGGTCGTCGAGGTGGATCTCGCCGGCGTCGAGTAGGTGCAGCAGCGCGGGCAAGCAACCGACCACCTTGGTGAGCGACGCCAGGTCGTAGCGCGTGTCCATGGTGACGGGCGCCCCGCCGTAGCGGCGCTCGCCGAGCGCGACGCCGTGCCGATCGCCCTGCCGATCGCCGTGCCGGTCGCCCTGCAACGAGCCGACCAGGAGCACGGCGCCGGGGGTGACGCCATCGGCGATGGCGCGCTCGAGCAGCGGCGAGGCAGCCTCCACCGCGCGTCGTGCGTGGGTGTCCGGCGCCTCCGCGTGGGAACCGCGCGGCTCGTGTCCGCCGCCCCCCGCCGGCGCGTTCGCTCGCCCGGGCGCCGTTGCGTCCGCTTCGTCGTTCATGGCCGAACCGTACCACGTTTGACGGTACTGGTCTAGGAATGGTACAGTACCGGTCGCGAGGAACCACGACCTGCACGCGCGCACCGCGGCCAAGGGCCCCGGACCAGTGCTCCCACGCCGTCCCGCCTCGCGACGAGGGAGCTGCCTTGGAGCCAGCGCTCGGTCCGCGCATGCACCGGCTACCGGACGCCGGGCCGCGGCCCATCGTCCGTGCAGAAGCGGAAGGAAGGAACCATGCGAAGGCTCACGCTCCTCCTCACGGCCACGCTGCTGCTCTCGGGCGCCGCGTTCGCCCAGCAAGGCCGCCTCGAGATCGCCGTCGATCAGGCGCCGGTCGGCCTCGACCCGCACATCGTCACGGCGTTCTCGTCGTTCAACGTCATCGGGCAGATCTACGACGGGCTGCTCGAGGTGAACGCCGCCCTCGAGGTCGAACCGGCGCTGGCCACCTCCTGGACCGTCTCCGACGACGGCCTGACGTACGTGTTCCAGCTGCGCGACGGCGTCACCTTTCACAACGGCCGGCCGTTCACCGCCGAGGACGTGGTGTACAGCTACCAGCGCATCATGAACCCCGACACCGGCTCTCCGCAGGCCAGCCGCTTCAACGAGGTGGCGTCGGTCGAGGCGACCGGCGACCTCGAGGTCACCTTCACCATGAAGGTGCCGTTCGCGCCGTTCCTCTCGAACCTCACCAACCTGACGGTGGTGCCGCGCGAGGTCGTCGAGGCGAACGGTGACTTACAGCAGGTGGCCGTCGGCACGGGCCCGTTCATGCTCAAGGAGATCGTGCCCGACACCTACGTGCTGCTCGAGGCGAACCCGAACTACTACCGCGAGGGCCAACCCGGCGTGGCCGAGATCCGCTTCAACGTGGTACCCGAGGCGTCCACCCGCGCCGCCGGCATCCGCACCGGCACGTACCACCTCGTCCCCGACGTCGACCCCGCCACCGCCGAGACGCTGCGCGGTGCCCGCGGCGTGACGCTGATGGGCGTGCAAGACCTGGCCTACACCCTGCTCGGCTTCAACGTCTCGCGCGAGCCGTTCGACGACCCGAAGGTGCGCGAGGCGATCAACTACGCCATCGACCGCGACGAGATCGTCGAAGCCGTCTACTTCGGCAACGCCGTCCCCGGCGGGCCGCTCAGCCCCGGCCTGCAGGCGTGGGCCACCGACACCAGCGCGTTCGCCTGCTACCAGACCGACCGCGCCAAGGCGCGCGAGTTGCTGGCCGAAGCCGGTTTGCCGAACGGCTTCTCCACCTCGATCCTGACGTTCGGCACCATCCAGGTGGTCTCCGACCTGGCGCAGGTGCTGCAGGCGCAGCTGGCGCAGGTCGGCATCGATGTCGACGTCAACGTGGCCGAGTTCGGCGCGTTCGTGCAAGGCTGGCGCAACTCCGACTTCGACATGTTCGTCAGCCTCAACGGCGGCGCCTCCGACCCCGACGGGTACCTGCACCGCACCTTCGTCACCGGCGGCTCGACCAACGTCTACAAGTTCTCCGACCCGGCGGTGGATCAGCTGCTGAACCAGGGCCGCACCACCACCGACCCGGCCGAGCGCGTCAACATCTACGACCACCTGCAGAAGCGCCTCGCGTGCACCGGCCCGATCGCGCACATCGCCTACGGCACCCTGTTCAGCGCCGTGTCCGACGACGTCCAGGGCTTCCAGCAACTGCCCACCCGCAGCCTGCGCTACCTGCGCGAGGTGACGCTGCGCTGAGCGCCTGAACCCTCCCCTCCCGCAAGGGTTCGACGCGGGGCGCCGCTCGTGTTGGCGCCCCGCGTCCGCTGCCGCGCCCCCGCGCCCATGGCGGCCGGCCGCACCCACGCTCCCCCGCCGGCCGGCCGCACCCACGCTCCGGCCTCCCCTGACGTACGCTCGAGACGAGGCATGTTCCAGTACATCGTCCGCCGCCTGTTCGACCTGATCTTCGTGCTGTTCGGGGTGTCCGTGCTCATCTTCCTGATGGTGCGGTTCATCCCAGGCGACGCGGTGGCGATCATGCTGGGCGCCAACACCGACATCACGCCGGAGCGGGTCGAGGCGCTCCGGCGCCAGCTCGGGCTGCACCTGCCGGTGTACCAGCAGTACTGGCAGTGGTTCACCGACGTGCTGCGAGGCGACCTCGGCAACAGCATCTGGACCGGACGACCGGTGCTCGACGAGATCACCGCACGCCTCCCCGCCACGCTCGAGATCACCGTCCTGGCGCTGCTGCTGGCGATGGTGTTGGCGTTCCCGCTTGGCGTGGTGGCTGCGCGCGCCCGCGGCACCGCCGGCGACGTGGTGGTGCGCGTGCTGGCGATCGTGGGCCTGACGCTGCCGTCGTTCTGGGTGGGCGTGCTGATGCTCTACTTCGTGTCGATGTACCTGCCCGCGTGGCCCGCCATCGGGTACGTGCCGTTCACCCAGGACCCACTCGGGAACCTCGCGCGCATCGCGCTACCGGTGGTGGCGGTGAGCCTCCCGATGGTGGCGGGCCTGACGCGCATCCTGCGTTCGAGCCTGCTGGAAGTGCTGTCGAGCGACTACGTCCGCACCGCGCGCTCGAAGGGCGCCGGCGAACGCGCCGTGCTGTACAAGCACGCCATGCGCAACGCCCTCATCCCGGTGGTGACGGTGATCGGGGTGCAGGTCGGGTACCTGCTGTCGGGCGTGGTGGTGATCGAGCAGGTGTTCGCCATCCCCGGTGTGGGCCGCCTCGTCGTGGGCGCCATCAACGAGCGCAACTACCCTCTGGTGCAGGGCGTCGTGCTGGTGGTGACGGCGGTGTTCGTGCTGGTGAACCTGCTGGTCGACCTGGCGTACGCCTGGATCGACCCGCGCGTGGAGTACAGCTGATGCGGCGGGCGTGGGCAGGCGGGCGTTCTGCCGCCGGCGCGACGCGGGGGCCCGTATGAACCTGCGGCGCTTCTTCGCGCGCCTGTGGCGCAACCCGGTCGGGTTCCTGGGGTTCGTGCTGGCCCTCGTGGTGGTGCTGGCCGCCGCCATCGGGCCGTTCGTGGCCCCCTACGACCCGTTGGCGCAGACCATCCGCGAGCGCTTCCAGGGCCCGAGCGCCGCGCATTGGCTCGGCACAGACAACTTCGGCCGGGACACCCTGTCGCGCATCCTGCACGGCTACCGCACCTCGATCCTGGTGAGCCTCGGCGCCGTCGGCATCGCCACCGCCGTCGGCGGCCTGCTCGGCTTGCTGGCGGCGTACTGGGGCGGATGGGCCGACCGGTTGATCATGCGCTTCATGGACATCCTGCTGGCGTTCCCCATCATCCTGTTGGCCATCGCGGTGCTGGCGGTGCTCGGCCCCGGCAGCTTCAACACCGGCTTGGCCATCGGCATCGTCTACACGCCGATCTTCGCGCGGCTCGCGCGCGGCCCCGCGCTCACGGTGCTGAGCTGGGACTACGTAGCGGCCGCCCGCGCCCTGGGCGGTGGCGCGGCCCGCATCCTGGCGAAGCACGTGGGGCCGAACGTCCTCGCGCCGATCCTGGTGCAGGTCACGCTGTCGCTGTCGACCGCCATCCTGGTCGAGGCGTCGCTCAGCTTCCTCGGCCTCGGCACCCAACCGCCCACCCCGTCGCTCGGCCTGATGCTCTCCGAGAGCCGCGGCACGATGCTGCTCTCGCCGTGGGTGTCGGTGTTCTCGGGCCTGGCCATCCTGCTCGCCTCGCTCGGCTTCAACCTGTTCGGCGACGGCCTACGCGACCTGCTCGATCCCACCCTGCGCGACGTGTAGCGCACCGGCGCGGCGAGGTCGCGCGTAGAGCGAGACGAGCGCTTCGGAACCGGTCACCATCACGTAGGCGTGGCTCCGCCGCGTCATCACCTCGGGTGGGTCCCTCGCGGCGATGCGGGCACGGAGGTCGTCGTGGTCGAACGCGTGCACGACCAAGGGGTGACCCGTCCAGTCCTGCACTTCGTCCACCAGGTCCCAGCTGGCGCTCGTGTTCGCGTCGGCGCCTCCCGCGGACCGGTGGATCACCAGCAGCTCGATGGCCGCGGGCCCCTCGTCCCACGGTGCGGCGTCCGCGAGCGTCCATGGGAAGCCGTGCCACGCTTCCGCGAACGCCCCTACCAGCGAGGCGTGCGCGACGTTCGCCGGCCAGCGTTCGAGGCGCTCCGCGATGCGCGCGACGAGCTGCTCGGGCATGGCCATGGCCGCCTCGATCACGTGGTAGCCGAGGTGGTCGCGGTTCAAGCGATGCAGACGCCCCGCGGCCAAGACGTGCACCTGCACGATCCCTACGCGTTCCAGGCGCCGCAACACGCGCCGCACCGTCTCGTACGAGCCCGTCCCGGCCATCCGGTGCACGTCCTGGATCGTCAGCGCGCCGAAGCCGTCGCGCTGGTGCCGGTAGAGCGCGCCGAGGGCCGCCGCCTCGACCGTGCCGAACAGCCCCGCGCCAGGATGGTGGAAGTCCATGGTCTCGATGCTAGGGCCGGCGGTTGCGGCGGGGGCGGTCTGGTCGGCAGGCGCCGAGGTGGTGCCGGCGTGCGCCGGCCGTGGGGGGACGACGTGCCTCCTCGACGGCTCCTCGGTTCGTAGTAGACCCACTAGTTCTCGCGGAGACGTCCTCGTTCTCGAGGAGACCTACTCGATCTCGCGGAGACGTCCTCGTCTTCCTGGAGACCTACTCGTTCTCGAGGAGACCTCCTCGTTCTCGCGGAGACGCCCTCGTTTTCCTGGAGACCTACTCGTTCTCGAGGAGACGTCCTCGTCTTCCTGGAGACCTACTCGTTCTCGAGGAGACCTCCTCACGATGTAGTAGCGATCGCGAACACGTACCCTGCTCGCGCGTC
>CAZACZ010000035.1:2005-17204 GCA_964483695.1 uncultured bacterium | reverse complement strand
GGAGACCTCCTCACGATGTAGTAGCGATCGCGAACACGTACCCTGCTCGCGCGTCCGGCACCTTCCTAGGTGCCACGCGCGACACCGGCGCACCGCCGGCGCTCTCTTCACCGTCGGTGACGCCTGCTACCCACCCTCACCCGCCGCGGACTACCGTGGATGGCATGACCCACGCCATCGCCACACCTCCCGCCCGCCGCCGCACCGGCGCGCCGCGACGCGCGCGCCGCCCCGTCGCCGCACTCCTCGGCGCCACCATGCTGCTGGCCGCGCCGTTCGCCTCCGCGCAGGTCGACGCTCGCGCGAAGGCGCTCCTCGACGGCATCACCCCGCCGGGCGAGATCGCCCTCCACTCGCTGCAGCAGACGATGGTGCTCACTTCGTACCTGCCGGACGGCACCGTGCAGAACACGACCACCACGCGCACCGTCGTCGACTACGACAACCGCCGCGCCGCTATCGTCAGCGACATCGGCCAAGGCATGGTCTCGACCATGCGCTTCGTGGACGGCAAGGCGAGCATGAGCATGACCGGCGTCCCCATGGCGTTGCCGGTGCCGCCCGAGATGGCCAAGACCTTCGAGACGATCTTCGACCCGCCTAGCGCGCAGTTCGAGGTTGGCCCCGGCGACACCCTCACGTTCGACGGCCCCCAGAGCTACGGCGACGTCGTCTCCGGCGATCAGGTCACGCTCACCTACGCCAGCGACCGCGGCGGCGTGCTCGCCGGAACCGTCAGCCACTACCTGTTCGACGGCTCCGGCCGGCTCGTCGGCGTCGTCAGCGAGATCCCCGACCTCCCGATGACGCTGAGCGTCTACGAGCAGCCGCTCGACGCGAGCACCGTCGCCGGAGCCAATGCCACCGTCTACGAGCTCAAAGGCGACGCGTGGGTGCTGTCCATGAGCATGACGTTCGAGGAGTGGCTCGTCGACGAACCGCTGGACGAGAGCATCTTCGAGTGACGAACCGGCGTTGACCGAGAACGCGCCGAACCGCCCCGTTCCGTTGCCGCTCGGCCCGGTGCTGGCGGTCGGCATCGGGTCGTTGGCGCTGGCGGTGGTGTGGAGCCTGTACGCGGTGTTCATGCCGCTGTTGCTGCGCGACTTCGTCGCCAGCCGCGGGCTCCGGGGCGCCATCATGGGCCTCGACAACCTCGCGGCGCTGGTGCTGATCCCGCTGGTCGGGACGCTCTCCGACGGCGCCCGCCACCCGCGCGGCAAGCGCCTCCCCTTCCTACTGGTGCTGTTCCCCATCGCGGCGGTGGCGTTCGCGGCCCTCCCGCTCGCGCGCGGCGCCCTCTGGAGCCTGATGCTGGCGGCGCTGGTGTTCCTGCTCGCCATGACCGCGAGCCGTGCGCCGCTCACAGCGTCGGTGCCCGATCACGTGGCGCCCGACGCGCGCTCGCGCGCCAACGGCGTCATCACGATGCTCGGCGCCGTCGGCACCGCCTTCGCGCTCGTCGGCTTGGCGCCGCTGTTCGACCGGGCGCCGTGGTCGCCGTTCGTCGTCGCATCGGTGCTGCTGTTGGCGGCGTTGGCCGTGCTGGTGGGCACGGTGCGGCCGAACCCGCCGTACGCCGGCGATGCAGCCGTGCCGGACGCGCCGCCGCTCCGGACGCTGCGGCGGGACCTCGCCGCCCTCCTCGGGCGCCGCCCGCGCGGAGCGCTACTGCTGCTCCTCGCGGTGTTCTTCGGCTTCCTCGGGTTCTCCGCGCTGGAGGCGCAGTTCAGCACCTACGCCACCGAGCGGCTGCTGCTCGGCGAGGGGCAGTCGGGCGCGCTGCTGGGGGCCGCCAGCGTGGCGTTCGTGCTGGCCGCCATCCCCGTCGGCTCGCTGGCGCGTCGCCTGGGCGAGGTGATGGTGATGCGCTGGGGAGCGCTGGCGTTGGCCGCCGTCAGCATCGTCGCGGCGCAGGTGGCGCGGCCCGCCGCGCTGGTGCCGGTGTTGGCCGCTGCCGGGGTGGCGTGGGCGCTGGTGGTGGTGCCCGCGTACCCCGCCGTGGTCAACCAGGGTCCCGCCGAGCAGTCGGGCTTCTTCACCGGCATCTACTACTTCGCCGGCTCCGCCGCCGCCATCGCGGCGCCGGCCTCGGTGGGCGCGGCGATGGACCTCTTCGGCGACGCCGCGCTGTTCTACGCCATCGCGGTGGCGATGCTCGCCGGCGTGGCGGCCCTCACCCTCGCCGTACGCGCCGGGTTAGCCAGTTCGTCGCCAAGCGCGCCCTGACGCACTGAACGGACCACCCCGCGCCCGCGCGTCGGCGCCCGCGCGCCCGCACCCGCGCACCCGCACCCGCGCACCCGCGCGCCCGCAAGCCCGCAAGCCCGCCCAACGCCCTACCCCGCCTTGCGCAGCTTCCACACCTGCTCGCTCGGCCAGGAGCGCGCCCAGTCGGCGTCGACGAAGAAGCGCCGCTCGCTGCCCCCTTGCGCCGGCCGCGGCTCGAGGAACCCCTCCACCTCCAGATCGAGGCGGCGGAACAGCGCGAACCAACCCGAGATCGGCAGCGTGAACTCGATCCCGCCGGGGTCGATCGGCACCTCGGTCCAGTCGATGCGGTGGAGGTCGAAGTAGGGGCGTTCGAGTCGGTCGACGACCTGACTGCCATCCAGCGGGCTGCAGACGAACACCATCGGGTGGTTGCCGAGGAACACCAGGCGCCCGCCGGGGCGCAGGATGCGCGCGGCCTCCGCTACCCAGACGTGCGGGTCGCACCAGATGGCGGCGCCGTACTCGCTGATGGCGAAGTCGAAGCTTGCGTCGGGGAAGGGCGTGCGTTCGGCGTCGCCGTGCACCAGCGTGATGTCCACGCCGTGCTCGCCCGCCAGCCTGCGCGCGGTGGCGAGTTGCGCCTCCGACACGTCGATGCCGGTGACGCGCGCGCCGCGCCGCGCCATCCACGACGACACGTAGCCGGTGCCGCAACCCAACTCGACGGCGTCCATCCCCCGCATGTCGTCCGGCAGCATGTGCAGCTCCGACTCCGGCACGCCCCAGATGCCCCACGTCGGTTCGGCGGCCGCCCACAAGCGCTCCCCGGCCGCCACCCACAACTCCGCGGTGCCGTTCCAATGCGCCCGGTTCACGTCGGCGTGGCGCGGAGCGCCGCCTTCGCCACGCTTGAGCCCACCCTGCGCGCCGAGCCCGTCACGCTCCGTCATGCGGAACCCTCCGATCCGCTGGCGGCAACGTCACGCCGTCCAGCCGCCTAGCCAACGCCTCCACGTAGCGCCGTGCCGAACGCGCCACCACCTCGTGCGCCCCGCTCGGGACGACCCGCCCCCACCACGCGCCGTAGATGCGATCGAAGGCGAACGGCGCCACCGACGCCGCCACCCGCTCCACCTCGGCGGCCGGCAGCGGGATCAGGTTCGGGTACGAGTACATGAAGCTCACGTAGCGCCGGTCGGGGATGACCTGGAGGATGTCGCCCGTCAACAGCGCGCCGCGCCCTTCCGCTCCGGCCGGCCAGTGCGCCACCGTGCCGCCGGCGAAGTGCCCGCCGGCGCGGATCAAGGTGACGCCGCCGAACGGCGTCAGCCGCTCGCCCTGCCAGAAGCGCACGTTGGCGTGCGGCATGTGGGCGTGCTGGCGGTCTGCCTCGTGCAGCAGCACCTCGGCGCCGAACCGCTCCGCGAAAAGCTGGCAGCCGCCGTAGTAGTGCGGGTGGCTGATGGCGACGGCGCGCACCCCGCCGAGCGCCTCGAGCCGCGCTGCGCCCGCATCGTCCAGCAGCGGCACGCAGTCCCAGAGCAGGTTGCCTTCGGGGGTGCGGATCAGGAGGGCTCGCTGCCCGATGGCGAAGCTCGGCTCTACCCCGACGCCGACCAGGTCCGGTTCCTTCTCCTCGATGCGCAACCGGTGCTCGGCGGCGAACGCCTCGTACTCCAGCCACTTCTGGCCAGCTTGGCGCACGTACTGTCGCTCGTCGGCGCAGATGGGGCAGGGGTCGGGGGCGGGGGCGTTCCCTGGCACGTGAGTGGCGCAGGTGGCGCACACGTAGGCGACGGTGGACATGGGCACCATGCTACGTGCTTCGGAGGCCGCCTGCTTCACCCCTACTCGGCGCCGGGTCGTCCGCCGTGCTACGCGTTCTGCAGCAGCTCTTCGAGCTGGAAGCGGTGCCGGATCGGGTGCATCACCGCGTGCTCGAGCATCGAGTCGATGGTGTACGGCTCGCCCCAGTACGAGGTGTACGGCACCTCGAAGCGCTCCTCGGGCACCTCCATCAAGGGCGTGCGCCAGCGTTCCAGCAGGTGCTCGAGGTACGCGTCGACCCGCTCGACCACTACCTCGACCTCCGGCGGCTCGTCGATGCCGGGGTCGGGGAGGCCGAGATGGCTCGTCATCCACACCATGTACCCGCGCGCCGAGCGCAGCACGTGGCGCAACAGGTGGGCACGCGAGCTGTAGTGCGTGTTGGGCGTCGGGGGCAACGCCACGGCCGCGGCGTCCGCCCGGCGCCAGGTGTCCAGGAAGCGTCGCATCTCGCGGTCGTGCAGGATCACCAGGGCGCGCGCACCGCGGTAGTGGTAGCCGTCGAGGCCGGCCGTGTCGGAGGGGGGAGGAGTGATGCTCATGCTGCTCGCATGCTAGCGCCCGCGGACGCGGTCGACGACGACCTCACCGTTCGGGCCGAGGACCGCGCCTCGGCCTCAGCCTCGCGCCGTCTCCAGGGGCACCGGACTGACGGCGAACGACGCCTCGCCCAGCAGCGCGTCGGCCACGGCGGCCGCGCAACGCGCCGCGAACCCGAACGCCAGCAGCGCCGGACCGGGCAGCCGCTCGGCGCTGTAGGGGTTCCACAGCGCCAGATGCAGGAACGGCACGCCAGCCCGGCGGGCCGCCTGGAAGGCGCTCCAGCCGGCGGCGGCTTCGTCGTCGCGGATGCGGGTCCGGCTGGTCGAGGCGAACACCACCAAGGCAGCGCGCCCCGGCGCCAGGGCGGCCGCGCCCTCGAGCGCGACCCGGCGCATCCGCACTCCGCGCTCCGCCAACGCGCGTTCGAGCGGCTCGACCGGCCGCACCGTGACCTGGCTGGCGGCGCTGGCGCGCACCGTGTCGGCCGCCACCACCACCACCTCGTCGCCGCGACGCAGCCGCGGCACGTCCCCGAGCGCCACCAGGCCGCGGCGCGCGGCGGCGGCGAGCAGCGCCTCGTCACCGTCCCGCCAGGCACTCGTCGGGTCGGGCCAGGCAGCGGCCGAGAAGCGTTCGTGGAACGCCTGCAGCCGCGCGGCGCTGGCCGTGCGCTCGGCGGCGTCCAAGCGGCCCTCGGCGTACGCTGCCTCGATCGCGGCGAGGGTGGCGCGGTGCTGATCGACCGTCCCGAGCGTGAGCGGCAGGTCGGCGCCGGCCGCCAGCGCCATCACCGACGCCTCGCCGGCGTTCCAGCGGTCGCGGATGGCGTGCATGTCGAGCGCGTCGGTGATCACCACGCCGTCGAAGCCGAGCCGCTCGCGCAGCAGGCCGGTCATCACGGTCCGCGACAGCGTGCCGGGAAGCTCCGGGTCGAGCGCGGGCACCACGATGTGCGCGCTCATCACCGCCGCCGCCCCGGCTTCGATGCCGGCGCGGAACGGAGTCAGGTCGACCTCGTCCAGCGTGGCCAGGTCCCGGCCGATGCGCGGCAGCGCCAGGTGCGAGTCGGTGTCGGTGTCGCCGTGACCGGGGAAGTGCTTGAGGGTGGCGCCCACACGCTCGCGCTGCAGCCCGCGCACGAACGCCGCCACGTGACCCGCCACCTGCTCGGGGCGGGCGCCGAAGGCGCGGTCGGCGATGACCGGGTTGGCGGGGTTGGCGTTGATGTCGGCCACCGGCGCGAAGTCGAGGTTGACGCCCACCGCCCGCAGGCCGCGCGCCGTGGCGGCCGCGACGTCCTCGGTGAGCGTCGCGTCGTCCGCCGCGCCCAGCGCCATCGCGGCGGGCGGCGTCGGCACGTCGCTCAGCCGGACCACCCCGCCCCCCTCCTGGTCGATGGCGACGATCATGTCCTTGCCGCCGACGGCGCGGACCTCGGCCACGTAGTCGGCCAACTGGAAGCGGTCCGTGACGTTGCGCCCGAACAGGCACACGCCGGCCACTCGCCGCTCGGCCAGCAGCGCGCGCTCCTCCGCCGTGAGCGACGGGGCAGACAAGTCGATCATCAACGGTAGCGTCACGATCCCATGATGCCCTTCGCGGCGCGCGTCCGAGCGAACGATTCGGCGCGTTCGCGCGCCATGGCCCGCACGAGGTCGAGCGGGATCGCCCGCACCACGCGCCCGCGGTGCCCGCGCATCGTCTCGGCCAAGCACAGGGCGTCGAGGATCGCCTCCTCGGTGGCTTCGATGGCGGCCAAGAACAGCGGCGACACGTCGTCGTTCGCCACCTCCGCGCCTTCCCTCGGGCGCGGCGGTCCAGGCGCGCGCCGGGCGGCCCTGCCGCCTGCGGTCCGTTGCTCGGCGGACACGCGCCTGCGCACCTGCGGCGCGGTGGAGAACGCCACGGCGTAGTCGCCCGACCCGTCGCTCATCGCCGCCCCGGTGCGCGCCAGGCCCGCCATGGCGCGCGCGGCCAGACGCCCGAGGTTGCGGTCCGACAGCGGCGCGTCGGTAGCGAGCACGATCACGATCGACCCGTCCACGTCGCCCGCGGCTGCACCCCCGAGCGCCCGCCCGACCGGCAGGCCGTCCATCGTCAGCACGCCGCCGAAGTTCGCTTGCACCAGCGCGCCGACCGTCCAGCCGCCGTCCTGCTCGCGCAGCACGCGCGACGAGGTGCCGATGCCACCCTTGTGCCCGAACGCCACCGTGCCCGTGCCCGCGCCGACGTTGCCGCCCGCCACCGGCCCCGACGAGGCGCTTGCCAGCGCCTGGCGCACGTGCTCGACCCGCACCCCGCGGGCGCGGATGTCGTTCAGGCGGCCGTCGTTGGTCTCGCCGACGAACGGGTTCACCGAACGCACCCGTTCGTTGCCCGGCAGTTCCAGCATCCAGTCGATCAGGGCGTCCGCCACGCGCGCGACCGCCAACGTGTTGGTGAGCAGGATGGGCGTCTCGAGCTCGCCCAGTTCCTGCACTTGCGTCGCGCCGATCAGCTTGCCGAAGCCGTTGCCGACCACCAGGCCGGCGGGCACCCGCTCCTGGAACGGGTTGCCATCGTGCGCCAGCACCGCCGTCACGCCGGTGCGGACGCCCTCTCCTTCGACGACGGTGGCGTGGCCGACACGCACGCCGGCGACGTCGGTGATGGCGTTCCAGCGTCCGGGCACCAGCACGCCGGGGGTGACGCCCACCTCGCGCAAGCGGCAGCGGGATGCTTCTCCGTCCATCCGCGGAGCATACGTCGTGCCGGCAGGGCCCTCAGCGCGTGCGCACGTCGGCGGCGTCGCGCAGCGCGTCCCCGACGAAGTTGAACGCCAGCACCGAGAGCACGATCAGCGCTCCGGGCGCCAGCAGCCAGGGGTAGAGGCGCAACGACTCGAAGCTCTGGGCGTCCTTCAGCAGCAGCCCCCACGAGGTCATCGGCTCCTTGATGCCGAGGCCCAGGAAGCTGAGTGCGCTCTCGCCCAGGATGTAGCCGGGCAGCGCCAGGGTGGCGGCGATGACCAGGTACGAGGTCAGGTTCGGCACCACGTGCTTGACGATGATCGGCAGGTCGCGCGCGCCGAGGGCGCGGGCGGCCATCACGAAGTCGGTCTCGCGCACCGCCAGCACCTGCCCGCGCACCACGCGCGCCAGGCCGGCCCAGCCGATCATCGCCAGCACCGTCACGATGCCGACGTACACCCACGTCGAGGGCCAGGTGGTGGGGATGACGGTGGCCAGCGCCAGCAGGATGGGGATGCGCGGGAAGCTCAGCAGCACCTCGATGACGCGCTGCAGCGCCTGGTCGACCCAGCCGCCGTAGAAGCCGCTGACGCCGCCGATGAGGATGCCGATGGTGAACGAGATCAGGATGCCGATCAGGCCCACCGTCAACGACACCTGGCCCCCCACCAGCATGCGCGAGAAGAGGTCGCGTCCGAAGCGGTCGGTGCCGAGCGGGTAGTAGGTGCCGCCCTCGACGCCGAAGAGGTGCAGGTCGGTGGGCAGCCACCCGAGGAAGCGGTACGCCTCGCCGCGCACGAACAGGCGGATGGGGAGACGCTGGCTCTCGTCGACGGCGTAGATGCGCTGGAACGTCACCGGGTCGCGTTCCTGCACCATCGCGTAGGTGAACGGCCAGGCAGGGCGGCCGTCGTGCCAGACGCGGATCGGCTGTGGCGGTTGGTGCACGGCGCGGTGCTGGGTGGTGATGGCGTACGGCGCCAAGAACTGCGCGAACAGCGCCGTGAGGTAGAGCAGCAGCAGCACCACGGCGCCGAGCGCGCCGGTACGCGAACGGGTGAAGCGCCGCCACGCCAACCGGCTGGGCGAGTAGCCGCCCTCGGGCGCCGGCGTCCGGGGCCTCCGTCCGCGCGGGACGCGCCGTCGCGCCGCGTCAGTCATAGCGGATCCTCGGGTCCACCCACGCAAGCGTAAGGTCGGCCAGGAGGTTGCCCAGCATCAGCAGCATGCTGGCGATGAGCAGCAGCGTCATGGCGACGTACTGGTCCTTCGCCAGGAGCGAGTCGTACAGCAGCGGCCCGATGGTGGGCAGGTTGAGCACGATGCTGGCGATGATGGTGCCGTTGATCAGCTCGGGGAGGCTAAGGCCCGCCATCGAGACGAGCGGGTTGATGGCGTTGCGCACGGCGTGCCGCACGATGACGCGGCGTTCCGCCAAGCCCTTCGAGCGCGCGGTGCGGACGTAGTCGGCGTTCAGCACGTCGAGCAGGTTGGCGCGCATCTGACGCATCACGGTGGCGATGCCGCCGGTGCCGATGGCGAGCAGCGGGATCCACATGTGGTTGAGGAAGTCGACGACCTTCGCCCAGGTCCACGCGGCACCGATGAAGCGGGGGCTGAACAGCCCACCCACCTGCGTGCCGCCCGCCTGCAGCACCAGCGCCACCAGCAACAGCGCCACCAGGAAGTCGGGCACCGCCAGGCCGACGTAGCCGACGAAGCTAGCGACGGCGTCGGTGAAACCGTTGCGCCGCAACGCCGTGACGATGCCGAGCGGGATCGCCACCAGCCACGAGAACAGCATCGTGCTGCCCGCCACCACCAGCGTCCACCACAGCCGCTCGCCGATGACGGTGGAAACGGGCCGGTTCGCGAAGAAGCTGTAGCCGAAGTCGCCGCGGGTGACGATGCCCACCACCCAGCGCACGTACTGCTCGCTGAGCGGCCGGTCGAGGCCGAGTTGGGTGTTGATGCGCGCCACCGTCTCGGGGCTCATGCGCGGGTCCTCGAGGTAGCGGTCGGTGAACGACCCGGGCGCGAGCTGGATCACGGCGAAGCACACCACCGAGACCAGGATCAGCGTGGGGATGATGACCGCCACCCGGCGGAGGGCGTAGCTCAGCACGTCAGGTCACGCTCACCTTGCTCCACGCTACCAGCATGCGCCGGGCACCGCCGCGCAGCAGCGTGGGCCGGGTCGGGGGCGTTGCCGCCCGGACCGACCCGGCCCCTTCCCACGTGGTTCCGCGCGCCGCTTACCGCAGCGTGTAGAGCGGCACCGGGTTGTAGCCCGGGATGACCCCGAGGCTGTACACGAAGTTCCCGATGCGGTCCCATACCGCGGCGATGTTGGCGGGCTTGGCGATCATGATCACCGGCACGTTGACGGCGTTGATCTCCTGCCACTCCTTGTACAGCGCGATGCGCTGCTCGCGGTCGACCATGGTGGTGCCCTGGTCGAAGATGTCGTAGATGCGGCGTTCCCAGTCGTACATGGCGTCGAAGTTGGGCTGGCCGCCCGGCTGCGCCGGTTGGGTAGCGCGGTGCCAGTAGTACAGCGAGCCGCCCGGTTGCCAGATCGGCTTGCGCAGTTCCGGGTCGGGCTGGTTGCCGAGGGCGACGATGATCGCCTGGTAGTCGCCGGCGAGGGCGGTGGACAAGAGCGCCGAGCCCTGGATGCCTTGCAGGTTCGCCTTCACGCCGATCTGCGCGAAGTCGTTCTGCAGGATGGTGGCGATGTCGGTGAAGGTGCTGGAGTCGACGTTGTAGCCGAGCGAGAACTCCAGGTCCTTCCCGGGCGCCACGTTGCGGACCCCGTTGCCGTCGGTGTCGACGATGCCCAGCTCGTCGAGGGCGGCGGCCGCCTTCTCGAGGTCGAACATGTTCATGAGCCCGGTGGTGTCCTGGTAGAAGGTGCCGTCGGCGGGCGCGGTGGGCGTGCCGGGCAGCTCGGCCAGGCCGTTGTAGACGTCATCGATGACGCGCTGGCGGTCGACGGCGAACTCCATCGCGCGACGGAACGCGGTGTCGGAGAAGACGCGCGCCAAGTCGGGGTCGGGGTCGTCGAAGTTGAACGCCACGTGCGGCGGCGAGCCGAAGAGCGCGGGGCTGGAGACGACGGTGAAGTCGGCGCCGGCCAGTTCGCGGCTCTTGAAGTCGGGGAACTGCGCGCCGGAGATGTTCAACTGGTCGACGTTGCCGGCCAGGAACTGCGCCACCTGCGCCTCGGTGCCGCGCACCACCAGGTAGTCGAGGCGCTCGGCGTACGGCAGCTGCGTGCCGGCGGCGTCGACCTTCCAGTAGTTCGGGTTGCGCACCAGGCCGACCTTCTGGCCGGGGACGTAGGAGTCGTACATGTACGGGCCGGTGCCGACCACGTCGGTGAGCGGTCCGTCGGTGGGCCAGGCGTTGTTGATGTCGCCGGGGGTGGCTCCGCCTTCGACCGTGAACGGAAGCAGCTTGTGCTTGGGCAGGATGAAGAAGCGTTGCTGCAGCAGGAAGGCCGCGGACGGGGCCGGCAGCGTCATCACCACCGTGTGCTCGTCGGCCACCTCGAAGGACACGTACTTGGTCTCGCCACCCACCGTGTAGGTGAACTGGGCGGCGTCGCCCGCGCGCGCTTCGGGGTTGGTGATGATCTGCTCGTAGGTGAACACGACGTCCTCGGCCGTGAACGGCACGCCGTCGTGCCAGGTCACGCCTTCGCGCAAGTGGAAGGTGTAGACGGTGCCGTCGTCGCTCACGTCCCAGCTCTCGGCGAGCGCCGGCTCGAGGGCGTAGGTCTCGAGGTTGAACTCGACCAGCGAATCGAACACCTGCTGGGTGAGCGTCTGGGTGTTGTTGTCGATCTGGGCGTAGTACAGGAAGGTGGGCGGCGAGTCGCCCAACGGCAGGGTGATCGTGCCACCCACCTGGCCCGGCTCGATGCCGAGTCCGGGGAGATCGACCACCTTCTTCTGGGCGAACGCGGTGCCGGCCAGCGCCAAGACGGCGGCCAGGAACAGCCGGATGAATCCTCTTCGGTGCATACCCCTCCTCCTTGCGGAACGTGGAACGCGCCCCTCACGATAGACCACTTCAAGACCACCGGCAAGGGCAGCCGTCGCACGGTGAAGGGGGGTCGGCCGCCTCGTCGTCGCACGCCGCGCGTTTGACCGACTGGTATAGCAGTGGTACACTGCCGCCAGCGAACGTCGTCTCCCGGCGCCGGTGGAGCGCGCCGCCACCGCGCTCTTCTCGGGCCACCACCTGCGCCGTCCACGGCGCGTCCTGCGAGCGGCGCGCCGCCGCCCGCTCCGCGAAGGACCGAGCATCGGTATGACCTCGACCGACCTGCACGTCGACAAGACCCTCCCCACCCCCGCCTACCTGCAGCTGAAGGAGCAGTTGGCGCAAGCCATCGAGCACGGCGCGCTCTCGCCGGGCACGGCGCTGCCGTCCGAGCGCGGCCTCGCCACCCAGCTCGGGTTGTCGCGCATGACGGTCCGGCGCGCCTTCGAGGAGTTGGTGGAGGACGGCCGCCTCGAGCAGCGCCAGGGATCCGGCACGTACGTGCGCGGGCGTCCGCTGGAGCAGGTCATCGACCGCGTCCTCGGCTTCACCGACGAGGCGCGCCACCTCGGCTTCCAACCGGGCTCACGCGCCTGGAAGGTGCGTCCGTGCCCGGCCGACGAGGTCGTGGCGGCCGCGCTGGGGCTGGAGCCGGGCGCCACGGTGCTGCGCATCACCCGTCTGCGCACCGCCGACGACGAGCCGCTGGCGCTGCAGGACGCGTTCCTCCCGACGCACCTGGCCGGCCTGTCGGTCGACGAGCTCGAGCGATCCGGCAGCCTCTACCAGACCCTCGACCGGCAGTTCGGCGTGCGCCCGGTGCGCGCCCACCAGTCGATCGCCGCGCGCCTGCCCACCAAGCACGAGTGCCAGTTGCTGGGCATCGCCCGCGACGTGCCGGTGCTGGCGCTGGAACGGACCACCTTCGGCGCCGACGAGCGGCCGTTCGAGTTCGTGCGCAGCGCCTACCGCGGGGACCGCTACCGCATGGCGCTCGACCTGCGGGCGTTCTGAAGCACGACCCCGCCATGCCGCCTTCGGCGACCGAAGCCCCTGCCGACGCCCTGGAGATCCGGCCGCTGACCAGCGCCGAGGCGGAAGCCGTGCCGCCGTTGTGGGACGCCGCCTGGGCGGCCGCGGCCCCCGCCTCGAGTTACGCCCTGGACCCCCAGGTGTGGCGCGAGCGTCTGGCGCAGCACCACGACCCGGACCTGCTGCTGGGGGCGTTCGCGAACGGCGCCCTGGTGGGCGCGGTGTACGGCCGCGTCGCCACGGCCGCGTGGCTGCCCACCGGCGTGGGCTGGCTGTCGGCCATCGCGGTGGCGCCCCCGCATCAGGGCCGCGGCGTGGGCACCAGGCTGGCGGGCGCCCTGACGGAGCGCTTGCGCGCGCGCGGCTGCAGCGTGGTGCGCTTCGGCAGCGAGGCCAACCACCTCCTTCCTGGGATCCCGCAAGAGGCGCCGCTGGCGCTCTGGCGCCTGGCGCAGCGCCTGGGGGCGCGCTTCGGGAACGCCGAACACGACCTGCTGCTCGACCTGCATGCCGAGCTTCCGCCGGCGCCGCTGGCGAGCGGCTGGCTCGTGCGCGATGACGACCCGGACGCGGCTCTGGCCTTCGTGGAGCGCGCCTTCCCCGGACGGTGGGCCGACGAGGTGCGGACGTACCTGGACGCCGGCACCACCGTCCTCACGCTAGCGCCAGCAGGGAGCACCTCCGCGCCGGTCTCGGCGCGTGCCGAGGGGTTCTGCGTGGTGTTCCAAGGGCACGAGCGCCTGCGCGGTCCGAGCCTGACCTGGGTGGCCCGCCACGACCTGCTCGCCGGCACCGGCCCGCACGGCCGGGCATCCGGCGTTGGCGCTCGGCTGGGCGGCATGGGCCCGCTCGGGGTGTCGGCAGCGGCGCGCGGGCGCGGCCTCGGCTTGGCGCTGGTGCGCGCGGGCGCCGCGTGGTTGGCGGCGCGCGGTGCGGAGGGCGCGGTCGTCAACTGGACCACCCTCACCGGGTTCTACGGGCGCCTGGGCGCGCGCGTCTGGCGCACCTACCAGCGGGCGGAGGCGCCGCTCGGCGAGCCACACGTCGATTCCCCCAGCGCAAGCACGAAAGCGGCGAAGCAGAAGGCGGAGGCAGAGCGATGATCACCGAGAGCATCCACGAGGCGTACCGAGACCTCGACGCGTGGCCCGCCGCCGACATCTTGGCGGCGGTGACCGAAGCGAACCGCCGCGCCATCGACGCCGTGGCGCGCGCCCTACCCGAACTGGAGCGCGCGGCGGCGGGCGTCGAGGCGCGGCTGCACGCGGGCGGCCGCCTGATCTACGCCGGTGCCGGCACCTCCGGTCGCGTCGGCGTCCAGGACGCGGCCGAGTTGCCGCCGACGTTCGGCTTCGAGCGCGCCCTGGTGCTGCTCGCCGGCGGCGCCGCGGCGCAGGAGCGCGCCAAGGAAGGCGCGGAGGACGACGTCGAGGCCGCGGTCGCCGACGTGGACGGTGCCGACGTCGGGCGCGACGACGCGCTGATCGGCATCGCCGCCAGCGGCGTGACGCCCTACACGGTGGCGGCGGTGAGGCGCGCGGCCGAGCGCGGGGCGTTCACCGTCGGCATCGCCAACAACCCGGGCACGCCGCTCTTGTCGGCGGGCGCCGTCGGCGTGTTGCTCGACACGGGACCGGAAGTGCTGGCCGGCAGCACGCGCTTGGCCGCCGGGACGGCGCAGAAGGCGGCACTGAACGCGCTGTCGACCGCCGTGCTGGTGCGCTTGGGCGGCGCCTACGGCAACCTGATGGTGGGCATGCGGCCGGTGAACGCGAAGCTGCGCAGGCGCGCGGCCGCCATCGTGGCGCAGGCCGCGCAGGTGCCGCTGGACGCGGCGACCGAAGCCCTGGCGCGCGCGAAGGACGACCTCCGCAGCGCCATCGTAGTCGCCCGCACCGGCGTCGAGCCGGAGCGGGCCCGCGCCATGCTGGCGCGCCACGACGGGCGGGTGCGCGACGCCTTGCGCGAGATCGAAGAGGCTCGAGGGGGCAGCGACTAACTAGCCCAGCTAGGGCGGTTACCGCACGGCGACGGTGGTTCCCAGGGCCAGCACGCCCTCGACCGCCTGCACCGCCGGCGCCACGTCGATGCCGAGGCCCTCGAGGCGGGCGGTAGGGACGCCGGCGTCGTCCAGCACCGTCACGACGTTGCTGTGCGCGAAGGTGCCGTTGCCGGCGTCGCGGTACTGCACGCCGAGCATGGCGGCGAGCTGGCGCGTCTGCAGCGGCGTGCCCACCAGCCAGTGCCAGCCGTCGCGATCGAGCCCCTTCTCGGCGGCGTAGGCGCGCAGCTTCTCGGGCGTGTCGCGCGCCGTGTCGAAGCTGACCATCACGAACTGGGTGCGCGCCCGCGCCTCGGAGGGCAGCGCCGCCTCGATCTGCTCGGCCATGCGCACCAGCAGCGGGCAAGCGGTGGTGCAGTCGCCGTAGAACATCACCATCACGATGGCGTCCCCACGGAGGTCGGAGAGCACCAGGTCGGTGCCGTCCTCGGCCCGCCAGGCGCTGCCCAGGTGATAGAGCGACGTGCCAGGGAGCGGGCCGGCGGCCAGCGGGGCGGTGGCGTGGTGGGCGTGGGCGCCTTCGGTGCCCACGGTGGCCGCGTGCTGGGCTTCGCCGTCCATGGCCATCGCCATGCCGCCTTGCAGCGCAGCGTGCGTGGCCCCATCCACCTCCGCCACGTCGGCCGCCTCCGCCGCGTCCCCGCCGCAGCCGGAGAGCAGCAGCACCAGCAGCGCCAGCGCGGCGACCGCGGACCGCAGCAGCGCCCTGCCGCCGCGGGAAGGGCAGCGAGCGGGCGCCGTC
>CAZACZ010000035.1:0-1905 GCA_964483695.1 uncultured bacterium | reverse complement strand
CGCGGCCGTGGTCGCGGTCCTGGTCGCGGCCGCAGCTCGGGTGGGGATGGGCAGTGGGTTCGTCATGGTCGAAGCACTCCTCGCGGTCGCGGGCGCCGTCACGGGGCGGGTGGAGCGGGCGGGGCGTCCGTGGCGCAGCGGAAGCCAAGGCCGCCGCCGCTGTAGTTCCCTTGCAGGCTGCCGCGGAAGGCGTAGCGCAGCATGCCGGCGTAGTCGGTCCGGTCCTGGGCGCCGATGCTGGCGCCGCCGCATACCAGCGGCAGGCGCCGGTCGCCGCTGGCGCGGCTGTCGTTGGTGGCGATCGTCGAGCCGACGTCGAACACCCACTCCCACACCAGGCCGTGCAGGTCGTGGATGCCGAGCGCGTTCGTCTCGCCTCGGCCGACCGGACCGGGCACGCTGGGACGTTGCGCGGTCAACGCGAGCACCCGCTCGCGGAACCCCGGCTCGTTCGGCCCGTCGAGCCGCTCGAAGCCGATCTGCCCGGCGAACTCCCACTCGGCTTCGGTCGGCAGACGCGCGCCGCGTGCCTCGCAGTACGCCGCCGCCGCGAACCACGACACGTGGGTCACGGGGGCGTCGGGGAGGGCGCCGCCCAGTGCGGAGGCGTCGAGCGGCGCCACGCCGGCAGCGTCGACGGCCGCGTGGACCGTGGGCGCGGCGGCTCGCGCGTCCCAGTGCGCCAGGTAGTCGGCGCCGGCGAACACCTCCGGCACGGCGCCGGGGCGCCACTCCTGGTGCGCGTTCACGAACGCCAGGAACTCGGCGTTGGTGACGGGCGTGCGGTCCAGGTAGTAGGGCGCCACGTTCACGCTCGTCTCGCCCTCGACGGGGAAGAGGGGCGCCCAGGCGCCACCCTCCACCCGCACCATCGCCGTGGTGCCGGCGGCGCCGACACCGGCCGGGGTCCGTGCGGGGGTCCCCGCGGCGTCGCTGCCTTGCGCGGCGGCGACGCCGGCTCCGGCGAGGAGCGCGGTGAGGAGGAGGGTGGCGAGGCGCGTCATGGTGATGGCTCCGAAGGGGTACCCGAAGGTGGGGTCAGTCGGCGTTCTGGGCGACGGCCGGACGGTAGGGGAGGACGCCGGAGTTCTCCTGGAACACCGCGTGGTTCTCCGCGCCGGTGGCGACGATCTGGCCGACGGCGCCCTTGTTGAAGGCCCGGAAGATGGCGTGGTCGACCATGTTGTAGGTACCCGGCACGTCGACGGTGAACTCGACCACGGTGGCGCCGCCTGCCGGCACGGCGGTGGTCTGCACGTCGCGGTTGACGATGGTGCCGCCCTCGAGCCAGACCTCGTCGAAGATCTCGCCGATCACGTGGAAGTTGCTGGAGAGGTTGGGGCCGCCGTTGCCGAAGAAGAGGCGCACGGTGTCGCCGACGGCGACGTGCAGGGCGTTGTCGCCCACCATCGAGCCGACCGAGCCGTTGAACACCACGTACGCGGCGTCCTCGTCGATGGCGCGCTGCATGTCGAACTCCTGCAGGCCCTGCTGGCCGAAGTCGCCCTTGGTGTAGAAGTCGCCTTGCATGACGTAGAACTCCTCGTCGACCGGCTCGAAGCCTTCCTTCGGCTCGACCACGATCAGGCCGTACATGCCGTTGGCGATGTGCATCCCGACGGGCGCGGTGGCGCAGTGGTAGACGTACACGCCTGCGTTGAGCGCGGTGAAGCCGAAGGTGGTCTGCTGGCCGGGGGAGAGGAACGTCGTCTCGGCGCCGCCGCCGGTACCGGACACGGCGTGCATGTCGATGTTGTGCGGCATCATGCTGTCGGGGCGGTTCTGCAGCGTGAAGCTCACGAAGTCGCCTTGCCGGACGCGGATCATCGGGCCGGGGACGCTCCCGCCGAAGGTCCAGAAGCGGTACTCGACGCCGTCGGCGAGGCGCATGGTCTGCTCGACGAC
>CAZACZ010000034.1:0-32644 GCA_964483695.1 uncultured bacterium | reverse complement strand
TGACGGCCGAGGAGAACTTAGAAGATCTGCGGGGGCACGCGGCGGACTTCGATGCTCGGACAGGGTTCACATTCACCGTGTTGGACCCTGTCGAGGACACGGTCATCGGCTGCGTCTACCTGTACCCGTCGCGATCGCCGGAGCACGACGTCTCCGTGCGGTCGTGGGTGCGCGCCGATCGCGCGGCGTTGGACGTCCCCCTCGCCGATGCGGTCGCGCGGTGGCTGGCCGCCCAGTGGCCCTGGCAGCGAGTCGACCGGCACGGGCGGTAAGGGGGCGGACCGAAGGTGGCGAAACCTGGCGAGGCCGACCGCACGGCCATCTGAGTGCGGTAGGCGATCGCAGCAAGGAAGTTCGACAGCAAGCGGCCGTCTTCACTTGCGAACGCGCGCACGGTCTTCTCGGCCCTTGGGCATCGCGAGTTGGACGTGATCGATCCTCATCTGTCGCCTTCTGGGGTGGCCGCGTCAATCCGCTTGCTCGAATGGCGCGTCAACCCGCTTGATCCAATGGAGTGTCGCCCTCGAAGACCACGAGTAGAGCGATCCGCTCATCCTTGGCCAAGACCGCCACATCCATACCCGTAGCGACGGTCTCGGAGCCTTGTTCGAAGGCCCAAGTCCAGCGCAACACGTGGCCGACGCGGTCGATGGCGCTGGTGTGCTTCGAAACCGTTCCAACCAGCCGTTCGCGTGTGCGTAGTACGTGGGCCACGATGGCCACATGGCCGACCACGGGAGCCGCGAGCCACGGGGAGAGGAGTGTGGCGTCCCCAGTGAACGCTTGTCCGACGAGGTCGGCGACCCGCTCTTCGTCTCTGGTCTCGTAGGCCGACTCGTAAGCAGCTATCGCGGGGTGCATGGTGGTCGGAATGTAGCAGAGAGCGACAGAGTGCGTCGAGGACTCGGCTCTTCTACTGCTTTCGCCAGCGTGGCCCCGGCGGAGTCCAGCGGATCGAGGCCCCCCCGGGTTCCCTTCACCCCGGCTTCTCGTCGCAGATGCTGTTGCCCAAGGCAGCACGGATCACGGTCTCGCTGCCCGTCCCGACCGTGCACAGGCGCTGAGACGTTCGGCCCGAAGAAGGTTCGCTCACCGCGAGTGCCGACTCCTCGTTCCAGCATGCGTGTTATCAAATGCAGTGGAGGCAAACGACCCTGTCCACTCCGTCCGTCGTCACGATTTCCCCTTTCACGGTCTCCACTGCGCGGTTCCACCTGAGAATTGCGTCACAGACGGCGTTTCTGAGGTCAACGCGCTGAGAGGGCCGTGAAGGTGCCTCGAGCGCGATCCAAGGGGTAAGGGACTGCAGCGAAACGGGCATCTGGGCGGCGACTCGGCTTTGGGCCGGGTTCGGTGGTCCGTACGCAGTTCTGCCTGACGAGTGCGAACCGGTTCGACATGACGAAGCCGGGCAGACGTCGTAGCGACGTACCGAGCTGGGCGTCGCGAGACGTTCTCGTGAGCCGGCGCGCAGGATGTCGAACGACGCGGTCGGAAGTGGTGACGCCCGGCCGTCCGCGCAACGACGAGCACGCAGCCGCGACGACCGCGCCACCGCGCTACCGCACGGGCGCGTTGGCGCACGGGCGTCCCAGCGTCCGGGCGTCGACCGGAAGCGCGGGCGAGATCGCCCAGGGGGCGGCAGGTGATGTGTGGAGCGTTCGGTCCATGGATGAACCGAACGTTCTGTCAGCACGGATCTCGCCGCCAAGACCTGCGGTCAGCGTGAAAAGTCTGATAACTCGTCTTATCCGACCTACGCTACGCTGGTCCCATGAGCGATCCCACCGACCGACCCGGCACCGCCCTCGACCGTTTCCGGGGCGACGCCCTGACGCGTGCGGCCTCATGGGCCGGTTTGCCGCCCGACGACCTTCGTCGCCGCGCCGCCAAGGCCGCCAACGCCCGCGACGTCGACGAGCTGTGGGCGCTCACCGAAGCCTACCTGTTCCTGCACGGTTCGAAGGGCGCGCGCGTCAGCCGCCATACGCTGCGCACCTACCGCCGCGGCGTCGTCGACGTGCTCGAGGCGTGGCACGGCGAGAACCTCTTGCGGCCGAGCCGCGACGCCGGCGTGCTCTACATGCGCCGGCTGGAGTCCGGCGACGGCCACGCCGACGCGCCGAAGCCGGCGACGCTACAGGTCAAGCTGGCCGCGGCGCGCACGCTCTACCGGGCCCTGCGCTGGGCAGGTGCGACCGAGGCGCGGCCCTTCGAGGACGTTCGGGTGGCCAAGGATCCCACGCCGCCGTGGGAGAAGCGCCGTCCGTACGGCGACGACGAGGTCGAGGCGCTGCTCGCGCTGGCCGACGGCGCGGAGCGCGCCGTGGTGCTCCTGGGCGCGCACGGTGGTCTTCGGATCGGCGAGATGGCCGACTTGCGCTGGAGCGACCTCGACCTCGCCAAGAGCGTGTTGCGCGTACGTTCGGGCAAGGGCGGCAAAGCCGCCAGCGTGCGCATGACGCGTCGCCTTCGCGAAGCGCTGGTGGAGCTCCGGCGCCACGGCGAAGGCGATCACCGCCAGCGCGACGCCGCCCTGGTGCTGCCGTGGGGGGCCGATCACGCCCGACGGCGTTTCCGCCGCTTGTGCGCTCGTGCTGGCGTGGACTACCGCACCGCCGGCGTGCACGGCCTGCGGCACGGTGCCGGGACGCGCTACTACCGTCAGACCAAGGACCTCGGTCGGGTGGCCGCGCACCTGCGGCACGCCGACATCCAGACCACCCGCATCTACGCCAAGATCGACACCGCGGCCATCGGCGACGACATCGAGGAGTGGTGAGCGGCCCTGCCCCCGGGCCCTAGGCGGGCGCCACCGCGGCAGCTTCCTCGCGCCGCACGCTGAACACCCGGCTGACGCCTTGCTCGGTGGTCACGCCCCAGAGAGCGTCCGCGACCTCGAACGTGGCCTTCTGGTGCGTGATCAGCACGAACTGGGTGCCGCGGGTCGCCAAGCGCGAGACGAAGGTACAGAAGCGCCGGATGTTCGCCTCGTCCAGCGGGGCGTCCACCTCGTCCAGCACCGCGATCGGTAGCCCGCCGGCACCGGCCTCGTCGGCCATCAACGCGAACAGGAACGCCAACGCCCCCATGGTGCGCTCCCCGACCGACAGCAGGTGCAACGACTGCGTCTGCTTGCCGGGCGGTTGCAGCCGGATGCGTACACCCATGGGCCGCCCTGCCTCCGTCTCGACCTCGATGCTGCCGCGCCCTTCGGGCCCGAACAGGTGCTGCACGTGGCGGCCGAACGCCCCCTGGAGGCGGCGCAACGCCACGCCGAGCCGGTCGCTGGTCTCCCGGTCGATCCGGACCAGGGTCGACTCGAGCTCGGCGACGGCAAGCGCGGCTTGCACCGCCTCGACCTCGAGCGTCTCCTTGCGTTCCTGCGCCTCGGCGAGGTCGACGGCGGCGCGGTGATTGACGGGCCCGAGCGCCTCGAGCTCGCTGGTCACGTCCCGGAGCCTGGCGCGCGCAGCGCGTTCGCTCAGGTCCAGCGTCGCCACGCCATCCGGGAACGCGCGCAGCTCTTCGTCGACGAGCTCCAGCGCGGTCTCGCGCCGCGCCGCCTGGACCTTGGTCTCCTCCACCCCTTGCGCGCGTTCGGCTTGCGCCTCGGTCTCGCGCGTCAGCGCGTCCTCCAGCTCGCGTTGAGCAGCCCGCGCCGTAGCCAACGCTTCCTCCTCGGCGCCCAGGCCGTCGGGGACAGCGGACGCCGCGGCATCGCGGGCGGCTCTCGCCTGCTCCAGCTCTGCGTCCAGCCCCGCCAACCGTTCGCGCAGGGCGCCGAGTTCCGCGTGCACCTCGGCCGCCCGCGCACGGCCGGCCTCGAACCGCTCGCGCGCCTCGCGGTAGACGCGCCAGCGCTCGCGGATCATGGTGTGGTCGTGGGTGGCGGCCGCCAGCGCGTCGCGCGCCGTGACCTCGCGCGTGCGCGCGGCGTCGAGCGCCTGCCCGGCAGCGCTCGCCGCCGACTCCGCCTCCCGGACCTCGTCCTCGCCGGGGGCGGAAGCGAGCGACGCGCCGTCGTCGAGGCGGTCCTCCGCTAGCGCGGAGCGTTGGCGAAGGACGTCCGCCAACTGCGCGGACAGTTCGCTTTGAAGCCGCTCGCGCCCGGACGCTTCCTCGCGCGCCCGAGCCAGGCGATGCGCCGCGTCGTCGGCGCGCGTGATGGCCTCCTGCAACGCGGCCTGCAGGGCACGCACCTGCTCCTGCACCGTCTGCAGCTCGGACAGCGCGCGTTCCGCTTCGCCCGCGGCCTGCTCTGCTGCGCCCTCGGCGTCCTCGAGTTCGGCTGCCGCCCCGAGCACGGTGGCGTGCTGCGAGCGCTTGCCGCCGCTCATGGCGCCGGTCGGTTCGAGGATGTCTCCCTCGAGCGTCACCATCCGCGGCCGCGACGCGTGACGCCGCGCCAACGCCGTGGCTTCCTCCATCGAGCCGACGATGACCGTCGCTCCGAGGAGTTGCTCCACCACCCGGCGGTACGCCTCGTCGATGGTCACCACGTCGGCGGCGGCGGCCACCACGCCGGGTTGCCCGGCCAGGCCGCCCAGGCCGCGTGCCCCGCCGCCTTGCAGCAGGTCCAACGGCAGCACGGTGACGAACCCGCCGGCGCGTCGCACATGCTCCAAGACGCGCTTCGCGGTCTCGGCGGTGTCCACCACCACGTACTCGGCGCGGCGCCCGAGGGCGCCGGCGACGGCCGCCTGGAAGCGCTCCGGTACGCGGACGAGGTCGGCCACCGACCCGAGCACGCCGGCGATGCCGGACGCCAAGGCGTTGCGTGGCCCCTGGGCGTAGCCTCGCCGAGCCTCGTACGCCGCGCGCAGACGCTCGGCCGCGCGTCCGCGTGCCATCGCTTCGGCCGCCGCCATCGCCTGCCGGCGATGCACCTCCGCCAAGGCGATGCGCGCCCGGTCGAGCGCGACCTCCTGCTCCTGCCGGCGCGCCGCGGCCGCTGCCAGCTCCGCCGCCAAGCGTTCGGCGTCGTCCGCGGGACCCTCGCCGGCCAGAGCCGCCAGCTGCTCCTCGAGTCGCGCCCTCCGCCGGTCGAACTCGTCGCGTCGCGAGTGCAGCACCGCCTGCTCGCGCTCGGCGTCCGTGCGGAGGCTGCGCAGTCGCTCGACGCGGCGTCGTGCGTCGTGCTCCTCGGTCACGGCGCGGTCCAACGCCGCCTTCGTCTGGTCGTGCTCCTGCTGGACCTGCGAGGCGCGCGCCTCGACGTCCTCGACCGCCCGATCCGGCGCCGTCGGTGGCTCCTGCTGCTGCAGGCGGTGCGCTTCCGCCACGCCGGCCTGGGCTTGCTGCCTCAGACTCGCACGGCGCTCCTCGAGGCGCACCAGGCGCTCGTCGGCCACGCGCAGGTCACCTCGCCGCGACTCCAGTTCGGCGGCAGCTGCCCGGAAGCGCTCCTCGCACGCGTCGCGCTCCAGGCGGGCAGCGGCGGAGCGCTCGCGAAGATCGGCGAGGCGGGCGCGGCCCTCCGCCAGCGCCGCTTCGAGGCCGCCCCGACGGGCGTCGAGCTCGCGGATCTCGCCGAGCAAGGCGGCTTGGCGCGCTATGGCGGCGGTGACGCGCAACTGCAACGCCTCGCGTTCCAGGTCGGTGTAGCGGCGCGCGTCCTTGGCTTCGTCCGCCAGCATCGAGACGCGCCGCTCCAACTCGACCAGCACGTCCTGCAAGCGGTCGAGGTGGTGCTTGGCGGTGTCGAGGCGCGCTTGCGTCTGGTCGCGACGCGTCGATAGGCGCGCCACCCCCGCCGCCTCGGCGACGTACTCGAGCAACTTGCCCGGGTCTGCCATCAGCACCTGGCTGACCTCGCCTTGGCCGATGATCGCCAGGCTCGAGGTCCCGAGGCCCGTCCCGGCCAAGGCCTCGTCGATGTCCATGAAACGCGCCGCGCGGCCGTCGAGCCGCAGACGCGTCGTGCCGTCGCGATCGAGGCTGCGGTAGACCTTCACGTTCCGACCGTCGTGGTGCAGTTCGACCTCGACCTCGGCCAAGCCGACGCTGCGCTTGCCGGCGGCCCCGTGGAAGATCAGGTCGGTCTTGTCGGCCGCACGGAACTCGCGCGCCCGGCCGCCGCCCGTCGTCCAGCGCAAGGCGTCGATCACGTTCGACTTACCAGAGCCGTTGGGACCGATGATCGCGGTGACGCCCGGGGCGAACTCCAAGCTGACGCGGTTCCCGAAGCTCTTGAACCCCTGAACCGTCAGCGACACGATGCGCACGCGCGGTCCACCTCCTGCATGGCAGGGAGTATACCTTCGCCGACCCGCGCGTCCCGCGAGCGTCGCGGCAAGGGCCGGTCGCTCGCCGAGGCCTCGCCGGGAGCGCGCGCCGGCCGCTGGCGCCTCGTGCTATACGTCGTCGTCGGGCCAATCCTCGTCGATGTCGCTGCCGTTGCCGTTGGGGGCCTCGTCGCCCTCCGACGTCGCGGATCGGGGCGCCGGCAACGCATGGCGACGCATGTCGTCCATGTGGTCGCGCAGCCGCTCCTGGAGGTTCGCGATGCGCCCCTCCATGTTGTTCTGCAGCTGGTCGAGCCGCTTGCGCAGGCGGATGATCTCCTCCACCCCCGCAAGGTTCACGCCGAGTTCCTGCGTCAGCCGCCGGATCTCGCGCAACTGCTCGATGTTGCGCTGGGAGTAGAGGCGCGTCTTCCCCGCGCTGCGGCTCGGTTCGATCAGGCCCTTGCGCTCGTAGAGGCGCAACGTCTGCGGGTGCATGTCGACCAGTTCCGCCGCGACGCTGATGACGTACAGCGGCTTGTCCTGGTCGATCTCGCTGGGGCCGTGCTCGGCGCCGTGGCCGCCGCGCGTGGAGGTCTCGGAGTCGTCGCTTCCCGGCTGGCCGTGCTTGGCGCTCACGCTGCGGTCCCTCCTCTCGCCAGCTTACGAAACCACGCGCTCGCCGCGCGCGACACGCCCTTCAGCAGGTCGAAGCGCACGGTCAGCACGAGATCGCCGCCGAGGCCCGCGCCCGCCACCCGCACCGTGCCGCCGTCTCGCACGCCCTTCGGTACCGTCACGTCCACCCCTTGGTACTGGGTGCGCACCTCGCGGCCGGCTTCCAGCGGCGTCAGGTAGAGCTCATCCACCACGTCGTTTCCCTGCACCCGCGCGCCGGGCGGCAGCTCGGGGACGATCCGGGCGAGCACGTCCCCGGGAGGGTTCCCCGGGCCCCCGAGTCCGCGAAGCCGGAGCTTGGCGCCCGCTCTCGAGCCCGGCGGCACCGTCACCTCGACCGTGGCCCCGGCGCGGCGTACGCCTCTGCCGCCGCACGACGCGCACGCCGCCACCGCCTCCGAGGGCGGGCTGCCCGTCTCGAACGGCCCGGGCGCGCGCGCCACCACCGCCTCGCCGCGAACGCGGCCGCTGCCGCGGCAAGTGGGGCACACGCAGGGCCCCGGCACGTGCAGGCGCAAGACGGCGCCGCGCTGGAGGTCCCCGAGCCGCACGCCGAGATCGACCTCGCGGGTCTCCCCTGGCAGCAACCCGGCGCCGCGCATCATGCCGGCCATGACCCCGAAGAGCACGTCGAACACGGCGTTGCCGGTGCGGGGGATGGAGCCGTGGGCGCCCCAATCGATGGGGATGTCGGCTTCGCGGAAGATGGTCTGCCAGTCGACCGTGGAGGTGTCGGGCCGGTAGGCACGGGGGTCGCTGGCGCCGTAGCGGTCGTAGCGCGCCCTGGCCTCCGGGTCGCGCAGTAGGGCGTACGCTTCGGACATCTGCTTGAAGCGTTCCTCGGCTTCCGGATCGCCCGGGTTGCGGTCGGGATGGTAGCGCATCGCCTGCCGCCGGTAGGCGGACTTGATGGCGTCGGCGTCGGCGTCGCGCGGGACGCCGAGGACCTCGTAGGGATCGAGATGCCGGTCTTGCGGTGCACGACTCACTGCGGACACGATACATTACCTGAGCGCATCACGCTAAGGTCCGGCGGTACCGACGCCGAGTGGTATGCTCCGGGTCGAAACCGCCCGGGTGCCCGGCGGTCGGAGGTCGATCGTGAAGAGGATGCTCCCCCTGGTCGTGGCGGCGCTGCTGGTCGTGGCGCTGGCCGGTTGCCGGAACGAGACGCAGAACCGCATCCGCCGTAGCATCCAGGATTTCACCGCCCAGCGCATGTACATCACCGTCTACTCCTACGACGGCAAGGTCCTGTACGACGGCACGGTGGACGGGAAGGTCACGCGCGCCGGCACCGCCTCGGAGGGCGGCGCGGGCGGTGACGCCCTCGGCGCCTACGTGTACTGGTACGACGAGCGCGGCCGGTACCACCAGACCGATCTCCCCTACTTCGTGACGACCTACGATCGCTCCGCCAGCGAGACGCCCTGATCATCGCGCCCGGCGACGCTCAAGGCACGGTGAAGGCGGCGTGGGATCGGCTTCTCCGGGGAGCATGGCGCCTTGCTACACTCGATCTTGGCAAGGAGGCAACTCATGAACCGGTCTAGCCTGCGCATCGTTCCGCTCGTCGCCATCTTGGCGTTGCTGGTCTCGGCCTGCACCATCTACGTGCGGCCCGGCACCGTCGAGGGCGTCGACGTCGAACTGAACGACGTGATCCTCGACTTCCAGCCGACGCGTGGCGAGGGCGCCACCTACTACGTCGGCGAGGAGATCGAGTTCGCCATCCGCACCACCCAACCAGGCTACGTGACCTTGTCCGCCATCGATCCTGACGGCGCGGTGTACGTCTTCTCTCGCAACATCCAGGTCGGTACCGGCCAGACGATCCTGCCGCTGCCCAGCCAGCGGGTGGCGTTCAGCGCAGCTCCGCCGCGTGGCTTCCACCGGGTCCGTGCGCACTTCACGCCGCAACGCACCGACGAGTCGGTGACGTTCCGCGGGCGCTACGGCGACGGCGCCTGGACCAGCGCCATCACGCTCGAGATCCGCGGCTACCCGGTGCGCGACATCGCGGAGACGTACCTCTACATCCGCTGACGCCGCTGCTTGCCCATCCGAACGCTTCGTGACGCGCGCCGCCGCGACCCGAGGGTCGCGGCGGCGGTGCGTTGGAGTACAATGTGAGCATCGTGACGCGTGCTAGACGCGTCACCGTTCGTGAGACACCAGGAAGCCGGCAGCAGGAGGACGACAGCCTTGGCAGGCCACAGCAAGTGGGCACAGATCAAGCGGAAGAAGGCGGTAACCGACCGCAACCGCAGCAAGGTCATCAGCAAGCACATCCGCGCCATCCAGTCGGCGGTGCGCTCGGGTGGCAGCGGTGACCCCAGCGTCAACCTCGGGCTCAAGAACGCCCTCGGCGCCGCCAAGACCGACAACGTCCCGCAGGACAACATCGACCGCGCCATCGAGCGCGCCTTGGGGGGCGCCGAAGGCGGGAGCTTCGACGAGGTGGTGTACGAGGGCTACGGTCCGGCCGGCGTCGCGGTCATGGTCGAGGCGCTCACCGACAACAAGAACCGCACCGCGGCGGAGGTGCGCCACGTCTTCAGCAAGCACGGGGGCAACCTATCCGGTTCCACCGCTTGGCAGTTCGACACCAAAGGCGTGATCGTGGTCGAGCGCGCCGACGACGCCTTCCAAGAGATCGCCATCGACTTGGGCGCCGAGGACCTCGAGATCGACGACGGCGTCAGCACCATCTTCACCTCGCCCAGTGGCCTGTACGAGTTCGTCGAGGCGTTGCAGGAGCGCGGCATCGAGACGCAAGTCGCCCAGCTCACCAAGGTGCCCCAGACCCAGACGGGCCTGGCACCCGAAGACGCGCGCAAGGTGATGACGTTCGTCGAGAGCCTCGAGGATCTCGACGACGTGCAGAACGTCTACTCCACCGCCGACCTGGAAAGCGCGGAACTGGTCGGCTGAATCCGCGAAAGGGTGCGCATGAGCTTCCCGCAGATCCGCTGGGACGACCTCCCCGCCATCACCTCGAGCCAGATGCAGCAGCTCATCATGCTCGCGACCGGCAAGTTCGGTCTCGACAACCGCGTACTCGTCGAGCACACCGCGCGCAACCTGGTCACGTTGATCGAGGAGTACGGCAGTGACGGCCCCATCCTGGTGGTGGCAGGGCGCGGCAACAACGGTAGCGGCGGCCTGGCGGCCGCCAGGCTGCTCGCCGCTCGCGGCAGGCGCGTATGGGTGGTGCCGACGCACGAAGCCGAGAACTACTCCGGCACGCCGAAGGAGCAACTCGAGCATCTGCGGCACTTCGAGCGCGTCAAGGTGCGCACCAGCCTGCCGAAGATGAAGTTCGCCTGCGTCATCGACGCCGCCATCGGGACCAACCTCGAAGGTCCTCCTCGCGGCCGCACGCTCGACGTGATCACGGTCCTCAACCACATGCGCGAAGGGTGCTGCGTGATCTCGCTCGACACCCCGACGGGCATGCGCGCCGACGACGGACAGACACCCGGCGATGTGGTGCACGCCGACGTCACCATGAGCGTGGCCTTGCCCAAAGCGGGCATCCGCCCCGGCGGTCACGTCGGCCGCCTGTTCGTGGGCGACCTGAGCCTCCCGCACGGGCTGTTCGAGGCGCTTCGCCTCCCCCCCGTCGATCTGCCGGCGTACGTCACCGAGGTCACCGAGGGGTAGTCGCGCGGTGGTGGGCAGGCGGTTGCGTCAGGAGGAGTCGCCGCCGAACCGTCGACGTGTCATCGCGCCCCACCGCCCGCGTTGACGCCGCACCGTGAAGGTGGCGAAGGTGCGCACTAGAGCGAGCCAAGGGCGGTAGCCGAGGCTCTCCGTGACCGCCGCGTTCCACAGCCGCAAGCGGTCCACGAACCGCGATGGCGTGTTCGGCAACACGATCTCGAGGGCGCTGCTGGCAAGGCTGACCAGCAGGCCGTACAGCAGCGCCAGGGCGAAGAACGCGGCGGCGAACGCCGCGTCCAGTTGGCCCGTCAGCGCCAGTACGATCACCAGAGCGTAGCCGCTCGCTTCCACCAGCGGCGCCAGGCCTTCGAACAGCCACGCGTGCGGCACGGCGAACAACCCGATGCGCCCGTAGCGCGGGTTGAGGAACATGGCGCGATGCGCCCACAACGTCTCCCACAGTCCACGGTGCCAACGATCGCGTTGGCGCCGCAGCGTCTGCGCGTCATCGGGCACTTGCGTCCAGCACACCGGATCGATCATGTACTCGATCCGGTACGGCTTGCGCTTGTCGCGGAAGTGCCGATGGAGGCGCACGCCCAGTTCGAAGTCCTCGCCGACGGTGTCGGTGCGGTAGCCGCCGACCTCGATGAGCGCCGCACGTCGGAACAAGCCGAACGCCCCCGACACCAGCATCAAGCAACCGACGTGACTGAGCGCCGTGCGCGCCGCCAGGAAGGCGCGAACGTACTCCAGCGTCTGCCACCGCGCCAGGAAGTTGCGCGGTGTGCGCGGCGTGCGAACCGCGCCGTCGGCGACCTCCGCGTCGTTCACCACCCGGATGGTGCCGCCGAGCGCCATCAGGTCCGGGTGGTCGAGGAAGCGCGTGCCTGCGCGCAGCAACGCAGCTGGATCGACCAGGCTGTCGGCGTCGATGGCGGCCACGATCGGGTAGCGCGCCTGCTCCAACGCCGCGTTGAGCGCGTCGGCTTTGCCACCGTTCTCCTTGTCGATGACGACCAGGTTGGCATGCGAGAGGCTGCGCCACGCCGAGCGCACGTCGGCGTGGGGAGCCACGCGACGTAGGCTGGGCGCGCTCGGGACGAGCGCGAACGCACGTTGCAGCGCCGCCATGGTCGCGTCGGTGGAGCCGTCGCTCACCACCACGACCTCGAACTCCGGGTAGTGCATGGCGAGCAAGCTGCGCACGCTCTCGACGATGGTGGCTTCCTCGTTGTGGGCCGGCACCAGGAAGCTGACCGGCAGGTAGGCAGAGGCGCGCGTCATGGCGGTGTCCTCCAGGTCGGAGGCGCGCCGGTCGCGCATCAGCAGCGCGCGCGCCGCCAGGACCAGGCTCGCGGCGTACCCGCCGTTGATCGCCGCGAACGATGCCAGCACCACCAGTTGCAGCGCATCGACGAACGTCACGTCGGCCCCGAGGAAGCGGCCGCGACCGGGACCGGCGCGAGCGCAGGCGCGGTCGCGCCCACCAAGCCGTGCGTGCTGGCGTAGTGGGCGACGTCGCGTGCGAAGCCATCGAAGTGGGACCCGGCCGCGTGCCGCAGCGCCGTCACGCCCTGGTCGCCGCAGCGCAGCATCGCCGTGGCCGCAGCGCGCCGCACGTCCCAGACGCGGTCGCCCAGCATGGGCCAGAGCGTGGGAAGCGCCACGTCGAGCGGTAGGCCGACGAGCGCGTAGGCGGCCTGGACGCGCGTGCCCACGTGGGCGTCGGTGCTGGCGGCGATGACGTCGGCGATGGCGCGCTCCGGGACGTGGCCCAGCCGCGCCAGGGTGCGCAGCGCAGCGGCGCGCACCTCGTCCTCGGCGTCGCGCCGCAGCACGTCCGCGGCGATCTCCATGGCTTCCGGTCGGCGCGACAACCCGAGCGCCTCGAGCGCGGCCACTTGGGCCGCCTCCTCCCCGTCGCCCGCGAGCAACGTGCCGGCAAGCCACGGGAGGTGGTTCCCGGCGGCGATCAGGCTGGCGGTCAGGAACGGCCTCGTCGCAGCCGACCCCGGCTGGACCGCGACGTGATCGGCGATGGCACCCACGAGCTCGTTCCCCAACGGCTCCGGACGCTCCTGGGCGGCCAGCACGCGTGCCGCTCCAAGCAAGGCTCCGCGGGCGGTCCGCACGTCGTGGCTCGTGGCGGCGCGTCGGAACAGCGGCAACGCACTGGGTGCCGCGATGCGTGCCAAGCGCTCGAGAGCGGCAGCCGAGCGGCCGCGTGGGGTCCCGAGGGCGCGGCTCGCGACGTCGAGATCGCGGGCCAGCAAGCCGGTGTCGGCCAGCAGGGCGCGCACGCGCTCGGCGCCTTCGCCTTGCACCTGCTCCAACACCTGGGCGGCGGCGTCGACGATGGCGTCGTGGGCTCGTACCGGCAACGGCGGCAGGCGGCCACCGGCCGCGACGTCACTCCAGACGACGGTCCAGTGCAAGATCCGTTGGGCATGACGCCACGCGATCGACTGGCGTGCGGCGATCAGCGCGAGGTGCAGCAGAGCTACGGCGCCCAGGGCCGCGCCCGCCGCGGCCAACGCGACCACCAGCGACCTCCACGCCGACCACGGACCAGCATCGACGGCGAACCGCAGCAGCACGGTGGCCAGCGTGGCAAGCACCACCGCCGCCACCCCGACGATGGCCACGAACATCGATGCCAGTCCGACGGCGCGCATCAGGGGGGTGGGGTTCGGGCGACGGAGAGGGAGCCGACGGCCGCGGCGCGCGGGCGCAGCGCGCGCTCCACCCGAGCGACCAAGGCGCGGAGGTCGAACGGTTTCGCGATGACGTCGCTTGCCCCCGCCGCGAACGCCAACTCCACCTGATCCGGCCCGGCGAGGTTGGAGACCATCAGCACGGCAGCGCCGGCACTCGCGAAGACCCCGATGTGCCCCAGGCCGTTGCCGTCGGGGAGGTGGATGTCGAGCAGCACGGCGTCGGGTGGAGGGAGCGCGGAGAGCCCATCGTAGGCGGCGCGCAGGTCGGCGAAGTCCGCGACGCGCCACCCGGCACGTTCGAACGCCCCTCGCGCCAACGCACGGATGGCAGGGGTGTCATCGACGACCCAGAGATGCCGCGGTGGCAATCCGACCGGCGGACCTGACGCCGACGACGTATCGGGCGGCATGGGCCCAGCCCCGACGATGATGCGCGCGCCACCGGCGGCGGCAGCCAACGCCTCGATGCGGGCGTCGCGCCGTGCGGCGATCAGGACGATCTGCGGGGGACCGTGCGGCGTGGGCAGTTGGCGCAGTGCCACCGCCGGGTGCCTGCCGTCGTCCAGCGAAGGGAGGTGCGCGTCGACGACCGCGAGTCGTGGCGGCTCGATGGCGGCAAGGCGCAGCGCGGACTCGCTGTCCGCCGCCTCGGCCACGCGCCAGCCGGTGCCGGCCAAGGCGCTCACGACGGCGCGCCGACCCTCCGAGCGCGGGTAGGCAACCAACGCTACCGCGCTCGACCCGGGGGCACCGAACGTGTCGTGCACGAGCGAAGTCTACCGAGGCCGGATTCCTGCACGACGCGCGGTTGACCACACGAGGACGCTTCCCGACGGGCACCGAACGACGTGGCCGGCCGCCGGTACGGCGTCGGGTTCGACGCGGTGCCGGCGGCCGGCGGACGGTCTGGTAGGCGCGGGCAGGATTGAACTGCCGACCTCTACAGTGTCAATGTAGCGCTCTCCCACTGAGCTACGCGCCTGCGATGGTCCGTCCATGGCGTCGCCGCCGACGGCGTTCCGACCGGCAACGCCTGCGCCGGCCGGGTGGGAAGGTGGAGGCGCCGACCGGATTCGAACCGGTGAATCGAGGTTTTGCAGACCTCTGCCTTACCACTTGGCTACGGCGCCAAGCTCACGAAACCTACCACGCACGCGGGAGTCTCGTCAACGCGCCAAGCTGCACGGGCACGTGCGATACGCTACCCGCATGACAGGTGCCGCCGCCCCTCGCCGATTCGCCCACCTGCATCAGCACACCGCCTACAGCCTGCTCGATGGAGCCGCCCGCATCAAGGACCTGATCGCCTGGGTCAAGGAGACCTCGCCGGATCGCCCCGCCGTGGCCATGACCGACCACGGCAACATGTTCGGCGCCGTGGAGTTCTACAAGGCCGCGGTGGCCCAAGGTGTGAAACCGATCCTCGGGTTCGAGGCGTACGTCGCGCCCGGTTCGCGCTTCGAGAAGCGACGCGGATCGAGCAAGCTCGACGGCGGGTACTTCCACCTGACGCTGCTCGCCAAGGACCTCCAGGGCTACAAGAACCTCTGCAAGCTCTCGAGCCGCGCCTACCTCGAGGGCTTCTACATGAAGCCCCGCATCGACATGGAGCTGCTGCGCGAGCATGCCGACGGGGTCATCGCGCTCTCCGGTTGCCTCGGGGCGCAGATCCCACGCGCCATCCTCGACTTCGGCCCAGACGAGGGCGAACGGTTGCTGCGCGAGCATCTCGATATCTTCGGCGACCGCTTCTTCCTCGAGTTGCAGGACCACGGCCTCGAGGAACAGCGGCGGCTCAACCCCGTGCTCAAGGACTTCGCCGAGCGGTACGGCGTCGGCATGGTCGCCACCAACGACGGCCACTACGTCAAACGTGAGGACGCCAGGGCGCACGACGTGCTGCTCGCCATCCAGACCAAGGCGCTCTTGTCCGAAGCGAACCGCATGCGGTTCCCTTGCGACGAGTTCTACGTCAAGACGCCCGACGAGATGGCCCGAGCGCTTCCCGACGACGCGTACCCCGGCGCGATCGACAACACCGTGCTGGTAGCCGACATGTGCGACGTCGACCTGCCGGTGGGTAGCAAGCGCGTCTACCAGATGCCGGAGTTGCCCCTGCCGCCGGGGGTGACGCTCGCCGAGCAACTTCGCATGGACACCTACCGCGGCCTGATGGCGCGGTACCCGGAGGTGACCGCGGCCCTGTACCGCGACTACCTACGCGCAGCCGAAGCAGCCCATCGGACCGGTGCCGACCCGGACGCGACCGAGCTCGACGCGGTGCTGCTGGCCCTGGCGCGCGCCGGCGAGCGCGGGCGACAGGAGCGCAAGGAGGGCGAGACCTACGGGCGTTACGTCTACCCGCACCTCGAGCGCTTCGCCCCTTCGATCGCCGACCAGCGCGCCCGCGTGGTCCTGGAGCGTGCCGAGTTCGAACTCGGCGTCATCATCGCGATGGGCTTCCCGGACTACTTCCTGATCGTCGCGGACTTCATCAACTGGGCGAAGGACCACGGCATCGCGGTCGGGCCGGGACGCGGGTCGGGAGCCGGCTCGATCGTGGCGTACGCCATCCGCATCACCAACATCGACCCGTTGGCGTTCGACCTGCTGTTCGAACGCTTCCTCAACCCCGAGCGCGTGTCGATGCCCGACTTCGACATCGACTTCTCCGACGTGCGGCGCGGCGAGGTCATCGACTACGTGCGGCAGAAGTACGGCGACGACCGGGTGGCGCACATCGCCACGTTCGGGACGCTGGCGTCGCGCGCCGCCATCAAGGACGCCGCTCGGGTGATGGAGGCGCCGTTCGCCGAGGCGGACAAGGTCTCCAAGCTGATCCCGCTCAAGTTCGGCCGTAGCGTAGGCATCGAGGACGCCTTGCGCGAGGTGCCGGAGCTCCGGGAGGCGTACGAGAGCGGCGCGAAGTCGTACGTCGACGTTGCCATCCAACTCGAGGGGCTCACGCGTCACGCGTCGGTGCACGCCGCCGGCGTCATCATCGCGCGCGACCCGGTGCAAGAACTCGCGCCGGTCTTCCGTGCCGGCGACGGTCCGGTGGTGTGCCAGTACGACATGGGCTCGGTGGAGGACCTCGGTTTCGTCAAGATGGACTTCCTGGGCCTGCGTACGTTGTCGTTCATCGAGGCGGCGGTGCGCATCGTCAAGGAGTCGCGGGGCGTCACCCTCGACCCCGACGCCTTCCCCACCGACGACGAGGCGACCTTCGAGCTGCTCTCGCGCGGGGACGCCGCCGGCGTCTTCCAGTTCGAGTCGCCCGGGATGGTCGACACCCTCAAGCGCCTGAAGCCTCGGCGCGTGCAGGACTTGATCGCCGTGTCGGCGCTGTACCGCCCCGGCCCCATGGAGAACATCCCCACGTACATCCGGCGCCACCACGGGCAAGAACCCGTCGATTACTCGGACTTCCCCAAGGCCGAGCGGCACCTCGCGCCGATCCTGGCCGAGACCTACGGCATCCCGGTCTACCAGGAGCAGATCATGCAGATCGCTCAAGCGGTAGCCGGGTACTCGCTCGGCGAGGCCGACCTGCTGCGCCGCGCGATGGGCAAGAAGAAGGTCGAAGAGATGGAGCGCCACCGCAGCATCTTCCAGGCGGGGGCCGAGAAGAACGGCATCCCACGCGAGGAGTCTGCGCGCATCTTCGACCTGCTCGAACGCTTCGCCAACTACGGCTTCAACAAGTCGCATTCGGCGGCCTACGGCGTGCTGTCGTATCAGACCGCCTACCTCAAGGCCCACTACCCGGTCGAGTTCGCCGCGGCGTTGCTCACGGTCGAACGCGGCGACTCCGACAAGGTGGCGCAGTACGTCGCCGACGCGCGGCACCAGGGCGTCGAGGTGCTGTCGCCCGACATCAACGCCTCGCGCGGCGATTTCACCCCGGTCGGCGGCGTGGTGCGCTTCGGTCTCTACGCCGTGAAGAACGTCGGCGAGAACGCGGTCGACCACATCGTGCAGGAACGCGAGCGGCGTGGGCCGTTCACCGACCTATTCGACTTCTGCCGACGCGTCGACACCACCCTGGTGAACAAGCGCGCCGTCGAGCACCTGATCAAGGCCGGCGCCTTCGACGCGCTGGTCGAGGCGGACAGCCCGCCGACCCTGGGCGAAGGCGGCCGTCGGGGGGCCCGGGCGCGGAACGAGGCGCCAGGCGCCACCCCCGGCGGGAGCAGCCACCGAGCCGCCCAGCCTGGTCGGCAACGGCTGCTGGCGAACCTCGACACCGCGATGAAGTGGGGGGCGGCGCAGCGCGAGCACGCCGCGCTCGGGCAGATGAGCCTGTTCGGCGTCGAGGAGGTGGCGCCACCGGCGATGGAGGCGGGCGAGGCACTGACGGACCTGGAGATGCTGCGCTTCGAGAAGGAAGCGCTCGGCCTCTACTTGAGCGCCCACCCGATGGGGTCGTACCCCGGCCTGGCGGAGGCGGCCAGCTGCCGCGTCGACGAGGTCGAGCGCGCGTTCCGCGCCCAGGCGGCGCCGGGAGGCGGCCGGGTGAAGGTGGTGCTGACGGGCCTGTTGCAGAACGTGGCGAAGCGACCCACCCGCAAGGGCGGCATGATGGCGCGGTTCGAGGTGGCCGACGAGTCGGGCGGTCGCGAGGTGGTCGCGTTCGGACGCACCTACGACGAGGTGGCTCCGTTGCTGGAGGAAGACGCTCCGGTGGTCGCGGTGATCGACGTGACGGAGGACGGCGAGTCGGTGCGGCTGATCGCGAGCCGGCTCATCCGGTGGGACCAGCGCGGCGAAGGGGGCGCCGTCGCCCCGGAGGTGGCCCTGCTGTCGTTCGACCTCGCCGACGTCGCGCCGCACCAGTTGCTCGAGCTGCGTTCGATGCTCGACGAGCACGCCGGCCGTACCCCGGTACGGCTCGACGTAGCGGCGCCGCAAGGGCGCGTGCTCTACCAGGTCGATGGCGTGCGCGTCGACGCGGCGTCGTTGGCCGAGTTGGAGGCGAGTTGCCCGTGGCTGACCACGCGCGTGACCGTCGATCGTCAGGCGCTGCTGGCCGAGCGCGGCAACGGCTTCGGGCCGCGCGCGGCGCCGCCTGCGGTCGAGGTGCCGTTCTGACGGCCGCGCTTCGGCGCCGCCTCGGGGTCAGTTCGCCGCCGGAACGTGCCGTCCCACGTCGACCTGGGTGGCCGCCATCTTGAACGCCTGGCTGCTGGTGGCCGCCGCCATGCCGGTCTCGTAGTCGATGACGCCTTCGGCGTAGAGCTCGGCCAGGTGGTCGTCGAAGGCGCGCATGCCGTCGAGGCGCGCTTCTCGCAGCACGTCGTACAGCTCGGGGGTGCGCTCCTCGTCGCGGATGAGGTCCTTGACGCGCAACGTTCCCTTGAGGATCTCGGTCGCCGCCACCCGACCCTTGCCACCGGCCCGGGGCAGCAACCGCTGCGACACGATCCCCACCAACGACTCGGCGAACAGGATGCGGGCGGTGTCGCGCTCGTGCGGCGGGAACAGCTCGATCATGCGGTTGATGGTGCGCACCGAGTCCTGCGTGTGCAACGTGCTGAACACCAGGTGACCGGTCTGGGCGGCGGAGAGCGCCGCTGCCGCGGTGGCGTGGTCGCGGATCTCGCCGATCATGATCACGTCGGGATCCTGGCGCATGGCCGCCACCAGCGCCTCGGAGAACGACGGGGCATCGACACCGAGCTCGCGTTGCACCACGATCGAGCGCTTGGCCCGGTGCAGGTACTCGATCGGGTCCTCCACCGTGACGATCATCTTGGCGTGCTGGACGTTCACCTCGTCGACGATGCGGGCCAGCGTCGTCGACTTGCCCGAGCCCGTCGGTCCGGTGGCCAGCACCAACCCCTTCTCCTGGTCGCGGAAGTAGTCGATCGTCTCCTGCGGCAGGTTCACCACCTGAAGCGCCTGCTCGTTGGAGTTGATGATGCGCAGCACCGCACTGACGCTGCCGCGTTGGCGGAACAGGTTGACGCGGAAGCGCCCCAACCCCGGGACGCTGTAGGCCAGGTCCACCTGGTACTTGGTCTCGAACACCTGGCGCTGGCGCTCGTCGCACAACAGGTCGATGAGCGCCTCGGTGAAGCGCGGAGTGACCTTGGCGTCGGTCGCTGGGGTGAGGCGGCCGTTCACGCGCGCCATGGCGGGCAGGCCGACGTGCAAGTGCACGTCGGATGCGCCACGGTCGACGATGCGTTGGAGGAGCTCGTTGAAGTGCATACGGCCACGATAGCGACGGTGCCTTACGGCGTCCTTTCAACCTTCTTACGCGGTTCTTACGGACGCAGCCGCCCCGAGCCGGTAGACTGGCTGGTCATGAGGCGATCGGACGTCCTTGGTGAGGCTTGGCGGGTGGGCGCATGACCCGCATCGCGGCGTTGGTCCTGCTGGTAGGGGTGCTGGTAGCTACCGGCTTCTGGTTGGCGCGCGACCGGGGCGGTGAGCCCGCCGCGGGGTCCGCAGCGGCTGCTGGCGCGTCCACCTCCGCGGAGGCGCAAGACGCGGTCGACGGAAGTCGAGATGCGGACGACGGTCCGGCCGCGGCGTCCAGCGCGCCTGCCGCGGCGGCGCCGAGCCAAGCGGAGCCCGCTCCCGCCGCCGAGAGCGCTGGAGAACCGGCGTCGCAGGCAGCCGACGGAGCGCAGGCCGACGCCGGAGCCGCCAGCGCCGAGACCGCCGACGGCGCCCTCGGCGTCGGCGTCGAGACGCCCGCGGAGGCCGGTGGCGACATGGCCTACTCGTTGCCGGAGGGCTTCACGGTGGTGCCGTTCCAGGCCGCGGAGCCGCAGCAGGTGTTCGATGCTGCGCGGCAGGTGCTGCAGCCGGGCCTCGACTACCTCGCCGTGCTGCGCACCAACCGCGGCGACATGCTCGTCGACCTCTTCGAGGATCAGACGCCCGTCACGGTGAACAACTTCGTGTTCTTGGCGCTCCAACGGTACTTCCAAGGGGTGCCGTTCCACCGCGTGCTGGACGGCTTCATGGCGCAGACGGGCGACCCGACCGGCAGCGGCCGCGGCGGGCCCGGGTACGTGTTCGACGACGAGATCGTACCTTCCTTGTCGTTCGACGCCGCCGGTCTGGTGGCGATGGCGAACGCCGGTCCCGGCACGAACGGATCGCAGTTCTTCATCACCTTCGCTCCGACCCCGTGGCTCGACGGCAACCACACCATCTTCGGGCGGTTGCTGGCGGGCCAGGACGTGCTCGACGCCATCACCCGCATCGATCCGCAGACGCCCAGCGCAGTGGCCGCGTTCGACGACAGCGTCGCGGCGCTGGCGGAGCAGGGCGTGGTCCTGCCGGGCGACCCGAGCCGTACCGTCGCGGCCGCGCTCGAGGAGGTCCTCGGGACCGTACCGTTGGCCGGGCAGTCGTTCACCGTCGCCGGCTACCGCGGTGCCGTCGGCCAACTCGGGGGCCAGCCGGCCTTCGGGTTCTTCCCCCACCCCGACGTACTCGAAGAGGTCGTGATCGCCACCGCGCCGAAGCCCTGAACGTCGCTGTCGTTTCGCAGCGCGTACCCGTTCGCCCCAGCCGACCCGCGTCGGCAGAAAGGTCTCCCCCCATGGCAAGTACCGTTCCCGCCGGCTACCAGCTGGTAGCTCCCATCGCCGACACCCGCGTGACGAAGTTCGAGCGCGCCGAGCCCGTACTCGAGGAGGGCCGCGAGTACCTCGCCGTCATCGAGACCACCAAGGGCCGCATGGTCGCCAGCCTGTTCGCCGATCGCGCGCCCAAGACGGTGAACAACTTCGTCTTCCTGGCGCTTCACCGCTACTACGACGGCATCGTGTTCCACCGAGTGTTGGAGGACTTCATGGCCCAGACCGGCGACCCGACCGGCACCGGCAGCGGCGGTCCCGGGTACACCTTCGCCGACGAGTTCCATCCCGAACTGCGTCACCGCGGCGCAGGCGTGCTCAGCATGGCCAACGCCGGCCCCGGCACCAACGGCTCGCAGTTCTTCGTCACGTTCGTGGACACGCCGTGGCTCGACGGGCGCCACGCCGTCTTCGGCCAGGTGACCGACGGCATCGAGGTCCTCGACCAGCTGCAGCGCATCGATCCCCAGCGCCGCTCCGGGATCAAGCCGGACGCCATCGACAAGGTCGAGATCTACGTGCGCGACGCCTGAGCGCGCCCCGTCGCACAGGGCCCCACGCGCCACGGTGCCGCAGCGCATGCTCGCGCTGCGGCACCGTTCGTTTTCGGGCGAGCGGCCGGATGGACCGCCGTGGTCCCTACGCCACGTGCAGCGGCTCCACCGTAAGCAGCCTGCGCCGCGCCGCGTCGGCCACGTGGGCGGTGAACGCGGCGGCGTCGACGCCGTTGCGGTCCGGCTCCTTGCGCGAGCGGAAGCTCACCGTGCCGCCCTGCTCCTCCTTGTCGCCGACGATGACGATGTAGGGCACCTTGTAGAGCTCCGCGTCGCGCACCTTGGCGTTCATGCGCTCGCCGCTGGCATCGACCTGGGCCCGCAGACCGGCGTCGGCGAAGCGCGCGCGGAGCCGCTCGGCGTACTCGAGGTGACGATCGGCGATCGGCACGAGGCGCAGCTGTTCCGGCGCCAGCCAGACCGGGAAATCGCCGGCGAAGTGCTCGATCAGGAACCCGATGAGACGCTCGTGGGTCGAGAGCGGCGCACGATGCAGGCAAAGCGGTACGCGCTTCTCGTTGTGCTCGTCGACGTACGCGAGGCCCAAGCGAGCAGGCTGGGCGAAATCGACCTGGTTGGTAGCGAGGGTGAACTCGCGGCCGATGGCGCTCTTGATCTGGACGTCGATCTTGGGCCCGTAGAAGGCCGCCTCGTCGTCGGCCTCGACGAAGGGGATGCCGGCCTTGGTCATGACGTCGCGCACCATCGCTTCGGTCTTCACCCACAGCGTCTCGTCGTCGACGTACTTCCTGCCGAGGCCCTCCTTGGCGTGTTTCGACAAGCGCATCTCGTACGCGTCGATGCCGAAGAGGCGGAAGTACTCGAGGTAGAGGTCCATCACCCGCATGAACTCCTGCTCGAACTGCGCCTCGGTGCAGTAGATGTGCGCGTCGTTCATCTGCATGCTGCGCACGCGCATCAAGCCCATCAGGGCACCCGAGTCCTCGTAGCGGTAGCAGGTGCCGTACTCCGCCAACCGCAAGGGTAGGTCGCGGTACGAGCGCGGGCGCGCCGCGAAGATCTTGTGGTGGAACGGGCAGTTCATCGGTTTCACGAAGTAGCGCACGTTGTCGAGCTCCATCGCCGGGTACATCGACTCCTCGTAGTACGGCAGGTGCCCCGACTTGAGGAACAGCTCCTCTTTCGACAGGTGCGGGCTCCGAACCCGCTGGTAGCCCTGCTTCGCCTCCATCTCCTTGGCGAGCCGCTCGATCTCCTCGACCATGATCGACCCGCGCGGTAGCCACAGCGGCAGGCCAGGGCCGACGTCTTCGTCCAGAACGTAGATGTCGAGCTCGGCGCCGAGCTTGCGGTGATCGCGCTTGCGCGCCTCTTCGAGTTGCCACAGGTGGTGGTCGAGCTCGTCCTTGGTGGCGAACGCCACCCCGTAGATCCGCTGCAGCATCGGGCGCGACTCGTCGCCGCGCCAGTACGCCCCGGCGACGCTCATCAACTTGAAGTGCGGTGGGATGACCCCGGTACGGGGCACGTGCGGGCCGCGGCAGAGGTCGGTGAAGCCGCTCTCCCCTCCCTGCTCGTAGAAGGTGATGGCCTGATCGGTTGGGAGGTCCTCGATCAGCTCGACCTTGAACGGATCGCCTTTGGCGCGGTAGCGCGCCAGCGCTTCGCTCCGCGGCAGCGCGTACTTGCGCAGCTCCATGTCGCCGGCGACGAGCTCGCGCATGCGCGCCTCGATCGCTGCGAGGTCCTCGGGCGTGAGCGAGCGTGGGAGGTCGAAGTCGTAGTAGAAGCCGTGCTCGATGACGGGCCCGATGCCCATCCGCACGCGGTCGGGATCGAACCCCTCGTGGGCGAAGAGGTCGCGGACGGCTTGGGCCATCACGTGCGCCAGGGTGTGGCGCATCAGCCGGATGGCGTCGTCGTCCTTCTTGGTGACGATCTCGACGCGAGCACCTTCGGGCACGCGGCTCTGGAGGTCGGAGAGCGCACCGTCGACGCGCACGCCGAGGGCGGCGCGCGCCAGGCCGGGTCCGATGGCGGAGGCGACGTCGGCACCGGTGGCGTCGTCGCGGACGTCCAAACGCTTGCCGTCGGGCAGCAGTACGTACATGGGGCACCTCGTGGGTTCGGGATTCGCTCGCGTGGCGGGGGGTCGGGCTCGTCGGAGCGGGCGTGCCGCGGTCGAGCCCAAGCGAACTACGTCGTTGAGGAGGGCGGAACCGAAGCGTCAGCGACGCGTTCGCCGGCCTGGGGCCAGGCTCGTTCGGCGCCGAACCGCAGCCGCGCCCAAGACCCCGGGTACGGGATCGCGTTGCCGCCTCATGCCGGAAAGATACCACAAGCGCCGTCCTGGTCGGCCCCGTGTGCGCTCCAGCCGGTGCCTGATAAGCTAGGCGCCATGCACCTGGTGGCCCTCGTCTGCGACGACGCCGAACTGGCGCACGCGCTGCGTTCGTTCCGCGACGGGGCCGAGCGGTTCCTCCTCCATCCCGTCCCGGCGGGAGGCATGGCCGAACTCCTGCGGGGCTTGGCCCGCCTCGACTTCGCGGGCGCCTTGGTCCTGGACGAAGCGCGCCAGGCCGAGGCGCAGCGTCTCGCCGACCGCAGCTCGCTCGACGCCCAGGAACTGGGCGCGGCCGACACGCTGACCGTCACGCAGGGCGGCATCATGGCCGACCTGACGTTCGGGCGGGCCGTCGCCACGCTCCTCACCGGTCAGCGATGGGACGCGGCAGGAGCGAACGTCGTGGTGCTCGGCGCTGGAACGTCGGCCGCAGCGGTGGCGCGCGAGACCGCCAGCCTGGGTGCCGCCAGCGTCGCCGTGCTGGCCCAGGACCGGGTGGCAGCGGAGCGGACGCTGCCACGAGGCGCGGCCGGCACCGAGGTCCTGGCGCGCGCCAGTGCCGACCCCCTCGGCCTGGCGCTGCTCGAGCGGGCCGACCTCGTGGTGCGCGTCGAAGAGGCCGTGGCCGTGCCGGACGAGCTGCTCGGGCCGCACCTGACGCTCATCGACCTGGTGCCGGAGCCGGTGTCCGGGCTGCGCCGCCGAGCCATGGCCTTGGGCGCACTCACCTTCAACCGGCGCGACGTCGAGGCGCATCGCCTCGAACTCGGCCTCAGCCAGTTGCTGGGCGGCTCGGTCGGCGTCGAGCCGTTGCTGGCGCTGTTCCATCGCCTCTGACGCGCCCGTCCGCGCCGCGGGTCTCATCGAATTCAGCACGCCGCTTGCGAGACTCGGGTCGATGCGTCGCCTCGCCCTGTTCGCCCTGGCCCTGGTCCTTCCCCTCGCTCGAGCCGAAGATGCCGCGCTCTACGCCCTTCCGGGTGGGATCGTCGACGTCGGCCCCGACGCGGTCACGGTGCGCGCCGAGGGCCAGGAGCGCAGCTACGTGTTCGGCCTCGGGTGGCAGCCGCACCTCGACGCGCCGCCCCCCGTCGTCGTCGACGGCGTGGCCTACGTCGGCGCGGAGGTGCTCGACGCGCTCGGCGTGCGCACGCCGCGCCTCGAGGCGGTACGCGTGGGCGGCGACGTCGAGGTCCGCATCGTCCTCGACCTGCCGAGTCTCGACGCCGCCACCTTGGAAGGCCTTCGGCGCAAGGGCGAGGTGGAGGCTGGCGGCGTCCTCGAGCTGACCTTGCCGCCGGTGCTGCTCCCGGCCGGCGTTCCCGAGGACGTGGCGGGTGTCGCGCTCGATCTCTCCGCCGACGCCACCGGGACGCACGTCCGTCTGTCCGGCCCGGCCCTGTCGTACGACGTCTTCCCCTTGGCGACCCCGACGCGGCTGGTGATCGACGTGGTGCCGCGCTACGACGCTCAGGTCGCCGAGGAAGACCGGGAGGTGGCGCCGGGCGTGCGGTACCAACGGGTGCTCGCGCCAACGCCCGAAGGTGGCAGCGTGGTGCACGTCATCCGGATCGCCGGCGCTGCCGGTGAGTTCCGCGTGGTAGGCGGGGACCGCACGCCACGGACCGTGCGTGACCTGGCGTCCGGCGCCCTGGTGGCCATCAACGCGGGGTACTTCGACACCACCACGTTCGCCGCCATCGGCTACCTGCTCGTGGATCACGGGTTGATCTCGCTACCCAGCCGTAACCGAGCCAGCATCGCCTTCGGTCCCACCGGCACCGTCATCGACCGCTTGCGCGCCGACGTGCGCTTGCACACGGCGTACGGCCGCATCGACGTGGGTGCGCTCGGCGACGACGGGGTGGCGGTCGTGACGTCCGCGGGCGCGCTGGCCGGTCCGCCCACCCGAGGGGTGCTGGTGGTGCAAGACGGGCACGTGGTGGAGAACATGGTCGGACCGCGGCGCGTGCCCGAGGGCGGCTACGCGCTGGTCTACCCGCCCCAGGTGCGGGAGCTGGCCCTGCTCGATCGAGGCGACGCCGTCATCCTCGACACCCGCCTCGAACCGGCGGCGTTCCAGGCCGCGCGCTACGCCGTCGAGGCCGGCCCGTTGCTGGTGAAGGACGGCCTACCCGCCTACCGGCCCGACCTGGAAGGGTTCGCTTCCGGCCAGCGCATCCTCGACGGGCTCACGCAGCAGGCGGCCGTCGGCATCACCGCCGCGGGCGAGGTGCTGCTGGTGGTGGCCGAGCGGATGCGCGCGCCGGACTTGGTGCCGCTGTTCCTCTCGCTGGGGGCGCAGGACGCCATGCGCCTCGACAGCGGCAGCAGCACCACGCTGGTGGTGGACGGCCAGGTGATGAACCGCGTCACGGAACGGCGAGTCGCTAGCGCCATCATCTACGTCGTGCCGAGCGTCGGGGCGGTGGCCGGGGACTGAGCAGCGGGGATGGCGGCGCCATCATCTACGTCCTGCCGAGCGTCGGGGCGGTGGCCGGGGACTGAGGGGCGGGGATGGCGGCATCCACCTAGAGACCACGTGTTCTCGCGCTCGGGGCGCGTATACTCCAGCCGACGATGCGAGCAGCCCAGCTTCCTCGACGCACGGCGGGCCGTTCGTGGCCCCAGCGCCGGACACGGCGCCGTCGCTCTGCGCGACTGCGGTGGGCGCAGCGCCATCGGTGGGGTCTCGCTCCGCTGGTCGCGGCGCTCCTCGTGGCGCTGCTGCCGCCCCAGGCTTCTGCACAGGCGATCGACGCCGTTCGCCTCGAACTCGGCATCGCCGGCAACCCGGTGGCGGATGCCTGGAACCCGATCCGTCTTACGGTGCGCGACGTCCCGGCCGCGGTGCTCACCATCCGCATCGACCAGGGCACCCTGCGGCGCGGCGAGGTGCCGCTGGTGGTCGAACGCAGCGTAGGCGGCGGTGCCGGGGCGAGCGTGTTCGAGGACGATCTCTACCTCCCTACGTTCCGCACCCTGACGTGGAGCCTCGCGACGAACGACCAGGTACTCGCCAGCGGTTCGCTGAGCGCACGGGAACAGGACGAACGCGCGCTCGACCTGCTGCTCAGCGCCGACCCGGGTCGTTACCGTGCCGGCTTCGGCGACGCCGCTCGCTTGGTGGACGTCGCCGCCTCCGATCTCCCGGAGCGCGTTGCCGCGTACGACGGGGTCCGGAGCCTGGTCATCGACGGCTCGGTGGCCGCACCGCGCCTCGAGTCGGTGGCCGCCGCGGCCGCGGGCGGAGCGGTGGTGGTGCTGGCGGGGACCCTGCCGCCGAGCCACGCGGAGTTGGGTTGGTTGACCGACGGTCCGACCACGCGTCTCGGTGCTGGGGTCGTCATGCGGGTGGACGCCGACGTGGCAACGGTGGCCGGAGCGGTGGCCGCTGCCTACCGTCCCGAACGCGACACGTTGGTCGCCGCCGTCGTAGCAGAGCCACTGGTGGACCTCCCGACGCCCTTGTCGCAGCAGGCGGTGTTGGCGGCGGCGCTGGTGTTCGCCCTGGTGGTGGTGTCGCTGGTGCGCTGGATGGGCGCCCCGGGCCTGGTAGCCGCCGTCGCCGTGGCGACGCTGCTGTCGCTGGCCGGCTGGCGCGTGCTCCGGCCCGCGGCCCCGCAGATCACGGGTGGCGAACGGCTCGCCATCGCGGGGGGCCCGCTGGCCCTGGTGACCGAGACGCGCGAAGTGCTCACCTTGCCCGCGGCCACCATCGACGTTCCCACCCCGGCGCGCCCGCTCACGCTGCGTGCCTACCGCATCGACGATGCCGGCGCCCACTTCGCGGTCGAACGCTGGCGCTCGGTGGTGCTGGCGTTGCCGCCGGTGCTGGAAGACGCCCCACTCCGCTTCGTCGACGGCACCCTCGCCAACCACGGGACGAGCCCGCTGCTCGACGTGCACGTGGTCGGTCTCGGGCCCCAAGGGGACCTCGCTCCAGGAGCGCTACGCCGCGCGACCATGACCGAGGACGCGGTGCTTCCTCCCCTCCACGCGCAGCTCATCCCGTTGTTGCCGGACGGTACGGTGCTCGCCAGATCCGATTGCGACCGCGTCTGCACGACGTGGATCGTCGGGCCTTCGTTGCGTGCGCCGACGGGACCGTCCTTATGAACTCCGTTGCCCGCGTCGCCGAGCGGCTCCGGCGCCCCGACATGATCCAGGTCCTGGTGGCGATCTTCGCCGTGATGGGGTTCGTGCTGGCCGTGCGGTGGCCTAGCGGCGGCAGCACGGTGAACGAGGCGTGGTTCTCGCTGGCGCCGGTGCGCTCCGCGCTGCTTGCGGTAGCGGCCGCCGGCTTCGGAGCCGTGATGGGCGCCGCCTCCCGACCGACGAAGAGCCGCGACGTGGACGAGCCGCGCCCGGAGTGGAGCGGCGAAGCCAGCGCCACGCTGGGCGCCCTGATCGCCCTGGTGCTGCTCTCGGCTCCGTTCGAGGCCGCCACCCACGCCGCAAGCTTCCCGAGCGTGGACGTCGTGTGGTCGCTGGCCTCGCCGCTGCTCACCGTGACGGCCTTCTACGGCCTGGGCATGGGGCTCGGGTGGGTGGGCCGCGCCATCCGGTTCGGCATGATCGTCCCGGTGCTGGTGCTCGCGTCCTTGGCGGGCGCGGCGTGGTTCGACATCGTCATCGGCCAGACCGTGTTCAACCCTTGGGCAGCGGCGGTGCGCGTGGCGCTGCCGTACCTGGTGGTCACCGCGTCGGCCTCCGTTGCCGTCGTGGCCGCCCTGGTGCGCGCGTCGAAGCGCGCCGGCGCGAGGCGGGGTGCCCAGCCATGATCGGCGCCAGTCGTCGTCGCACGCGGGGCGAGTTGACCCTCGACGAGGCGTTCCGGTTGCACCGCCGCATCGCGCAGCGCACGAGCTGGGACCGGCGCCTCCTGCGCGGGGCGGTGGCGGCGCTGGTCGTGTCGTCGCTGAGCCTGGCGTTGCCGGTCTCGACCCCGGTGCGTGCCGGCTTGGTCGCCTTGGCGTTCGCCGTCGGTGCAGCGCTGCCCGTGTTCCGCCAACAGGAGCGCGCCATCCGCGCGATCCGCGACCAGACCGGCTTGGCGTACGAGACCGCACTCGAGATCCTGGCACGCCAGGAGCGCGAACCTTCGGCGGCCGCTACGCCCTCGACGGCCGGCCTCGCCACCCACGACGTCGACCCGTACGGGCTGCGAGCCGCCGTGGTACGGCGCGCGCGGAGCGACGTGCGCGGCGTGCGCCTGCCGGACCTGCCGGCCTGGTGGCTACCGCCCGTGGCGGTCGCGCTCGGGTTGCTGCTGCTCCCGGCCGCGACGCCGCTCGGCCCTAGCGCGACGTCCGGAGGCCAGGCCGTGGGGAGTCCGGCGCCGAGCGGGGACGAGCCCGTCGCGGGGGGAAGCGGCGGCGAGGACCTGCTCCCTCCTCCCGAAGCACCTGGGCGAGCCGAGGAGCCGGACGACGCCGGTTCCGAAGACGAAGGCAGCGCCGAAGGCGAAGCAGCGGCCCCGCCGGGCGGCGACATCCCCTCGCAAGCGCCGCTGTCGCGCTTCCTCGATTCGCTGCGCGAGCGGCCGCAGGACTCGGCGGGCGACGGCAGCGGTTCGGGCGAGCAGGCGGGCGGCGGACCGCAGGGCACGCCACCACCGGGTCAGCAGACCGCTCCGCAGCGGGCCCCGCAGGGTGCGCCCCAGGGCTCCGGTCCGCAGGAAGGCAGCGAGGCGGCTTCGGGAGAGGGAGGCGAACCGGCCGCGGCGGCCGGCGAACCGACGGACGCCGAAAGCGACGCCGAGGGCGAGGCCGCCGCGGAGTCGGCGGGCGACGACGGTGGCGGGGCCGGCGAGCAGGGACCGCGACAGGCCGGCGCCGGTGAGCCCGAGGGCACGCCGTTCCCCGAGCAGTCCGAGGGTGAAGGCGCCGGCGACCGCGGCGAAGGCGCGTCCGGTGCCGACGTAGGCGGCGACGAGGGGGGCGAGGGCGTCGGTGACGCGGGTGGGGGTCCTGGAGCGCCGCAGGCAGCGGGCGCCCTGGACGAGGACTCGACCGGAGCCCCCGATCTCCTCCCGGGCGTCCTGGGCGAGGGGCCCGAGTCGTCGGCCGGCACGGTGCGCCTACCCGGCGAGGACGAGGTGGAACTGCCCGCCGGCACCAGCTTCGCGCCGTACCGCACGGCGGTCGAGGATGCCCTCACGGAGGGGGACATCCCGCTGTCGTATCAGGAGATCATCCGCCGCTACTTCCGATGAGCAACTGGCGGATCAGGTACGGGAGCTCGGCGCGGATCGCCGCGGCGAGTTCGGGCACGGCATCGTCGCGCAGGCTCGCGACCGTGGGGTCGTCCGCCACGGGCGGTAGCGGCGTGTCGTTCGCCTCGACGCGGGAACCGTGGAAGGTGCGGGTGCGCAGCACCTGAACCACGGCGTCGGTGCGCGGGTCCACCACCTGTGCCTCCAGCGCCACTTGGACGTCGATGCGGCGTCTGCTGGTGTCGTTGGACACGGTGACGTTGCGCTCCAGCACGGGTGCCGCCACCATCACCGCCAAGGCGGCGCCCTGCGCCCTGGCGATGCGGGCGGCGCCGGGCGCGGCGCGGCTGTGGAACAGGTCGGTGTGCGACTCCAGGAACCGCATGGTGAACGGACTGACCATCGCGAACGGGGCGGCGGCGTCCCGCTCGAGTTCCTGTTGCACGCCTTCCGCGCTCCCCGCCAAGACCGACTGGGTCGGAGCGTTCAGGATGGCCACCAGCGGCTTCGCCGGGGCTTCCTGCCTGGGGACGCAGGCGGCAGCGGCGAGCACGATGGTCATCAGCCCGATCGACGCACGGATACGGTTCCTCGTCATGGCCCCATCGTGCCATCTCGGCTGGAGGGCACCGGTGAGGGGCGATTCATCGGACGCTGAACCACGGCGGCTCAAGCGCCGGCAAGCCGGGCCAGACGGGCGCCGCCGCGCGTGACGGCCTGCAATCGCTCCGATAGGGCGTGCACTGCGGTCTCGGGAAGCGTCACCTCGACTACCAGGCCGGTGGCGTCGTAGTCGGCGTGACCACGTCCCAGTCCGGTGGTGGCGTCGAGGGTGCGCAGTACCGCGTCGACATCGGCGAACGGCGCGCGGACGACGAACCGCGCCATGTCGACCACCTCGCGTACCCCAGCCGCGTCGAGCGCGCGCGCAGCGGCGCCCCCGTAGGCGCGCACCAGGCCGCCCGCACCCAGCTTGCGACCGCCGAAGACGCGCACCACCACCACCGCGACGTGGTCGAGGTCACGCTTGAGGATCACCTCGAGGATCGGTCGGCCGGCGGTGCCGCTCGGTTCGCCGTCGTCCGAGAAACGCTGGTGCGGCCCCACGCGGTAGGCCCAGGTGTGATGCGACGCGTCCGGATGCGCGCTGCGTTGCTCGGCGAGCAACGCCATCGCGTCCTCGACCGACGCGACGGGAGCCGCGGCCGCGAGGAACCGGGATCCGAGGACCTCGTCCTCGTGTTCGGCGCGTGCCGCGACGGTCCGGTAGCCCACGGCCGGACTCTACCGTGTCGGACGCGAGGACGGGCATCACGCGCGTGCTACACTCCGCCCATGGCATGGCGCCCGAACCCCCGCGACGCAGGCGCGTTCGGGCCAGGCGCACGGCGCGCTCTTGGCGGAGCTTCGATCGTCGCGGCGCGATGTCGTCGCCTCCGTCGCTAAGACGCACGCCGGCTCCCGCCAACCCAGCTATCCCATCCCGCCACACCTGGTGGCGTCCATGCGATCGGGCGCTCGACGCCCGCGCTCGGAGGAACCGATGCCGCTCGAGCTCTACAACACCATGACTCGCCGCAAGGAGCCGTTCCGGCCCGTCGTACCGGGCCGCGTGGGCATCTACTCCTGCGGTCCGACCGTCTACTCGGAGCCGCACCTCGGCCACGCCCGCGGCCCCATCGTGTTCGACGTGCTGCGTCGGTGGTTCGAGCACGAAGGGTTCGAAGTCCGCTTCGTCACCAACGTCACCGACGTGGGCCACCTGAGCGACGACGCCGACTACGGCGAGGACAAGCTCGAGAAGCGCGCCAAGCTCGAGCGGCTCGAGCCGATGGAGGTAGCGGAGAAGTACTTCTGGTCGTACTTCGACGCGCTGGCCGCGCTCAACGTGCGCCGTCCGAGCATCACCCCGCGCGCCTCGGGGCACATCGTCGAGCAGATCGAGTTGACCAAGGAACTGCTCGCGCGCGGCATGGCGTACGAGCGGAACGGCAGCGTCTACTTCGACGTCTCCGCCTGGGAAGGCTACGGCGCCCTCTCGGGGCGCGATCCGCAGGACCTGGTGGAGGGAACGCGCATCGAGGTGCGCTCCGAGAAGGACGACCCGCGCGACTTCGCGCTGTGGAAGAACGCCGACGCCGGCCACATCATGCGCTGGCCCAGCCCGTGGGGAGAGGGCTTCCCTGGCTGGCACCTCGAGTGCTCGGTGATGAGCACCAAGTACCTCGGCGACGAGTTCGACATCCACGGCGGTGGGCTCGACCTGATCTTCCCGCACCACGAGTGCGAGATCGCGCAGGCGCAAGCGGCGGGCAAGCCGTTCGCCCGGGTGTGGCTGCACTGGAACATGATCACCCTGCAGGGCGAGAAGATGGCGAAGTCCAAGGAGCACTTCGTGACGTTGAAGCAGCTGTTCGAGCGCTTCGATCCCATCGTGGTGCGCTTCCACATGCTGCGATCCCACTACCGCAGCGTCTCCGACTTCAGCGAGGAGGGGCTGCAGGCCTCGGCGCAGGGGCTGAAGCGCCTGCTCGAGGCCCACCGCGCTGCCGCCGCCGACCTACCGGACGCCGCTCCTCGCGAGGACGCGGTGTTCCAACCGTTGCGCGCCCGCTTCGCTGCCGCCATGAACGACGACCTCAACACGCCGCAGGCCATCGCGGTGTTGTTCGACGCGGC